>JAHDRK010000051.1 GCA_018433345.1 Syntrophobacterales bacterium | reverse complement strand
TGATTTTATGAAAAACTTACCGACCCCCTCGCCACGGCTCGGAACATGATAAATGTGATCACCTGCCAACCCTCCGGCAACCCTCGACATCAGCTACCCCTTTTTATAACGGCAAAAAAGCAGCCTGTCCCCTTTTTCTTCGCCGGGGGTAAAAAAAAGGTTACGGCGTAAACCGTAACCTCTTGATTTACCTGGTCGGGGCGAGAGGATTTGAACCTCCGACCCTCTGAACCCCATTCAGATGCGCTACCAGACTGCGCTACGCCCCGATCCTGATTTGATGCAGGCGATTGCAATATCATCAACCACTTTACCTGTCAAGCGCGAGATATCTTTTGAGTTCGCCGCACCGTTTATCTCCCACACCCGGGACATTTATAAGTTCCGAAAGAGATCGCAGCCCTCCCTGTCTCTCCCGGTATTCCACTATGGCTTCCGCCGTTGCAGGTCCTATCCCCGGTATGAGCGAAAGGTCTTCCGCCGTCACCATGTCGGCGTCCATCGGTATTCCCAGCGCATATTTGATCCATTGTTCCATGGAGTCGATTCTGATTGACGGCGGATCGAAACTTACCGACAGCAGGTCGCCGGACGACAGTCTGCTGCTGAACAAATCGGCATGACCGTCGAAAAGCGACGCCTTTTCCGGTGCGACGTAACGAAGCGCCTCGATCACGGAGGGCGACCCTTCAAAAAAGTAGACACCTCCTCCCCCGCTTCCCAGTTCCACCTGGATCGCCTTTGAACCGGGAGTCCGTTCAGTCATCGGGGGCGGGAGGGGCATCAGAAAGGGAGACAGCGGCTTCACCGCAATACGCAGGGCGACCATGGTCGATACGACCAGTAACAATATCAAGGAGCCGGCCAACTGCCTTTTTGCAAGTGGATGAAAAAATGTGGCTTTCACTGTCGTTTTTTCTCAAAAGCGATGCGTCAACCTTCCATTTCCAACTGAAAGGCGTCGTGGAGCACCCGCACGGCGAGCTCTGTGTATTTTGACTCAATGACGCAGGAAATCTTGATCTCCGAGGTGCTTATCATCTGGATATTGATCCCTTCCTTCGCCAATGTGTCGAACATTTTCGTCGCCACGCCGGAATGGCTTCTCATACCCAGCCCCACCATGGACACCTTTGAAATATCCGGATCGATAATGAATCTTTCCGCATTCACTTCCTTTGCAACGGTCTCGAGGAGTTCTTCGACCTCTTTGATGTCCTTTTTCGGTATGGTGAAGGTAAGATCGGTGTATCCTTCGATGCTTGCGTTTTGTATGATCATGTCGACTATGATATCGCGTTCTGCGAGCGGCGTGAAAAGTCGCGCCGCGATTCCCGGCTTGTCGGGTACGTGAATGACGCTCACCTTCGCCTGGTTTCTATCATAGGTTATGCCGGAGACAACTTCCTTTTCCATTTCTTCGTCCTCCCTGGTGACAAGAGTTCCTTCGTCGTTGTTGAATGATGAACGCACATAAAGCGGCACATTATATAATTTCGCCAATTCCACCGCCCGCTGATGCAACACCTTGGCACCCGCGCCTGCAAGTTCGAGCATCTCGTCGTAGGATATCTTTTTCAACTTCCTCGCCTTTTCGTACACGTTGGGATCCGTCGTATACACGCCGTCCACGTCGGTAAAGGTCTCGCAATAGTCCGCCCTTATAGCCGCAGCTATGGCGACGGCGCTGGTATCGGAACCGCCCCTGCCCAAAGTGGTTATGTTGCCCTTGCGGTCCACTCCCTGGAATCCCGCGATCACCATAATACGGTGTTTCTCCAACTCCCTGACAATAAAATCGGCGTCTATCTTCCGTATCCTGGCGGCCATGTGGTTCTTATCGGTTATAATTTTCACCTGCGATCCCAAGGCTGACTTTGCGGGAAATCCCTTGCTGTTGAGAACCATGGCCATGAGCGAAACCGTGACCTGCTCCCCCGTCGATATAAGGACATCGTACTCCCTCGGCGTGGGCCTGTCCGCCGTCGCAGCGTTCGCCATGGCAATGAGCCGATCCGTTTCGCCGGCCATTGCCGACAAAACAACCGCGACCTCGTTTCCGGCCTGGTACGTCCTGATGATTCTCTCCGCCACGTTATGTATCTTGGCGAGATCCGCCACCGATGTGCCCCCGTATTTCTGAACAATGCGAGCCACGTTACAAGTAACCTCCTTTTTCCAAAGCCTTTTTGAGTTCCGAGATTTCTGCGTCGTCCGCGGAATAAACCACTAGGGACCTGCTTTCTTCTGAGATGCGGTCCATGTGTATAAATATCGTTTTTTTCGGCAACCGGTCCATGATCTTTTCCGCCCATTCCACTACCATGAGCCCCTCTCCGTAAGCATACTCCTCGTAACCTAGGTCCTCCAAGTCAGTCGGCCCGGAAAGGCGATAGAGATCGACATGGTAGAGCGGCAATCGTCCCGGGTATTCATTCACCAGGGTAAACGTGGGACTCGTTACATAGTAATCGCCGGGAACGTCGAGGCCGGAGGCTATGCCCTGCGTAAGTGACGTTTTTCCCGTCCCCAGGTCGCCGATAAGCGCTATGACCGTCCCCGGAAGGACATGCTCTCCGATGATTTTGCCGATATGGAGCGTTTCTTCGAGGCTGTCAGACGCCATTTTCAAAGGCTCCATCGCGGCCCCGCCCCGTGATCCTCCTGGAGTCGTTCAACGACCACCAAGGCCATTGCCGTCGTACCGGTGTGAGTCATGCTCAGGTGAAGCACCCCTCCGCCTTTTTCTTCAAATATGCATTTCGCATTTCCATGAAGCAGAAGCGCCGGGCTCCCATCATCATCGCGCACCGTTTCTATGTCCCTGAACGCAAGACCACCCCAAACGCCGCGCCCGAGACACTTCATGCAGGCTTCCTTCGCTGCGAAACGGGCGCCGAAGTGAAGAGCCGGTCTCGGGAGGCTGCGGCAATAGGCTATTTCTCCGTCTCGGAATATGCGGTTCAGCAGCCGGTTACCCCTGCGGCCGATCGCCTTTTCGAATCGATCTATGTCGACGCTGTCGATGCCCACCGCTTGGATCATGTCTGTTCCCGCAATCCGGCGATCTCATCGGCCATCGCGGCCACCTTTTTCATGAACGCCACGTCGTGAACACGGACAATACTTGCGCCACCCAGGATCGCCGCCGTCACAGCAGCCGCCGTTCCCTCGACGCGCTCCCGCGGCGGGTCACCGGTTACTCTTCCTATAAAACCCTTGCGAGACGGCCCTACAAGCAGCGGCCTTCCAAGACACCTGAAATCAGCCAGCCTACGCAGGAGCCTGCAGTTGTCTTCTCCGCTCTTGCCGAAACCGATACCAGGATCGAGCACGATGTTTTCCTCGTCGACCCCCGCCCTTACGGCAAAGTCGATTCGTTCCCTTAAAAAACCGATGATTTCACCCTCGAGGGAATCATATTCGAGACTCCCTTGCTGCATGGTTTTCGGGATTCCCCGCATATGCATCATAACGAGGGGAACCCCGGCGGATGCCGCCAGCCGCGCCATCCCGGGATCAAACCGCAGGGCGCTGATGTCATTTATCATTTCGGCTCCCTCGCCTATGGCGGCCTTCGCCACTACGGACTTTGTCGTATCAACCGATATGGGAAGTTCCGTTCTCGCGGCCAGAGCCCGCACCAAGGGAACCACGCGACGAATCTCCTCTTCCACCGGTACAGGATCCGAACCAGGCCTGGTCGATTCTCCTCCCACGTCGATCATGTCGGCGCCATCTTCTTCCATCCGCAGGGCCGCCTCCACCGCATTCTCCATGGAGTCGTATTTCCCTCCGTTCGAGAAGGAATCGGGGGTCGCATTGATTATGCCCATGACAAGGGTCCTCCCGCCGATATCAATAGTCCGGCGCGGGGTGATGAGAAGAAATTTCCTTCGCTCATTCCGCTCCAGAAGTGATTTCATTTCCTCGGCCAAGGCCCGCAGACCGAAGGGCTGGGAGGCAAGCTTGTCGATGAACCGATGGATCTGTTTAAGGGTTCCCATGACTAAGGCGTCGGTGGTTTCAATGGTGCAGTCTACCGATCCACGGGCAACGGCCACGTCCCCACCGATGGAAAGCATTTCTTGCTTCATGATGTTTGCCACCTTGCACGTCAGTCCTTCGATTCCTATTATGAAGTGTTCCATCTTTGGGAGCATAGCTGCTATCCCGTGAGGGTCCACACCCACTCTTTGGAGCTCCCGCAGGGCGTCATTCCTCGATGGATTGCGAATCAGCCGCACGATACATACCTTACGGTGGTAACCGATTGAACTTTCGAAAGCTTTATTGAAAACCTTCTCGGTATCATCATCGTCATTCCTGACAACTCAATCCCGCATCCAGTGCTTCCGGATACTTTATGGATTCCCGCGGATCCGGTCCGGGACGGGCTTATGGCGTTTCTCTCGTCCATAAACGATAAAGGAAGAGTTATGCTATGACTCCATTCATGAATCGCGCAACGGTTCGTCATCTTCCCGGATCGACTCAGCCACGTCCACCTTTTCCCCTTCCATTGTCTCTCCTTGCGGGTTTTCCCCGCCCGCCCGCTCTTCCGGGGGGTTTTTGGATCCCGCGACAGGCCTTTCGTCCTTTTTTGATGGATGTGAAATGCCGATTATGGCGTCGAGTTCCCCTAGGTTCAAAACCTCCTTAAGCAGAAGCTCTTCGGCCAACTTGTGAAGGATATCGATATGATCGGAAAGGATCTTCTTGGATCTCTCGTAATTTTCCATAACAATCCGAGCTATCTCCGCATCTATTTTATGCGCCGTTTCTTCGCTGAAATTCTTGTGGGTCGCTATTTCCCTCCCCAAGAAAATTTCTTCGTCTTTCTTTCCATACGTCAGCGGCCCCATCATTTCGCTCATACCCCACTCGCAGACCATCTTGCGAGCCAGCTCGGTAGCCCGCTCGATGTCGTTGCCCGCACCTGTGGTAAAGTCTCCCAAAACCAGTTCCTCGGCCGCCCGCCCGCCCAGCAGGATCGCGATATTGTTGATGAGATACTTCCTGGCGTATGTGTGCTTGTCTTCCGTGGGGAGTTGCTGGGTTACGCCCAGCGCCCTCCCCCTGGGAATAATGGTCACCTTGTGGATTGGATCGGTACCTGGAATCAGGCGGGCGACCAGGGCGTGACCCGCCTCGTGATAGGCCGTATTGTGCTTCTCCTCTTCGCTTATGACCATGCTTCGTCGCTCGGCGCCCATCATGACCTTGTCTTTTGCGTACTCGAAGTCCTCCATTTCGACAAATTCCTTGTTTTTTCGAGCCGCCGCCAGGGCCGCCTCGTTTACGAGGTTTTCTATATCGGCTCCCGAAAACCCAGGGGTTCCGCGGGCGATAACAGACCCATCCACATCAGGCGCCAAAGGCACCTTCTTTGCGTGTACCTCGAATATCTTCTCCCGCCCCTTAACGTCGGGCAACGGAACGACCACCTGACGATCGAAACGTCCCGGCCTGAGCAGCGCCGGATCGAGCACATCAGGACGGTTCGTGGCGGACATAATAATAACTCCTTCGTTCGATTCGAAACCGTCCATCTCCACCAGCAACTGATTGAGAGTTTGTTCACGTTCGTCGTGCCCCCCTCCGAGCCCCGCTCCTCGATGTCTGCCCACCGCGTCCAGCTCGTCTATGAAAATGATACAGGGGGCGTTTTTCTTGCCCTGCGCGAACAGATCCCTGACACGGGAGGCGCCCACTCCAACGAACATTTCAACGAAATCGGAACCACTGATGCTCATGAACGGCACCCCCGCTTCACCGGCGATGGCCCTGGCCAGCAGTGTCTTCCCCGTACCCGGAGGGCCCACGAGGAGAACCCCCTTGGGGATCCGCCCGCCAAGCCTTGTGAACTTCTTGGGATCACTCAAGAACTCCACCACTTCTTCAAGCTCGGCCTTGGCCTCGTTGATTCCGGCAACGTCGTTGAAGGTCACCTTCTTCGATTGGTCCGTCATGAGGCGGGCCTTGCTCTTTCCGAAGGACATCGCCTTGCCGCCACCCCCCTGCATCTGGCGCATGAAAAATATCCAGACCGCGATAAGAAGCAGGATGGGAAACCAAGAAATGAGAATCGTCATGAGCAGAGACGTATTTTCTGTGGGTTTCGCGGCGATGCGGACCCCTTTGTCACGCAAATGTGAAACGATATCGGCACCCGGAGGCGAGTGTGTCATGAACTCCTTTCCGTCGCTCAGGACTCCCGTAATGGTATCGCCCTGGATGGTCACTTCCCTCACCTGCCCTTGATCCACGAGGGTTAGAAACTCGCTGAATATGATAGTATCGTCTCTGCCGCGCGGCTGCTGGAACATCTGAAAAAGAAAAACGAATACCAGGCATACCACTATCCACATTAGAATATTTTTCTGAAATTGATTCACCTCGTGCACTCCTTGTTATACAAACAAAACTCTTCGTATTATTTATCGATATCATGGAAGAGTGGATTTGTTAATCGCAACCTGCGTTCAGGGGAGTCAAAAAGGAAAGTCCAACGATCCCTTTTTGTACCTCAGCAGGGAACATCACAGAAAGACCATTAATCAAAAACAATGAAAATTTCAAATTATTTCTGCCTTCACGACGGTCATGTCGCCTTTCCTGATCTTCACCCTTTCGCTCAGGCAGTATCCCCACACCCATATAACGGATCGTTCGTCCACCAACAGAGGGATAGAACGGCGGAGGCGACGGGGCACCTTCGCGTCTATGAACAGGTCTTTGACCTTTTTGTGTCCCTTCATGCCGATGGGTTGAATCCTGTCCCCGGGCAGCATGCTTCTTACCGTCAGGACACCTTTCAGGGCGCCGGCGTTCAGGTAGACGGTGCGTAAGTCTCCAGGGGGTTGAACTAGGCCGGCATCGATCATTTCCAGGGAAAGGACCTTCGAAATGGCCTTTATGGGTGTTCGACCGGGGAAGCGAACGGTGTAGCAAAATCCCGGTTCTTCCGTTTCTCTTGTATCTCGGCTCTTTCGAGCGGATTTCCCGATGAACAGGCGGTCGTACTCCCTCCACGCCCAAATACCTCCGCCCAAATCGATCATCGCCGATGGATTATTTCCATTAACCAGCGACAGCACCGATTCCACGTGCTCGAACCCGCGCTCTCTCGTCCACGAGGAACGGGACTCCAGGCATTCCCTTGTGAGCCTCCGCTGTATCGCACGGTGGCAGACCCGAAAGGCCTTTAAATCGATCTCTACAAGGTCTGCGGAGGGATCGACAGCCAGTTTCCGTGCTTCGTCCGTTACGAGTCCCAAAATCAAGTCTTCTTCTTCTCTCAGTATATCGGCGGTTCTGACCAGGACCTCCCTTAGATTGGGATTGCAGGTTTCCTCCAGGAAGGGTA
>JAHDRK010000092.1 GCA_018433345.1 Syntrophobacterales bacterium | reverse complement strand
GGACTTTCGTTTCAAGCGAAAAAGGGAAAAGGGAAATGATCTGTCACCCCGACTACGACACTTTTAAAAAAATCGCCCGGCCCGGTACCTTGGTTCCCGTTTTCGGGGAATTCCTGGCCGACATGGAAACGCCCGTGACGACACTCATGAAGTTCGCCGGAAAGAAGGAGGAGGTTTTTCTCCTGGAGAGCGTTGAAGGGGGCGAGAAATGGGGACGATATAGTTTCCTGGGTTGTGACCCCAGGATGCTTTATACCGTCAAGGGTGAATCGGTGGAGATAAGGGAAAATGGCTCGACCCGCGTCGTCGAACACGGCGGTGACCCGCTCGCCCCCTTGAGGGAAATACTTGCAGCCTATCGACCCGTCATGCCCGGTGGCGACCTGCCTCGGTTTTTCGGCGGCGCAGTCGGCTACCTGGGTTACGACATGGTCACCTATTTCGAGGATATGCCCCGGAAGCTGCCCGACGATATCGGCATGGCCGATGCCTGTTTCATGGTGACGGATGGCGCGGTTATCTTCGATAACGTTCGTCATACGATAAAGGTGGTGTCATGCGCCTTTATCGACGAGGGGGCGGATCTCCAGTCGCTCTACGATAGTTGTATCGGTCGGATAAAAGATAGGGCCGGGCTGATTCTTTTAACGATCGCAGGCGAACCCGGCCTGCCTGAGTCGGCGGGAAATGAAGACAAACCGACACCCTTGATTCCCAGGGAAAAATTCATCTCGATGGTGGAGCGTGCCCGTGATTATATCAATGAGGGGGACATTATACAGGTGGTGTTGTCTCAACGGTTCCAGAAACGAAGCAAGGTGGATCCATTGCGGCTTTACCGGGCTCTTCGATATGTCAATCCCTCACCATATCTTTTTTTTCTTAAGCTCGGCGAAGGGACGCTTATAGGTTCTTCCCCGGAGGTGATGGTACGCCTCGAAGAAGGAGTCGCCGAACTGAGGCCCATAGCTGGGACCAGGAAGCGCGGACGAAACGAGCAGGAAGATCGACGACTCGCCGATGAACTGCTAAGGGACCCGAAAGAGCGGGCGGAACACGTGATGCTGGTCGACCTGGGGAGAAACGACTTGGGACGGATTGCGCGGGTGGGAAGCGTCCAGGTGACGCAGCTTATGTCCGTTGAACGATACTCCCATGTGATGCACCTCGTTTCCACGATAAAGGCGCAATTGGAAAAAAATAAGGACTGTTTCGACGTTTTGGCGGCCGTATTTCCCGCGGGGACGCTTTCGGGAGCACCGAAGATACGTGCCATGGAGATCATAGAGGAACTGGAGCAGGTACGTCGGGGTCCATACGGCGGGGCCGTCGGATACATAGGTTATTCGGGCAATATGGACATGTGCATAACCATTCGAACAATCCTCTTGAAGGATGACCGCCTGTACATACAGACCGGAGCGGGAATCGTGGCCGATTCCGACCCTTTTCGGGAATACGAGGAAACGATGAACAAGGCCGCCGCCATGATGGAGGCGCTGAAACTGGCGGCGACGGACTTCAGCATTGCCGCAAGGCGGGAAAGGATGTGAAAATGATACTTGTAATCGATAACTATGATTCATTCACCTATAACCTGGTGCAGTATTTCGCCCAGCTTGGCGAAGAAGTGACGGTCTATCGAAACGACAGGATAAGCGTAGGTGAGATAGATTCGTTGAATCCCGCCGCCGTGGTGTTGTCTCCGGGTCCCCGCACACCCAAAGACGCCGGCGTATCGGTGGAGGTGGTCCGGCGGTTTTACAATCGATTTCCCATCATGGGGGTATGCCTGGGACACCAGGCTATCGCTTACGCCTTCGGGGGCGGTATCGTCAAAGCGAAACGCATAATCCACGGCAAAACGTCGAAAGTGACGAGTGATGGGAAGACCGTTTTTGACGGTTTGCCGGACACCTTCCAGGCGGGCCGCTATCATTCCCTCGTCGTGGATCGGGACTCACTGCCTGAATGTCTTGAAATATCTGCGGAAACAGAGGAAGGCGAGATAATGGGATTGCGTCACCGCCGTTTTCCCGTCGAAGGCGTCCAGTTTCATCCGGAATCGATACTTACGCCGCTGGGAAAGCGAATTATCAAGAATTTCTTATCCCTCCTGTCAGAGGGAGACAAGAATACAAATAAAAAGGAGGTGTCGTGATGATAAGCGAGGCGCTGTCTAAAATGGTAAATGGACAGGATCTGCAGGAACAGGAAATGGCGAGCGTAATGGGGGAAATAATGGACGGGAATGCCACCGACGCCCAAATCGGAGCCTTCATGACCGCCCTGAGGATGAAAGGTGAAACTATCGATGAAGTTGCGGGTGCGGCTCTGGCCATGCGGCGACGGGCGATCCGCATCGATGCGCGGTCTTCTGTCGTTGTGGATACCTGCGGGACCGGCGGCGATGGTGCGGGGACGTTCAATATATCGACCACTGCCGCTTTCGTTGTTGCCGCGGCCGGGCTGACGGTGGCAAAGCACGGAAACAGGGCCGTTTCGAGCGGCTGCGGAAGTGCCGATCTTCTCGAGGCGCTGGGCGTGAACATAAACGCGGGAATCGACAAGGTGGAGGAGTGTGTGCAGGAAGTCGGGATAGGGTTTCTTTTTGCGCCCCGACTCCATCCCGCCATGAAATACGCCGCGGGACCCAGAAGGGAACTGGGTATCCGTTCCATTTTCAACATGCTTGGTCCGCTTACCAACCCGGCGGGTGCCACTGTTCAACTTCTCGGAGTCTATGATGCCGGGCTTACCGAGACCTTCGCCGCCGTGCTCGAGCGTTTGGGGACGAAACGTGCCTTCGTGGTCTGTGGTTCAGACGGTCTCGATGAAGCCACCGTCACCGGTGAAACGCGGGTTTCCGAGGTAAAAGACGGTCTCATTTCCACGTACAATATCGATCCGGTTCAGTATTTCGGAGACGTCTGTCCGCTCGGCGATCTTGCCGGAGGTGACGCGGAAACGAACGCGGAGATCACGAAGGCCGTTCTCACCGGCAAAAAGGGAGGGCCCCTGGACGTGGTTCTTCTTAACGCCGGGCTTGCCATCGTCGCCGGGGACTTGGCATCGACGCTCGATGAAGGCATAGAAGCGGCAAAGGAATACGTGGGAAACGGGTCGGCGTTGAAAAAGCTCAAGGCACTAATAGAATGCTCGAATTCCTGAGGTTGACATGATACTTGACCGCATTGTCGAATCTGTCAAAGAAACCCTCGAAAGCAAGAGGAAAGAACACCCAATCGAGCGGATTATAGATGCAATTGATGAAAGAGATGAACGGCGGAACTTCCGGAAAGCATTGGAAATGGGAGAGTGCGCCGTCATTGCCGAGATCAAGCGAAGCTCGCCCTCGGCGGGAAGAATACTGGAGTCCTTCGATCCCGCCGAACTGGCCCGAGAGTATGAAAAAGCGGGCGCTGCGGCACTTTCAATTCTCACTGAGGAGCGCCACTTCGAAGGAAATCTCGCGTTTCTCCCCCTTGTCCGGAATGTTACGAAGATACCGCTGCTCCGGAAGGATTTCATTATCGACCCATACCAGATCTACGAATCCCGCGCCGCCGGCGCCGACGCCATACTCTTGATAGCCGGTATCCTTACGGGGGATAAGCTCCGAGAATTTATCGAGATATCCCGGTCGCTAGGGATGGCGGCGCTGGTGGAGGTTCACGACTCAGAGGAGCTGGACAAAGCGATTGCCGTCGATGCCTGTATAATCGGAATAAATAACCGAGATCTTAAAACATTTTCCGTCGATCTTGGAACAAGCCTTCGTCTGGCCTCGAAGATTCCCCCTGGAAGGATAATCGTTTCCGAAAGCGGCATTCGCGGTCGTGGAGACATACTTCGACTGCAGAAGGCGGGGATCCGTGCGTACCTGGTGGGTGAGGCGCTGTCCCGTTCCGACGCTCCGGCGGATACGCTCTCTGAACTTCTGAAAGGGGATGTTTCATGCAGGTAAAGATCTGCGGCATGACGCGTCCGGAAGATATAAGGGCGGCGGTGGAGCTGGGAGTCGATGCATTGGGATTTGTCATGTATCAAGAGAGCCCCCGTTACGTGAGTCCGGATCGAGTACGGCTCATGACGGAAATAATTCCTTCGAGGGTTGTGACTGTGGGCGTATTTGTCAATGAAGACCCGCGGAGGGTCATTGAAATAGCCGATTACTGCCGTCTCGACATGCTCCAGCTTCATGGAGACGAACCACCCGAATATGCAGCCGGTCTGCCTGTCTCTATGGTTATAAAGGCATTCAATCCTCGCGGCAAAGAAGACATCGACCAGGTATTGACGTATCCGGCGGCGGCAGTCCTTGTAGACGCGCGGGACCGCGGTTTGTACGGCGGGACCGGCGAGACATCGAATTGGGAGGCGGCCCGGCTCATCGGTCTTTCAAGGCCGCTGGTGCTTGCGGGGGGTATCGGTGAAGACAACATCGACGAGGCACTCAGCTGCGTATCGCCGGCCGCGGTGGACGTAAACAGCAGCGTCGAAAGAGCTCCCGGCATCAAAGATAATGAAAAAATGGCCCGCGTGCTCAAACGCGTCAGGGTGTGGGAACATAAAACGTCCAATAAGATGAGAGGGCCTTTTGTAAAGAGAAATGGCGATCCATGATGCTGTGCATAGATTAGTGGACGCGCGCATGAACTCAATCGTAGGCACCAAGTCTTAATCCATTTCTGTTTTTCCACCTTTCGGCGCAAACCACGAATTTTTCATTGACGGAATGATCCCTTGCGTATAAGAACCGTCTGTAACGCCGTAACCTTCCTGGTTATTGTAATATTAAAGCTTCAGTTAAGGAATTCAAGCAATTCCCAGAGGTTCTGACTGTGGAAACAAACGAAGCAATAAATAAACAAGATGCGAGTTACTACAAAAATCTATTTACCGTAAAATTTTTGCGAATATTAATCTCTTTTCTTTATTATAGCCGGATCATCCACAACAAGGCCATGATAAACCTTATAGCCCGGTTAATGTTCATATTTGGAAAGAAGGATAGAAATAAATCGCTTAGAAATATAACTATCGCCCTGGAAGTTGATGAAGACGAAGCAAAAACCATATATATGGAATCATTAAAAAATGCTATAGAAAATTTCCTTATTTTTACTTATATAATGACTGGGCTGATCAAAAACGAATATTTTAAACATAATGTGATTATAAATGGCAAAGAAACACTGGACAATGTACTAAAAGGAGGTAACGGTGTAATTGCCGTCAGCGGGCATATCGGAAATTTTCCTCTTATGGTTTTGGCCCTGTCGTTGTCAGGTTATCCCGTTGCCGTTATATTCAAGGAGTTCAAGTATTTCGGTGGTAATACTTATGCAGACGAAATGAAGAGATATAATGTAGAACCGATAGCCTATAAAAATAATGATATTGATGTGACCAAAAAAATCATTACGGCTCTGAAAAAAGGTAAAATAGTGTTTTTTATTATTGATCAAAGAGGAAATAATTATATAAAAGTGAAATTATTTGATCAAGAATTGCCGGTTTTTCCGGGAGCCGCGGTTTTGGCGAAGAGAAAAAAAGTCGACGTGATCCCTATATTTACTCATTACACGGGGGGGAAGCATTATGTAGATATATTAGAACCTCTAGATCTAAAAAGAAATGCATCAATAGAGGAAAATATGCAAACTATGATATCCACCATTGAGAAATATGTCAAAGAACATCCCACAAATTGGCTCTGGTTTTATTATAACTTCAGTTAGAACAATAAACAGTAAGATAGAAAGAGAAAAAGAAGCACGTAAAACAGGAATTCAAAAATCAGTGTCGATATAATCGAGCGCCATTCCCTTTGAATCATGATTTCTTCCACCTTTTTATTCTCGGTCACTCCCTATTTCTTTCGATCCGTCACTTAATCTGACCTGATCTTTTCGAGAAATTGGGGGTTGTCTTTTAATGAACCGGGCAATGGATATTTTTTCTATATGTGCTATAAAAAGAACATATTTTGAATCAACGCGAGGTGAAATGAAAGAGAGTGATTTTGAAATCGGAATAATAGGTGGAACGGGGGATATGGGCAGGTGGTGCGCCGATCTGCTCAGGAAACAAGGATACAGTGTTCATGTCTCAGGCAGGACATCAGGTCCGTCCATGGAAGAAATGGCTGCAAGATGCGCCGTCATTATCGTGAGTGTTCCTATTGAATCGACTAAATCGGTTGTATCTGCCGTTGGGGCGCTCATGCCCGAGACCTCCCTTCTCATGGATCTTACCTCCCTGAAGGAAGCTCCTTTACGATCGATGCTGGAAGCGACCAAGGCCGAAGTCATGGGTTGCCACCCGTTGTTCGGGCCCAAGGCCGACCTCTCGGAAGATCTTGGCATTGTAATATGTCCCGGAAGGGTGAGGCAGTGGGCGTCATGGCCCGTGGAGGTATTCAGAAATGCCGGCCTGCGTGTAATCGAAACCACACCCGAAAAACACGACAAGATGATGGCCCTGGTTCAGGGATTGAACCACCTGGATTCGATGATCATGGCAATGATTATTAAAAGGACCGGCATCGGGCGGATCGAGCTCGAAGAATATGCAACGCCCCTTTTCAGATCGAAACTGGATATTATCGATCGTGTTATGTCGGGAAGCCCGCGTATGTATGCCGAAATCATTGCAGGCAATTCCCACGTGAAGGAAATTTTCGGATATTACGAGGAAATATTGATGGATTTGAAAACGATCATCGAGCGGGGCGACGGATCGGCCCTTGCCGAAATAATCATCCAGTTGAGGTCCTCCAGTGGGAAAGATTCTTAGCAAAAGCGATACCACTTGTGGAGAAATAAATTAAAAAGGTGTCTATGGGTGTGAAAATCAAGGGTAATAATCTAACTAGCGGTAATAGTTGATTAAATATTATGCTTAAATTTTGTTCAGTGAGTTATAAGTAGCGATGCCATGCTGGTTTTTATGTTCCTGTCCACATGCTTATCCACAGTGTTGTCAACAATAGTGTTGATGGCTTGCGTGGTGAGGGGGTTGATGCTCAAATTTACTGGACTTTTGCCGCTGGACTTATTTGCCCTTACGACCCAGCTTAAGAAACTTGCTCATCGAGTTGCTCGAGGGCGGGAAAATACCTTCCTTCGCTATCCTGACATCTTCCACGGAAAAGAAAGCCTTTGGGTTGAACTGCCGGATAAGGTTCACCGCCTTTTCCATTTCCTTTCGATCCACGATGGTGAATATGAGCTTCACCGGTCCCGTGGAACCCTCTGCGTTCGCCGTAGTCACGCCGTACCCGCACTTCCTCAAATTTTCAATAAGTTGTGACGCATCCATCTGTGTGATTACATGGATAACCACCCGTCCCACGGCCAGGCGTTCTTCGATTTTGATTCCAACGAAATTGCCTGTCGCAAACCCTAAACCGTATGCCAGGAAATAGATTGTGTTGTTCAGATTCTGTACGATGAGAGTTATGGCGACCAGCCAGATCATAATCTCGAAAAAACCAAAAAGGGGCGCCAAAAGCTTCATTCCTCGGGAAATATATATTATTCGGATTGTTCCCAGCGACACGTCGGTAACACGGGCCATGAAAATAAAGAGGGGTAATATGACCCAGGTGAATATGCTTGATTCGAATAATGGAGAAATATCCATGATGCTTGCTTTTCCCTTCCATATTTCCTCACAATTTTACACTGGCCGATAATATCGAACAATCAGTCCGATGTCGATCCAAGTATTCCCCGAAGTCTGAACTGTCAAGAGAAAACCCTTTCAAGATAAAAATTCATAAAAAAGCCGCCCCCTCATGAGGCGGCTTACTGGCGTATTTTGAACCCTCTTCGGTATTGTTCCGGCATTATGCCGTTTTTACCGAAATCTTCTTGGGTTTTGCTTGTTCTCCCTTGGGAAGAACGAGTTTAAGCACGCCGTTTTTCATGGTTGCCTCGATCCGGTTATGATCGATTGCATCGGTCACCGTGAAGCTCCGACGATAATCACCGGTGCCGTACTCGGCATACATGAGACGATGATCCTCCGGAAAATAGTCATCCACCCTTCCGTTTATGGTGAGAACGCCCTTTTCCAGAACGATGTCCACGTTTCCTTCATCGACCCCCGGCATGTCGGCCATGAGAACAATGGCTTCGTTGTCTTCTATTATGTCTACCCTGGGAACGTACACAGGCCGATTTTTCATGCTTTCCTGCGCTACGGGCGCCTGCTCCTTCCGGGGTTCCATTTGTTTGCCTTTTTCAGCCATGATAGTTACCTCCTCGCCTTACTCGCTCTTGATGCTGATTTTCTTTGGTTTGTCATCTTCGAGCCTTGGCAGGTTGATCTTCAGAACACCCTTTTCATACTGGGCTTCTACTTTGTCGCTTTCAACGCGGAAGGGCAACCGAACTTTTCTTCTGAACCCCCCCTGAGATCTTTCCTGTCGAAGGAATTTCGCGCCTTCATCGAGTTCGTCCAATTTCCTGGATCCACTGATCTGCAGGATGTCCCCTTCGACGGAAATGTCGATGTCAGCGGGGTCTATTCCGGGAATTTCAGCCGTAACTACAATGTTATTTTCATTCATCCACAGATTTATCGCTGGGAAATTTTCATAGTAGTTAGTGCCTATCCCGGGGAAAAGACGGCCCGCTTCCCGTTGCATGCGATCAAACTCCTGCCAGATATCAGGCATCCAATCAAGACCTCTTAGTCCCGTCATCCACATGGAATGTCCTCCTTTCTTCATTCATCAAACTGGAATGTTTAATGAATTGTTTTCTTAAACATTTGATAATCATCATTTTCTGTCTGTCAAGGTCTCGTCAATGACGAACTTAGGAAATTACATGAATCCTTCTTTTCACCCCAACAGGGTACATACTGTATCCAGAAAATATTCTTCGGTAAGGACATCGGTTCGGAACGATTAAATCGTTGACAAAAGATGAAAGGAGGGGCATTGTGCAGCTTTATATTTTGTTGATTGTGCAGTTGAAAGGAACCGTCCTATGAAAATCGTTTCCATAATGCCCTGCCTCGATATGAAAGACGGTCGGGTGGTCAAGGGAGTCCACTTTGTGGATGTGAAGGATGCCGGAGATCCGGTGGAGAACGCGGCCTTTTACCAGGCCGAGGGCGCCGACGAGCTTGCCATGCTGGACATTGCAGCGACGCTGGAGAATCGGGCTACGCGACTGGAGTGGGTCAAAAGCGTTTCAGAAGTCATAACCATACCCCTTACGGTGGGGGGCGGCGTTTCTTCGCTCACCGACATGGAGAGGCTTTTTGAAGCGGGGGCGAGCAAGGTGTCGGTCAATAGCGCGGCCGTCAAGCGGCCTGATTTGGTGAAGGAAGCCGCTCGTGAATTCGGGTCGGAACGCATAACAATCGCCGTGGATGCACGGCGGAACGATGCCATGCCGTCCGGTTTCGAACTGGTTGTGTCAGGAGGAACGAAACCTGTAGGCAGGGATGCCGTAGAATGGGCAAGACAATGCCAGGACCTTGGAGCGGGTGTTATACTGCCTACCAGCGTTGACAGCGACGGGACACTGTCGGGATATGACATTCCGTTCACCCGCGCTATAGCCGATGCAGTGTCTGTCCCTGTCGTCGCCTCGGGCGGCGCCGGAAAGCTGGAAGATTTTTTTGAAGCAGTTGTTGAAGGAAAGGCGGAAATCCTCCTTGCCGCGTCGGTATTTCATTTCCGGACCCTCTCTGTGAAAGAGGTGAAGGAATACTTGAAGGGTCGGGGGATTGCGGTCAATCTCGCCGGTTGAACGGCGATTCATTCTCGGCGGGGAAAAGCGGGCCGACAGTGAATGGAAGGGTTATTTCACGAAGAGGTGTGATTCCAGCAACCTTTTTGCAACTGAACGATTTTTGTCTTTTTCGAGGTACATCCTTTTGTCCGCTTCGCTCAAGACGTCCTGGAGGCTCCGTCCGCCGTTCGCGCGAACGGCGTAACCCAGTGACATGAGAAGCGGTACACCTACGCCGTCCACGATCTTTCCCGTGGATTGTCTCAGGCGGTTACATATGGATTCGATGCTCATTGGATCGCAGTGAGGCATCAAGACGGCGAATTCGTCGCCGCCTATGCGGGCCACAACGTCACTGGAACGGAAATGTCCCTTCAGGAGGTTCGCCGCTGCGATGATCAATTTGTCGCCGGCGACGTGTCCCCTGGTGTCGTTAAGCGCCTTAAGGCCATCGAGGTCACAAACGACGATGGCGACGGGATCGAAGCGTCCCGATTCCATCCGTTCCAGTTCTTCCTCGAACATGAGCCGGTTGTGAACGCCGGTGAGGGGATCGTGAATGCTGATATACCTGAGCTTTTCCTCGGCCTTTTTTCGATCCGTGATATCCCTGGTTACACCTGTAAAACCGACCGCCTGTCCCGAGGCGTCCCTTTTCAATGCGACGGATGCTTCCACGGGAATCTTTCTTCCATCCCTGGTGATTATCTCGAAGTCAAAACCGGTGACCGGCCTTCCGGTTCGATAGACCTCGTTATATGTTTTCATTATTTTTTCGGCGTCTTCTTCACTGACGATATTCCGGAAGTTCATGCCCGTCACTTCCTCATGGGAATAACCCAAGTTAATTGACGTCGTTACATTAAAAAAGGTGAAATTCCCTTTCAGGTCCACCTCGTAAAAGGCTTCCTGCATGGTATTGAGAATGGTTTTATATCGTTCTTCGCCGGCCTGAAGATACCTGATGGCCGATTCCAGTTGCTGCTCCACGATTTTTCGTTTTGTTACATCTATGACGAAGTTAAGCGAGGCGGGCTTGTTTTCCCAGGTAATGAGACGACTCGTGATCTGTAGCCATCGAACCGTTCCATCGGCCCTCACAAACCTGAAATCGTATCCCGTTTCAACAGGTTCTCCGCTCAGTCGTTTCCTGTAGCGATCCCTGATGATCGGCCTGTCGTCGGGGTGCACGAAGTGATAAAAGGGTTTTGACAGAAGATCTTCGATGGGAATGCCGGCCGTGCGAAGCAGTGTGGGGTTGGCCAGAACTATCACTTCGTTCTGAATGACCATGATTCCTTCGCTGGCGCTTTCAAAAATCAGGCGGTAGCGTTCTTCATTTTTGCGAATTGCGTCTATAAGTGCGCGAGACTCCACCTCGGCCTTTTTCAAGGTTGCGATTTCGGTTTTCAATACGGAGATTTCTTCAGTCGATTCGGTGTCGGTGGAATCTTTCTTCACCTTTTGCTCCGTGCATTTTTCAGGTCGCTGCTCCGGCCCAGGGCGCGAACGACCCCCCTTTTCATTTGAAATGAACGAATATAGTCATAGCATGCCAGTTGTATGGCATCACTCTGAGAAACACGGAAAGCAATAAATTTATAATTGCTATCTTGTGTGAAGTCAATCATTGTGATTATACAATCGGTATATTATTCTTGTGTTGAATTTATGTGGAACAGGCCTGATAATAAAAAGCAGCCTGACAAGTGATAATAAATCATTCATGGAGTGTGATCGGTAGATACGCCGAGACCTATCTCTCGAACAACGAGAAGGTTCGAAAGGTTCAATAAATCCGGACAGGCGACAGTGTGTCATGGAAAGGGGAGAGAACTATGAAAAATACATGCATGTCGATAGTATTGGGATTGTCTGTACTTGCTTTATTTTTGTTTGCGCCTCCGGCGGAGTCACAGCCGCCGGGGCTGGAAAAGCAGGGGAAAACCCCGCCTGGTTTCAGCGAGGGCAAAAAAACAGGTTGGGAAGGTGAGTATCCTCCCGGTTGGGAACGAAAAACCCCCCAAGAACAGGAACAGTGGCGCGAGCGGGTTCGGGAAGGGAAGGAACGGGTGACCCGATTATCCAGGGAGCGAGGCTTGACGGAACAGCAGGCGCGATCGGCGGCCGATGCCTATGAGCGGGCTGTTCGTAGGGGAATCGATCCCGCTGAAGGAGAGGATGTCGTGGAAGAGCAGGTTCGCAGGGGCAGGCGCGGACCGGATCTCGATGATTCGATAGCCGAAGAAACAGACAGGAGGCTTAGAAAGGACAGGGAGCTGAGAGAGCGAAAAAGACCCGCGGAAGAGACCGCTCCGGGCGATGAAGAGAGGTACGACAATAAGCGAAGCGGCCGGGGAGGAAAATCAGGCAAACAGCGATAATCGCCGGAAGGGGATCGGACTGTTTCGATTTCCGCCTCCCGAAACATTGATCCTGCAACAGAAAGTGGAATCGAAGTTAAGCCGCTTTTCTGTTGTTTCTCCATTCCATATCGTAATCAGCCGGAGATTTACGACCATTCGTTGAATGCTTTCTCCGCCGATCATGAGAAATATCCATGTGCCGGAATAGGGCCTTCTCAGGTTCAGCATCGTTCCGATTTTATAGACGGCAACCAAAGTCAGGCGGTTCGAATGCTTGGGATCACGCCGCAGGCGGTGCACAAGTTCCTGCAATCGAGACCAAAAATTTAAACCAGGGTTTAAGATGTTTCAACCTTGGCTGAAGGATAAGATGACGCCAGGGCTGACGACAAGGAAACTAACACTTATGATAACAATGGGTTGCCGCTCATTCCGGGAAGTGGCATTGGCTTTGCTTTCTATCGGACACAGACAGACCGATCAAGGGTCCGAAATCAGAAAGGAGCAGCCATGCCAACATTTACGGTCACATCAATCATCGACGGAGATACAACCCTCAATGGAAATGGAACGGTGAGACGGGTACCCGAGACCGCCCGGCGGGCTACGATACCCTAGAGTTGCACCCATACGGAGGCCAAGCCGCCAAAGACAAATTGTCAAAGCTCATCTATGGTGAGCAAGTCGAACTCCGGACGGCTCACAAGATCGACCGGGGACGCCCGGTCTGCGAGGTCTATTTCAGAAACACGAATCTTGCGGACTACTTTTCCGAGTGGCAGTGATCGGCCGGAATTTCAGGAGGAGCGCCTGTGAAGGATTATTCGACTGAAGCAGATGCGAGGATTGTCATCGACGATCTGCTCCGCCAAGCGGGGTGGGACCCCGCCGACAAGTCGCAGGTGCTCACCGAGGTTTCTATACGTGACACATCCTGGGTGATTTCTGAACCAGTGGCCCCCTATGAGTACAAACCCAGCCGGAAAACGAAAGACAGTGATGAGATACCAACCGGTCGTGCCGACTATGTCTTGATGGACCGGAGCGGACGCCCTCTTGCCATCGTTGAAGCGAAACGGTCTGCGATAGAACCATATACGGCCAAACAACAAGCGTTGCCATATGCCAAAAAAATCGGCTCGCCGTTCATCTTTCTTACGAATGGCGAACTCATCTATTTCTGGGACTACGGCAACGACGACGCCCGGATCGTAAATTCCTTCTTTTCCCGCCGTGACCTTGAACGCTTGGTCGAAATGCGCGCCACACGGAAGCCGCTCGCGACGATAGAGATTCCCGAGTATTACCTGCGCCAAGGCGAGATCCGGCAGGTGCGGCCCTACCAACGGGATGCCATGCAGGCCCTGGACCACGCTGTGGAGCTCGGCAAGCGCCGTTTCCTGATCGATCTACCCTCCTGCACAGGCAAAACGGATCTCGTCTCCTTTTATATCAAGCGTCTCATTCAGGCCGGACGCGCTGAGCGTGTTCTTTTTCTTGTAGACAGGGAGCAGCTTGCCAAACAGGCGCTCGAAGCCATTCAAGACATCCTGAACCAGTACAGCAGATACTGGCTGCGCCCTGGCATAGTCCGGCAGGAACAACAGATTACGGTCTGTCTGCTTCAGACGATGATAAGCCGTTACACGGAATTCACCAGCGGCTATTTCGACGTGGTCATAGCCGACGAATGCCACCGCTCCATCTATGGTTCTTGGCAGACCGCGCTCACCCATTTTGATGCACTTCACATCGGTCTGACCGCAACACCCTCGGCCTATATCGAGCGGAACACTTTCCAGTTCTATCAGTCCCGCGACGGCCGGCCGGATTTCACCTTTCCGATCCTGCAGGCATTTCGGGATGGTTTTCTGGTGCCATACAAATTTGCCACCGGCATAACCCAAATCCTTGCTGAAGGTGCGGAGGTCGATGATGAGACATACGATCCGGCCGAATTCGAGCGCAAATGGACGAACGAAGACTCCAACAAGAAAATGATGCAGGAGTTCGACCGGCTCGCCCGGGAGAACTTCAAAGAGTTGGCTCCCGGTCAAAAGACCGGACCCGGCAAGACCATCGTCTTTGCCATCACCAAGCACCATGCCGCACGGCTGGCTCATTACTTGAACGAGTTGCATCCCGAGTTGAAGGGCCAATATGCTGAAGTAATCACCAGCGACGTGGCCAACGCCGACGACCTCATCCGCAAGTTCAAGCGCGAAGAGTATCCGCAGGTAGCCGTCAGCGTCGGCATGCTGGATACCGGCTTCGATTGCCGGGAAGTTCTCCACCTGGTCATGTGCCGCCGGGTACGCAGCCCCATCCTCTACCAACAGATGCGGGGTCGCGGAACGCGGACGGCAGATCATATCCGGAAACAAAAATTTGTCATTTATGACTTCTTCGGCAACCACGACTACTTCAACGACAGCGATACCGACATCTTCACCGGCATCGGTCGCGGACATGCCCCCGGCGGCGAACGCAAACCACCCAGGCCGCCGGGCGACCTTGTCGAGCTTGGTCTCGAGGACGAGTGGCTGCACGCGGTTACCTATGTCGAGGTGGGACCGGAGGGTGAGCGAGTCGACAAGCGCGACTATATCACCAATTGGGAGACCAGCGTCCAATCCGCCGTTAAGGATGACCCGATCATCCAGAAGGTGCGACGGGGAGAATTGCTCACCGAAGACGAGGAGAAGGCGCTGGCTGACCGGTTGAACCGGCCGGAGATGTATTTCAACGAGGAGAACCTTCGCCGGGCCTACCGCCGGCCGGGAGGCAACCTGATCGATTTTATCAAGGCCGCTCTTGGCTCCCTCAAGATCAAACCCCGTGAAGAGGAATTGACCGAGAATTTCCAGGCATGGCTGGTGGCAAAATCGCTCACACCCCAGCAGGCGCAGTATCTGTCACTCCTCAAGAACCGCGGCATCGCCCGCGGCCGCATCGAGCTGGAGGATCTGTTCCAGCCGCCGCTTTCCATTTTGAATGCGGCAGAGTCGGGCGTTGAGCTTTTCGGCGAGAGGGGGCTCAAGGAAATTATCCAGGATTTGAACGATTCGGTCTTCATGAAGAAGGTCGCATAAGGAGCAGCGATGAACCAGGATTTGCGCAGAAAATTGAACCGGATCACCGACATCCTTTGGGCCGGCGGTGTG
>JAHDRK010000024.1 GCA_018433345.1 Syntrophobacterales bacterium | reverse complement strand
GCCGCTTTTTTCATTTTAAGTTCCACCTGTGTGGTTATAAAAACAGCGGTGCTGCTCGAAAGAATGACAAGAATCGGACACAAAACGATGACGGACAGATAATCGCTGAATTTCCTTCCAATGGTCCTTCCCTTTTGGACCCCCCAGATTTCATTGAAGGATGTTTCGATGTGTCCCAGGACCTTGATGACGGCATAGAAAAGGATGAGGACGCCTATGCCTGCGATAAGGCCGCCTTTCGTTTCGGCGAGGAGGGAATTTGAAAAGTCGATGATCCTGTAGATGACTTCTTCGTGTCCCTGGAACTGTTCAAACAGTTGCTGCTCCAGCCTTTTTTCAAAACCGAATCCCTTTGCTATACCGAAGAACACGGCGGCAACGGGCACAATGGAGATAAGGGAATAAAAAGTGAGGGCCGATGCACGGAGCAGGCATTTGTCTTCGTCGAATCCCCTGATTGCAAGGACGAATATCCTTAATTCTCTAAGAGGGAAAGATTGCGATCGTGGGAGGTCTTTTATACGGATTCGCCAGATATCGTGAGTAATGAAACCAATAGCCCACCGCAGATTATCAAGAATTTTACGCATAGTTCCCTTCCTCTTTCCATAAACTCGATCGTCATTTCCATTGATATCACGGCTTTCCCTTTTAATCCAAGGACTTATTTGATGATTTCGTAAAAAGCCTGTTTATGTCGCTTCGCGGCCTATGAGTAACGAACTTGATTAATAGCGTAAGCGCGGGCAAAAATATCATAGGACGTATCTGGCAATGATATATTGATCTTTTCGCGTCGATTTCCTCGGCCGGAGGAGGGTGGGGCAAAAGTGAAGTAGGGGATTTACGAGATGGTAAAATGGGTTTAAGAAGTGATGTAAGGTCTTTTTGCTGGAATACTGTTAAACTTTTCTTTAGAGTTAGCGAACATGGTTGTTGAATATCGGATTACCGATGAAATAGGAAGGCGAAAATGATGAGAGGTTGGCTCGAACCATGAATATTCGTAGAATGAAATGGAGTATTTTTTTAGTCCTGTTTTGTACCGCCGCCGGTATTTTTGGTATCGCCTTCGGTCCTGAGAAAACCCATGCTGGCGAACCGGCCGAGTATTCAGCCGCTATCACGAGTGCTCACCAGTTCAGAACAGATCTCGACTGTGGTGGTCGTTACGATATGTCCGGCATCGCCCTCCGTTCATCGGTGACGAAACCTGTTACTGAACGAGTTTCTGTGGGTTTCGGTTTGGCTTACGCTTATGAGGAATACGACTTTAAAAATCCGGCTTTTACCATGGGGGTAAGCCCGTGGTCGGAGTTGCATCACGTCCAGGGGTCTTTTCTATATGCTCGAATGTTTGATAACCAATGGAAGCTCACGGTGTCGCCTTCCCTTGGATATGCCGGGGAATCGGATGCCGATACGAGCGATTCACTGGTTTGGGGAGGAGTCGTTTCCTTTACAAAACAAGTTAACCCGAATTTGGTGATTGGTGCGGGGATCGGATACTCCGACGGCGTCGACAAGCGGTCCGTCATGCCGGTTGTTATGATTCAATGGGATGTTTCTGCAAACCTGTCCCTGGCGAATACCCCTTCTACCAGTCCATGGGGTCCGGCAGGATTGGAGCTCTCATACCGAATCGACGATGGATGGACCATAGGAACGGGTGTTGCGTGGCATGAGAGGCGGTTCAGGCTCGACGAAGACGGTTTTTCGCCTGGAGGCGTGGGAATTATCTCGGGTGTGCCGGGATGGCTGAGGATTTCTCGATCGTTTTCGAGGGGATGGAATGTCGATATTTACAGCGGCGCTGTTTTTTCGGGCGAGTTTCGCGTAGAGGATGCCGCGGGCATGTGGGTGACCGGCACGGATTGTTCGACGGCACCCTTTATCTCAGGGGTGGTGTCGATCAGTTTCTAGGATCAAGCAATCAATCCCGCTCAAGAGATTTATGAACTTTGGCAGGTTCCGAGTAAGCGGCGAAGGGAGGAGGAATTACCGTGTTTGTGCGAAACAAAGATCGTGATTCCCGGAAGATGTTGCCGGGGGTGGAGTTGAAAACCCTGGTCCACGGTGATGTCACTCTTTTGGCGGAATTCAGGCTAAAGAAAGGTTCCTCGATTCCCTCCCACAGTCACCCCCAGGAGCAAACGGGATATCTCGTAAGAGGGAAAATCAGATTAGAGATTGGAGACGAAACCTTCGATGTCGAACCGGGAGACGGCTGGTGCGTCAAAGGTGGTGAGTCGCACGGGGCGGAAGCGGTTGAAGATTCTTTGGTGGTCGAGATATTTTCGCCCCCTCGCGAAGACTACCTTTCGTGAAAAGTGAAAATGGCCGGGTGTTGAGGTTGATTGTTAAAGGCGGCGGATCGTCCGTATTCTTCGTAATAGCGGCGAGCTTCAGGTATAAGGGATTTAATGTGTTCGATTCGCTGCGCATCCGTGGGATGAGTGCTCAGGAAGGCGGGAGGTGAAGATCCCTTTTTGGAAGCGGCGAGCCTCTCCCAAAAATCTATGGCATGTTCTGGATCGTAACCCGCCATGGCCATGAATATCAGCCCAAGGCGATCTGCTTCATATTCCTGAAGGCGACTGTAAGGCAGGATGAACCCAACCTGGGCACCCAGCCCGAATGCGATAGCCCAAAGTTGCTGCGTGGCTTTGGGACGATCCGCCATCGCCATTGCGAGTCCCATGCCGCCGAGTTGGACCGTTAGGAGATGACTCATCCGTTCCGCATGGTGTCCGGCGACGGCGTGCCCCACTTCGTGACCTATTACAACGGCAACGCCGTTTTCATCGCGGGTGATAGGCAGAATACCCTCGTAAACGGCGATTTTACCTCCCGGCATGCAAAATGCGTTTGCTTCCTCACTTTCGATGAGATTGAATTCCCAATCATAATTATCAAGTTCATCGGTCAACCCCTCTTCTGTGAAGTATCGTTCAACTGCCCTTTGGATGTCAGTGCCCACCTTCCTGACCATAGACGCCGCCTCTGTGTTTGAGCTCAGCTTGTTTTCTTTGAGGAATTGACTATATTGTTGCTGACTCATGGATAACATGGTCCGAGGGGATACGAAGCGCAACTGGGTTCGTCCCGTTACGGGAACAGTGGCGCAGGCCGCCAACAGCGTCAGGACGATACACAGAGCAGAGATTACCGAATACCGGTGAAGCATGATCGTAACAAGCCTCCAAGCATAGGGAGTATTTTCATTGATACTATATAACAAACTGAACGAATTGAAAATAAAACCCCTTCCATTTTATTAGCTGATATTACTCTACCTTCCACCAAGCAGCTCCCGTAATTTATCCTTGGTTTGATGCGAGAAACATTGTATCCTCCCCGCTGTCGCCATAGACACAATTTGTTTGGACGCTTCAAAAAAAGGAGAAAGGTTGAATGCTGAAACTTCGGTGGACAGGATGTGCCGGCGTAGAAATAATGCGTCGGGACAAAACCATCCTTATTGACCCTTACCACACTCGACTTTCAAAGTGGAAAATGCTATTCGGTCGCCACGAGCCCAATGTAGAGGTTTTGGAACGACATGTGGAAATGCTTTCGGTTGAAATATCTGCAATTATTGTGGGTCATACACACGTGGACCATGCGATGGACGTACCCGTTCTGGCGAAATGGTGCCGTGGACCAGTTGTGGGAAGCGGGAGCCTGAAAAACCTCGCCGCCGTAAGCGGGCTGGAAAAGGAAATCACGGTTACAAGGGGAAGGGAGACTATAGACCTTTTCGAAGGATGTCGCGTAACCATGATTCCGTCGCGCCACGGCACGGTCATGATGGGCAGGATCCCCTTTCCCGGTGAAATCGATCCCGAATGGTCGACGCCTCTCAAGGCACGCCAGTATCGCCTTGGCGACATGTTTATACCAAAGCTGGAGGTTGATGGCACGACATTCCTTCATGTAGGAAGTGCCAATCTGATCGACGAAGAACTGGAAGGCCATAGATGTGACGTCCTGCTTGTATCTGTGCCCGGTTGGAACAAGGTTCCCGCTTACATAAAGCGCCTGGTACGTATAAGCCGCCCGAGGGTGATCATTCCTATTCATTTCGACGATTTTTCGAAACCCATCGGTCGTGAAGGCCATTATAAACAACTTCCCTTTATTGGAATGGAGGCGTTTATGGATCAGGTCAAGCGAGCGGCACCTCACTCCTCTGTCAGGAAACCAAGGCCTTTTCAAGCTTTGCTGATATGATTTTTTTATGCCGGGTACCGGTATTGTGGAAAGGATTTACGCGCAAGCAAGCGTGCAGAGAATTCTCGAAAGTTGCTTTACATGGCGGTAATTTGAAGAAACAGAAAATTATCTCCTAAAGCCCTCGGCATCCGGGAGGATATTCACGTGGAGAGCATCTGGAACTATTTTCTTGAAAATCCACTCATGACGGGCATCTTTTTGCTCGCGGCGGGGGTGGTGATCTATTTTGCGGTCAAAAAATTATTGAAATACGCCCTCATCTCGTTGGCGGTTTTCATTGCTTTGACAATCTTTTCCTATTACAGGGCACCCGACGAATTCCCCGATAAGTTCGTGAAAAATATTGAAGAGATTCATGAACGAAGCAGCAACGTGGCGGAGAAGGGAAAGGGGGCGGTCGAACAAGGACGGAGATTCATTAATTTGTTGAACAGAGTGTTTGGGGAGGAGTCCGACGATTCAGAGAAAAAGTAATGGTCTTGCTCTCAGAAAAGATTGATCTCCATGGCCCGGGCGGGACATGCCTTGACACAGACCGCGCATCCGGAACATTTTTCAGGTTCGAACTCTATCATCATGGTAGAGGTATTTATGTTCAACGCCCCCGTCGGGCAGAAGGTCCTACAGGCGCCGCAGTGGACACACCGATCTTCGTTACGGGTCACACTCTTGGAAAGGGGTTCAACCTTCAGACCCGCTTCCTTGAGAAAGTGAATCCCACGGTAAAAATTTTCCCTTGTTCCCGAAAGATCGAGTGCGAGAACCCCTTCACGCTTGGGGAGAACACGAGCGTGAAGAATGTTGAAGTCAAGGTCGAATTCTTTTGCCAGACGACAGACAATGGGTTGGTCCACTACTTCCGCCGTGTATCGTATGACCACTTTCTGCGAATATTTTTCTTCCATATGGATATTTCCGTTTTTCCGGTACAAAATACAAATCTTTAAAACTTACTGAATTTACTCATAACATAACAACTTATTCCAATCCAGAAGTTTGAAATTTGTTTCCAAGGGGTGATTATCTTCGATTACGTTATATTCAAGATTTGCGAACATTTTTTCGGCGATTCTGCGTACCGGTTCCACCGGTACCACGTCGTCGGCCTTGCCGTGATATACTATGGTGGGAATGTCGAGAGTCCTGTTCATGTAGGGACGAAATTCCTTAAGCATGAGTGCGGGTGCGAGAAGGACAAGCCTGCGGACCCGTTCGGGATGATTGCACGCGAAGATGACCGCCATGAGCCCCCCGTAGCTGGATCCCACCATCAGGATGTTGTTCCGGTCACGGAGGACTTCGTTCAAGTGTGCCATTCTTTCATCCAACGTTCCCCCATAGTCCTCGACGATCATCTCAGGAAAATGTTTCTTGAAATAGAGACCCTTGGTTCCCCGGGCGCTGCTTTCCAGGCCGTGAATAAATACCCTTGTTAGTTCATCCTTACGCGACATCCTGTTTTTACCTCCTCTGTTTTATCGGAGACACCGGTCATAGGAGAGCGATCTTTGTACTATCCGCAGGATTTTATTTCAAGTAACAAGAAATAATCATATAGTATGTGATGTGGGGCGGCGGACAAGCGGTTTGCTCTTTTATCTGTTTCTGTGATAGGAAGCGTTCGGATTCAAAGCGAAAATGGAAGGAACGGAAATAATGATTAAAGTTAAACCCTTCAGGGCGGTCCGTCCCGCAAATGACCTGGCCGCACATGTGGCTGCACATGCCTATGATGTGGTAAGCAGGGAAGAAGCCCGCCGGTTGGTGCATGACAACCCCTACAGCTTTCTCCGGGTGGAGAAATCGGAAATCAATCTACCCGACAGTGTGGATCCTTATAGTGACGTCGTTTATGAGTCGGCGCGCGACACCTTGCAGGCCATGATGGAGGGCGGTGTCATGATCCGGGACGAGGCACCCTTCTTTTATATTTATCAACAAAGAATGGGTGATCACATCCAAAACGGTATCGTAGCCTGCGTGGACGTGAAAGATTACGTGGAAGGACGGATCAAGCGCCATGAAATGACCCGGGCCGACAAAGAGCTGGATAGAATCCGCCATATCGACCGTGTGAACGCCCAGACAGGACCCGTCTTTCTCGCCTATCGGAGAAATCGATCCATCGATTCGATAATCGATCGGATTGTTGAAAAAACAGATCCCGAGTGCCGTTTTACCGCCGACGATGGAACGTCGCACTCCGTTTGGATAGTCCGGGACGATGCGGACATGGAACAGATCAAGCGTGAATTCGCCTCCGTCGATTCTCTGTACATAGCGGACGGCCATCACAGGGCAGCCGCTGCCGCCGGAGTGGCCGAACGAAGGCGCAAGTCGAATCAGCGGATTACCGGCGAAGAGGGATTCGACGGGATCATGGCGGTCATATTCGCCCACGACCAATTGCAGATTTTTCCCTATAATCGTGTTGTGAAAGACTTGGCAGGCGTGACGGAAGAGGCTTTTTTAGACCGGTTATCGGAAGATTTTATTGTTGAAGAATCGAAATCCGGCGTATCTCCGCGGCAGAAGGGGAGCTTCGGTCTGTATCTGCCGGGACGTTGGTATGGGATGATCCTTAAAGACGCGAAGGATTCGATCCCTGGAGGCCGGGTAAGTTCTCTGGACGTATCCATATTGCAAGATCGGGTACTCGGTCCCGTTCTCAAGCTCGTCGATGTGCGCAGCGACGAGAGGATTGATTTTGTCGGTGGAACACGAGGGATTTCCGAACTCGAGCGGCTGGTTGATTCAGGTGACTTTGCCGTTGCCTTTTCTCTCCACCCCGTGGACATGGAATCACTCATGGCTGTTTCCGACAGCGGACAAGTAATGCCTCCCAAGTCGACCTGGTTCGAGCCGAAGTTGAAAAGCGGCCTGTTCGTTCACTTCTTGGATTGATCGGGCGATGACGGCCCCAGTCGGGTATTCATCATGGAGGGAGAAGCAAGAACATACAACCTTATTGTCGTTCTAGGCCCCACGGCATCAGGAAAAACGGCGCTTGCCGTCCGTCTTTCCCGCTACCTGTCATCGGACCACGGCGTCAACTGTGAGATCATATCGGCAGATTCGCGCCAAGTATATCGCGGCATGGACTTGGGCACAGGAAAGGACCTGAACGAGTTCGTCGAGGGAGGCGACCCAGTCCCCTATCACCTGATTGACATCGTCGATCCCCATTACGAGTTCAATCTTTTTGAGTTCCGTCGGACCTTTGACGTCGCCTTCTCCGAGATTCAACGCAAGGGGGCGTGTCCTGTCATGGTTGGCGGAACAGGGCTGTACATCGAATCCGTGGTGGAGGGCTACGAGCTCCCCGCTGCCCTGGGAGAAGAGAGCGTCGGACGGATAAGTGAGCTCATGGTTCTGGAGATGGACGAATTGAGGCGGATGTTTTTAGAGCTGAAAAGCGAACCTCCCCACAACAAGACGGATCTTGAAGACAAGAGGCGCCTGGTGAGGGCCGTTGTAATAGAGGAGAAACGCCTTATGCAGAAGCGTCGCGAAAGGGAAGAAGGTCACCGGATAACCCCCATCATCGCCGGTGTGAGAATTGAGCGATCCATCCTGCGCGATCGCATCAGGAGGCGGCTTTTTGAACGGATAGACCGGGGAATGATCGAGGAAGTCGAGGCCCTGAGAGAAAGAGGTGTCAGTTGGGGGCGGCTCGATTCCCTCGGCCTCGAATACCGTTATATAAGCCGTTTTCTCAGAGGTGAAATAAACCGAGATGAAATGGTTCAAACCTTGGCTGTCAAGATAGGCCAATTTGCAAAACGACAGGAAACCTGGTTCAGGCGCATGGAGCGGAAGGGAGTGCTGATCCACTGGATAGATGGCGGAGATTTCGAGGCCTTGCGAAAACTCGTGGAAAGAAAAATGATAAGGATTCCCCATGTTAACCCCTGAGATTCGAAAGTACCAGGAACGGTACGGTTGTGACCGCAGGTGGAAACTCGTGGGCGCCCCCCCGCCCGGGCTGGATACGGTTGTTGTAATTCCCGCTCTTGCCGAATCGGACCACCTTTTTAAAACCCTGAAAAGTGTCGCCTGCAACGACGAGGCCTCCACGGCCCGTACCCTGGTTGTCTGCGTTATAAACAACGGCGGGCCGGGAAGGGTACCGGTGGAGTCACTTCGCGACAATGAAAACACCCTGAGAACACTTGAACGCGTCATCGGGAAAAAGACGACCGCCAGTGATGGACCCGACGCCTGTGCCGTTGCCTCCAGCAGTTTGAATGTGGCTTACATAAATGCTTCGTCACCGGGTCTTGAACTGCCCGCCAAAGGAGGAGTGGGACTTGCCAGGAAAATAGGCATGGATCGGGGCATCGAGCTGTTTGACGATACCGGAGAATCGTTGAAGCTGCTCTTTTGTCTTGATGCCGACACCTTGGTGGATCCAGACTGGATTTCCATGACCCGCCGAAATATCGAGGAGCGCCGTCTCGTAGCGGCGGCGGTGGAATTCGCTCATCGGGGCGGAGAGACAAGGGACGACGATGACGCAATCCGTCTTTACGAAACAGTCATCCGCTATTATCGCCTAGGTTTGGAATATGCCCGATCACCTTACGCCTATCATGCAATAGGATCGACAATAGCCGTTTCAGCCGAGGGATACCTTGCGGTCAGGGGGATGCCCAGGCGCGAAGCCGGAGAAGATTTCCACTTTTTAAACAAGTTGGCTAAGACCGGTCGGGTGGGAATAGTGAGTGAAACGAGGGTTTATCCGTCGGCGCGCCGCTCTCGCCGCGTTCCATTCGGGACAGGGCAGGCCCTGTGCCGATCTTGGGCGCACGGCAATACCATCCATCGGACCTGGGATCCTCGGGTGTTTCGCATACTTGGAGCATGGAACGAACTTCTGGCGGGTAAAGCGTCTTCTTCGGAGGCGGTCACGTTAATCGAGAAGGCCCGTGCCGTCAATCCCCTGTTGGTCGAGTTCCTGCGTCACGAGGGTTTTGAAATGGTGTGGCCACGCCTGCTTAAAAACAGCGGTTCACGGGGCGTGTCGACTAAGCACGCCGTGGAGTGGTTCGACGCCCTGAAAACCTATAAGATGATTCGATTCCTTACCCTACACGCCTATCCTCCTATCCCGGTTTACAGCGCCCTGGCACGGCTGTGGGAAATGAAAGGGCGAAAATTTCCTTTTGACTTTCCCAATGGCGGAAGCCCCCCGGCCCGGGATATTCGCCGCGCCGTTCTCGAGATGCTAAGAACGGAGAAGGGATAAATAAAGGCCCATAATATGTGTGTTTCCCGGGATATGCCATTGTCGGCATCCTCCATCCATGGTATATTTTTACAAGAAAATCGAATAATGCGAACTGCAAGATGAATGTAAAAAGACGATTTACAAAACCCGTCCACGTTGGAGCGGTCCAAGTGGGTGGCGGTGCACCCGTCATAGTGCAGTCCATGACCTCGACGGATACGCGAAATGTCGGTGCAACGGTCGAACAGATATCCAGGCTTGAAGAAGCCGGGTGCGAGATCGTACGCCTCGCCGTGCCTGATAAAAAGGCTGTCGAGGCGCTGGGACAGATAAAAAAGGCCGTCGGAGTTCCCTTGATTGCCGACATTCATTTCGATTATCGTCTCGCCCTTGGGGCATTGGAAAACGGCGCCGATGCCATACGTATCAACCCGGGAAACATGGCCGCGGAAAACCTGCAATCAGTGATCGCAAGGGCGAGAGAGATGAGGTCGGTTATCCGTATAGGGGTAAACTCGGGTTCATTGGAGAAGGATGTTCTGGCCAAACATGGCGGTCGCACCGCCGATGCCCTTGTTGAAAGCGCTCTGAGGACTGTTGCCTTTTTCGAGGACAACGGTTTTGACGCCCTGAAGCTTTCTCTTAAGTCCTCGGATGTCATGACGACGATAGAGGCCTACCGCGGGATAGCCGTAAAGACACAATATCCCCTTCACCTTGGGATCACGGAGGCGGGGGGGCTGTTGAGAGCGGCCGTAAAATCATCGGTAGGCCTCGGCATCCTGCTCTACGAAGGAATCGGCGATACGATCAGGGTCTCCGTCACAGGCGATCCCATCCGGGAAATCCCGGTGGCTTATGGAATTCTGGGAGCTCTCGGCCTGCGCAGGCGTGGCCCCGACATTATTTCATGCCCCACCTGTGGACGATGTGAAATCGACCTTTTGTCACTCCTGGAGGAAGTTGAAAGAAGGACCGAGGGAATGAAAAGGTACATGAAAATAGCCCTTATGGGATGCATTGTCAACGGTCCGGGCGAAGCGGCGGAAGCCGATATCGGCATCGCCGGGGGGAAAGGGGCGGGGGTGCTCTTTAAGAAGGGGAAAATTATAAGAAAGATCAAGGAAGAACGTTTCGTGGAAGAGTTGATGGAAGAGCTCGGGAGGATGTAAGGCGAAGATTTTCGTCAAAGCCGGAATGCGATACAAGGAAAGGATTCTAAATGAGATACACACACATGTTGTTGCCCACGACGAAGGAAGTTCCTTCGGATGCTGAAATAACAAGCCATCGGCTCATGCTGAGAGCAGGGATGATTCGTAAGCTGGCCGGCGGCATTTATTCCTGGCTTCCACTCGGGTACCGGGTCATAAAAAAAATCGAAGCGATCATTCGCGAAGAGATGGATCGGGCCGGCGCCCAGGAGATATTCATGCCGGCCGTTCAACCAGCCGAATTGTGGAAGGAATCGGGACGATGGGAACAATACGGCAAGGAACTTCTACGTTTCCGTGATCGGCATAACAGGGAGTATTGCATAGGTCCGACACATGAAGAGGTAGTGACTGACATCATGCGCAACGAGATCCAGACCTATCGGCAATTGCCGAAAAATCTCTACCAGATCCAGACAAAATTTCGGGATGAGGTCAGGCCGCGTTTCGGCGTCATGAGAAGCAGGGAGTTCAGTATGAAGGATGCCTATAGTTTTGATGCGGACAATGAGGGTGCCGAGAAGAGCTACGCCGCCATGTTCGAGGCCTACGAGCGCATATTCCGGCGTTGTGGTTTCACCTTTCGGGCCGTCGAGGCCGATACGGGGTCGATAGGTGGAAGCTTCTCCCACGAATTTCTTGTAAACGCGGATTCCGGTGAAGACGCCATGGTGTACTGTGCCGCCTGTTCTTATGCAGCAAACTTAGAGAAGGCCGAGATCGCCGAACCTGAAGAAGAACAGCGGGACGATGACGCCCTTTTACCGTTGGAAGAAGTTCACACTCCCGGCGTGAGGACCATAGAAGAGGTGTCCGGTTTTCTGGACGTCAAGCCACGGGACATAGTGAAAACACTTATATATTCGGCGGACGGCAAGACCGTGGCGGTCCTCGTCAGGGGAGACGAGGAAATCAACGAGATCAAGGTAAAAAATTTTTTGGGCGCCGACGTCCTGGAAATGGCGATGGACGATGAGATACGGTCGGTGACGGGCGCACCACGCGGTTTCGTAGGACCCCTGGGAATAAAGTGCCCGCTGATTTCCGACTATTCATTGAAAAACATGGTAAACTTCGTAATTGGAGCGAACCGCGAGGATTATCATGCTAAAAACTGTAACCTGGGCAGGGACTTTTCTGTGGATACCTTTGCCGATCTTAGAATCGCCAGGGAAGGCGATTGTTGTCCTCGTTGCGGAGGAGACTTGCAATTTGCGCGCGGCATCGAGGTAGGTCACGTGTTCAAGCTTGGAACGAAGTACACGAAGGCCATGAATGCCACGTTCCTGGACCGGGACGGCAAGGAAAAATTCATGGTGATGGGTTGTTACGGTATAGGTGTTTCCCGCATCGCTGCAGCGGCTATCGAACAGAGCCATGATGAAAACGGCATTATATGGTCCATGTCACTCGCTCCCTTCCAGGTTATCGTTACGCCCGTGAACATGGGGGACAAGGACATCTCCGAGAAGGCGGAAGAGATATACCGCGAACTGGAGAGTGCGGGGCTCGAGGTCCTTTTCGACGACAGGGACGAACGGGCTGGTGTGAAATTCAAAGACGCAGACCTATTGGGAATTCCGTTACGGGTAACCGTCGGCGCGAAGCAACTGGCCGAGGGCCGAGTCGAGGTCAAGAGCCGAAAGACGGGCGATGTGGCGATCGTCGCCCTAGAGGAGGCGGCAGCCTTCATTATGAAAGTCGTAGAGAAAGAAATGCCTGCCGCAATGGAGCCGCCTCGCTGATGGGCGATCTGAAATCTCGAAAAAGGGGATATCGCGGGCTTTAAGCCGAAACAACAATTCAATGATACGCATAACCGACATACTGGACGAAGCCCAGAAGTACATGTCCAAAAGCGACCTGGAGATGATCGAGAAGGCCTACATCTTTTCCGCATCGGTCCACCAGGGGCAAGTCCGCCTATCCGGAGAGCCGTACCTGACACACCCCCTCGAGGTAGCGGGCATACTCGTTTCAATGAGGCTGGACGTGGCGACCATCATCACCGGGCTTCTCCACGACACTGTCGAGGACACACTCGCCACCCTTGATCAGATCGAGGAATCCTTCGGCAAGGAGGTTGCTTTTCTCGTCGACGGATTAACGAAAATAAGCAAGATCGTGTTCGCGAGCAGGCTGGAACAGCAGGCGGACTATTTCAAAAAGATGATCCTGGCGATGTCGTCGGACATACGGATTCTGATGGTCCGTCTTGCCGACCGGCTTCACAACATGAGAACCCTCCAGTACCACAAACCGGAACGCAAGATATTCATCGCCAGGGAAACGCTGGAAGTATACGCCCCCTTGGCGGGACGCCTGGGGATAAACTGGATCAAGACCGAGCTTGAAGATCTAGCCCTGAAACATCTCGATCCCGAGGGTTACAATGAATTGATCGAACGTGTCGCCATGAAAAAGGAAGAGCGTGAGCGATACACTGAGGAAATCAGGGAGATTATTCAAAAGAAAATTCAGGATTTCGGGCTCAAGGGCGTGGTCAAGGGAAGGGCCAAGCATTTTTACAGTATCTACAAGAAAATGCACGAGCAGCATCTGAATTTCGATGAAGTATATGATCTTACCGCTTTTCGGATCATCTTGGATTCAAACAAGGAAAAGGAATGTTACGAAGCGCTCAGCGTGGTTCACGCGCTCTGGAAACCGGTTCCCGGTCGTTTTAAGGATTACATAGCCATGCCGAAGGCCAACAATTATCGTTCCCTCCACACAACGGTCATCGGCCCCTACGGCGAACGCGTGGAGATACAGATTCGGACAAAGGAAATGGACGACTGGGCGGAGAACGGCATCGCAGCCCATTGGAGGTACAAAGAGGGAAACGTGGCGTCTCTCGAGGATGACAGCCAGATCAAGCAACTGCGGGAACTTCTTGAAAGTCAAAAAGAGTACCAGGACGCGGCCGAGTTCATGAAAAACCTAAAACTGGCGCTTTATCCCGATGAAGTGTATGTCTTCACACCGAAAGGCGAGGTGAAGTCCTTTCCCAGAGGGGCCACACCTATTGATTTCGCTTACAGCATTCACACCGACGTGGGTCATACCTGCGTGGGTGCAAAGGTAAACAGAAATATAGTTCCCCTTAAATACCAACTCAAGAATGGTGATACCGTTGAAATCCTGACGCACCCCGGCCAGAAGCCGAGCAAGGACTGGCTTAAATACACCGTTTCTTCCAGGGCTAGATCGAAGATCAGGCAGTGGATAAAAACGGAAGAACGGGAGCGCAGCGTAAGCCTTGGGCGGGACATCTTGGAAAGGGAACTGAAGAAACGAAATATATCGTTCAACCGCTTCTTGAAAGAACCCGCTTTCAAAGAATTCCTCGAAGATCAATCGCCGTCGAACATCGAGGATATGCTGGCACTGATCGGTTATGGAAAGATGTCCGCCCAGCACGTCATCAACCACGTTTATGGCACGGAAGCGAAAGAAAAGAATATCGAGAAAAAGAAGGAGGATACAAAATTATTTGAAAGGATAAAGCATCCTTTAAAGAAGACGTCCGCCGCCGGTATATCCGTCAGGGGCATAGATGATATCATGGTACGTTTCGCAAAGTGCTGCACACCGCTGCCGGGGGATGAAATAGTGGGATACATCACCAGAGGCAGAGGCGTCAGCGTCCACCTCGCCAGTTGTCCGCAGGTGCAGGAAATGGACCCCGAGCGGATCATTGAAGTTCACTGGGAAGTGGAAAAGGGACAGACCTTTCCCGTGAATATCAGGATCTTTTGTACCGACAAAAAGGGGCTTCTTGCGGAATTGAGCAATGTCATCTCGAACCTGGGTATAAATATCAGTCGTGCCGATGTCGCCACTTACCCCGATCAACGGGCCACCTTCGATTTCCTTCTCAACGTGAACGACCTTGCGCAGTATAAGAAGCTGGTGTCGGAATTGAAGAAGCTGAAAAACGTACATTCAATTGAGCGTCAGAGGGAAGCAGGGGAAAGGAGCGGGCACAGGCTGATGTCTTGAGTCACTCTTCTGCTAAAATGTTTGATTGTTCGATGACTGTTCCTGGTGCTATTGACAAGACACTCTCATCTGCTGTAATACCGACCAACCGGTCATTTGCGGATGGACGCCGACAAAGGGGATCCACTTAATGAAGCACTTGATACGACTGACAACCATTTGGCTGGCAACCTTTTTTATTTTAGGGACGGTTAACGACCGCGCGATGGGTTACGAATTCAGGGTTTTGATAGACGCCGGTCACGGCGGAGTTGACCGGGGCGCGCAAGTATCCAGGAGGGTCTTTGAAAAGGACGTTACATTGGCAATCGCCAAGAAAATAGCCGAGATTCTTTCCCATGAACCGTCAGTGGACACAGTGCTGACACGGCTTGATGACCGTGAGGTCACGCTTGAGGCCAGAAGAAGCGTCATGAAGTCCGCGAACGCCGATTTGTTTATCAGCCTCCATATAAACGCCGGTTTTGGGATGACGGCGTCGGGGTACGAAATATATTTTTCCGAATTTCCCGACACCGAGCAAAAAGAGCCGGAGGCTGGAGATGTTATAGATGATATGTTGGAAACAACTTACATAAACAACAGCATCCGTTTTTCCAACATTGTGGACCGTGAACTTGGTCTCGTGTTTCCTCGTGAGGGGAGGGGCCTTCGGGGCGCCCCCATGGCGATTCTCGAGGATGCGCCTCTAGCGGCGGTTCTCATAGAGTTGGGATTTGCCTCGAATGTAGATAACAGGAGGGCGCTTCGTGATAACAATACACAGGAAAGATTGGCCGGTGTGATCGCCGACAGCATAAAAATATATTTTGCCGGTGCCAGGTAGGCTCATGAGAAGAGACGGACGGCAGGAGAACGAAATACGTCCCTTGACCATAACACCTCATTATTTGGCTGAGGTACCGGGGTCGTGCTTCATTGAGATGGGTAGAACTAAAGTAATATGCGCCGTATCTATAGAGGAGCAGGTGCCTCCTTTTTTGAAAAATTCAGGTGGGGGGTGGCTGACGGCCGAATATGCCATGCTTCCCATGTCAACCCCTCGAAGGAATGCCAGGGAATCGGTTCAGGGAAGGCAGAAAGGCAGGACCCTCGAAATTCAGCGACTTATCGGCAGGTCCCTGAGGGCCGTTACTGATTTGTCCGGTTTCGGCGAGCGAACCGTCTTCGTTGACTGCGATGTAATTCAGGCGGACGGTGGAACGAGAACGGCCGCAATCACGGGGAGTTTTGTAGCCCTCGTGGAATTTTTCAAGTATCTCAGAGACAAGGGAGAGATTGAGAACATTCCCGTCTTTGATTCGGTGGCGGCGATCAGCGTGGGAATAGTAGACGGCGCTGTTCTGCTGGATCTAGATTACTGCGAGGACTCCGAGGCTGAAGTCGATGCAAACTTTGTCATGACCGGGAACGGCAAACTTATAGAAGTCCAGGCGACAGCGGAAAGGAGTCCCTTTGGCAAAAAAATGCTCGACGGTATGATTGAAACGGCGGAAAAGGGTATAGCGGAACTAACGGTGAGGCAGAAGGCCGTGTTGGGGGTCTGGAAGTGAAAGAGATACTCTTTGCCTCGAGAAACGAGGGGAAAATACAGGAAGCCCGGGCCTTACTGAGAGATTGTGGAATAAAGCTTTATTCTATCGATGATTTTCCCGGTGCCCCGGAAGTTGACGAAAACGGCACGACATTTTACGAAAACGCATTAAAAAAGGCGGAAACCTTGAGCAAGTACACGGGACTTCCAGCCATAGCCGATGACTCAGGTTTGGAAGTAAACCACCTGGAAGGCCGGCCCGGCGTTCATTCCTCCCGGTACGCCGGCGAGAACGCGACCGATGCGGACAATATAAGTCTATTGTTGAAGGAACTTGAAGGTGTTCCATCGGAAAAGAGGGGCGCCGCATTCAGATGCGTACTTGTGCTTTACAAGATAGACGGAAGCCATCGCTGTTTCGAGGGATCGTTCGAAGGGACCATTGCTTTGAAAGCTTCCGGTACCGGAGGCTTTGGTTACGATCCTGTTTTTCTACCAGCCGACGATGGTAGAACGTTGGCGGAACTCGCGCCGGAAGAAAAGAACAGGATCAGCCACCGTGGCAGGGCCTTTGAAAAGTTAAAACAATACATAAATAATGAATTATAATATATTGATATTATTATATTCGGGGCGTGGCGCAGTCTGGTAGCGCACCTGCTTTGGGAGCAGGGTGTCGGGGGTTCAAATCCCTCCGCCCCGACCAACGACGTCTCTTCGATTGACACGGTCTGTGCGGTTTGCTTGGTATGGAGTCATACCTTGGGCGGAGGACAAGCCCAAGGCCCCGACCAGCTATTACGGCACCACACGGGTTGGTTTTACTTGGTGTGTTTTCCGCTATTGCTTCGTAT
>JAHDRK010000016.1 GCA_018433345.1 Syntrophobacterales bacterium | reverse complement strand
GGGACGCACCACATAGAGGATCTCAATGAGGCTGGGGGTATCCAGGCGGTCATGAAGCGCATTTCCCCCTTGGGCGTCATTAACACCGACGTTTTCACAGTGACCGGAAAAACAGTAGAACAGAACCTCGAAAAGGCATCCATAAAAGATTCTTCCGTGATCCGGCCTCTCGACGATCCCTACGGAAAGGAAGGCGGCATCGCTGTTCTTCGGGGCAACCTGGCGCCCGACGGGGCGGTGGTGAAGCAGTCCGCCGTGGCCCCCGAAATGATGGTCAACAAGGGCCGGGCACGGGTGTTCGACTCGGAAGATGCCGCCATCGAGGCGATCCTTGGCGGTCGCATCAAACCGGGCGACGTGGTGGTTATACGCTATGAAGGGCCCAAAGGCGGCCCGGGGATGAGGGAGATGCTCGCACCCACCTCGGCCATAGTGGGTATGGGCTTGGACAAATCGGTGACACTGCTTACCGACGGTCGGTTCAGCGGCGGTACCAGAGGCGCCGCCATCGGCCACATTTCACCGGAGGCAGCCGAGGGCGGTCCCATCGCCCTTGTGGAAGAAGGCGATATTATAGAAATAGATATTCCAGGCAAGAGGATCGATCTCAATGTGTCCGACAGGGAGCTGGCCGCTCGGAAAAAGGGATTAAAGCCTCGGGAACCGTCCATTACACTTACCAGGGGATACCTGGCCCGCTACGCGAAAATGGTTACCTCGGCCAGTACGGGAGCGGTATTTGAGGATTAGAGCGGTCGACAGCGGTCACATGACGATTCCATGGGCAAAATGAAGCACTTCTCCCGCCACGCCGGGCGGGTTTAGCGTTGTCCCTTGGATTCATTCTTCGTACATGGCTTCGATTTCGGTCTTGTACCTCTTCTCGATCGCTCTGCGCTTGGCTTTCAGGTTGTGGGTCAGCTCGCCCGTCTTGAGTGAAAAATATCCCGTCAATACTGAACAATATCTAATCTTCTCGTACGGGGCGAGCCGCCGGTTCACCTCGTCCACCTGTTCTTTTATAAGCTCCTGCACTTCCTTGAGCGCCGTCAATTCCCCCTTGGAACCTGCCTGAAGTCCCATGGAACGGGCGAAGGAGTATAACTTTTTGAAATCCGGAACTATCAAGGCGATACAGTACTTTCGGTCTTCACCTACGATAAAGGCCTGTTCGATGTATGGCTGATCGGTCAGGGCCTCTTCTATGGGGCCGGGGGCTATGGTTCTTCCGTCCTCTAGGACAAAGATATTTTGCTTTCGATCGTGGAGAAAAAGGAATCCGTCCTTGTCGAGCCTGCCTATGTCCTCTGTTCTGAACCACCCGTCTCCGGTAAAGGCAGCCTTGGTTTTTTCGGGCAGGTTCCAGTAGCCCTTGAAGACTTGGGGTCCCTTAACTAGGATTTCTCCGTCTTCGTTGATTTTTACCTCCGTTTCAACGACCGGCCGCCCCACGCTCCCGGGTCTCACCCTTTGCCTGTAGCCCACCTTCCGGTAAGCCATAAAAAGTTTCAGCGGTCGCAGCAGACCTGCGTAAGGATTCTTGCCCCGACCCTGGTCCATCATAATGACGTCGACAAGCCAGTCAATCATCCACTTTTCAACGGTCGACATCCTTTCTTCGTCGAGTTCGAGCAGCGCAGGGTCGTTGAGGCTCACAAGGGCGGACGTTTCTGTAAGCCCGTAACCCTCGTTTACGGGGATCCCCAATGCCCTGATGAAGTTGCAGGCCTCTTCCGACAACCTGCCTCCTCCTGACAGGGTGTAGACAAGGCGGTCCAGTCCGGCCGCTTTTCTGATTGGTGCGAATACGAGTGTGTGGGCAACGCCCAATTTGAAAAAGCCGCGGGCCGACAGGCGTCTTCCCTCCGATGTGGCTTTCACGTACTCCACCCCCACTTTCAGTGCCCACCTGAAAATGTTCTGCTTCCAGGGGGGTTGTTTCATTATGCCCGCGATCATCCCACCATAGAACTTTTCAAAGGTGCGCGGTATGCTGATGAGCACGTTGGGCCGAACTTCGCGAATCGTTTTGTCTAGCGTTTTATAGCTTTCTGCAAAGATAAGCCTGCCGCCCAGGGACAGTCCTCCCGAGTGATAGTCGCCCGTCCTCCCGTAAGCGTGAGAAAGTGGAAGGTGCACCAGGTGCGTGAGCGGGATGTTACGTTCCTGTCTTTTTCTCGCCAAAATCGACTGAAGACCCTGGCGCATGTTCGCCGTCCAGTTTTCATGGGTTATGGCGACGCCCTTCGGTCGTCCCGTGGATCCCGAGGTATAGACGATAGATGCAATGTCGCCGGGTTCCACGGCCTCAATCCTGTCCTCCATTTCGGCTGTCGATATGCTGCGACGTCCCAGATCCATCACTTCCTGGAATGTGCGGAGACTCCCGTGATGCTCTTCTTCCAGTGGTTCCATAACGATAATAGTGTGCAGAAAAGACACATCTTCATCTACACTCAATATGAGAGACGCCTTTGCCATGGTTGACACAATGGCGATATGGGCGCCGGTCTCCCTGGTCATCCGCAGGAGTTCCTCCTCGGCCTGTTCCGGATGGATGGCCGCGGTGACACCTCCCGCGCCCACTATGGCCTGGTCCGCCACGATCCACCAAGGATGGTTTTCCGCTGCAAGGACCACCCTGTCGCCCTGTCTCAATCCAAGGGCCACGAGGCCCCTTCCGAAATTCAAGACCTGTTCACGGACATCTTTCCAGGTTCTGTGGTGGTAGCGAGTGCTGCGACGACCATGTTCATCGATTTTTGCGGAGAGAAAGACCCGCGAATCTCCGAAGCGTAATGCTTGGCGATGAAATAGGGCGCATATGGTGTCTTTTTCGAAGGCCATTTTTCGATATTCACCCTGTAGCTTGAGGGACGACGCGCGCCTGTCTTCGAGGCGGCGTATCCAGTGAAAAGGCGCGGTCGATGGGGAGCAATACTGTAAGGGTTGATCAGGGTCGGGCTCGGAAGGAAAGGTTCGTCCCGTTCATGTAAGGTAAAGCGATCCGCCATGCTTGAGTTTGTGCTCGGGTACCGGTTCGAAAAGAGATTCCTAAGGCTGCGGGGCTCCCACGACGCCGGGAATTGGGCGATACGCGCATTCTTCATGTGCGTTTCGGGGCATTGATGATCCCGACCACCTCCGCCGATGCAGGATCGTTAGTCTCTTTAACTGTCCCGGCCGATTACTTCGCTGTCGTCGATCCTAAAGGTCACGATTTAGAGACCCTCCAATTTCGGCGAATTTCAGGCGTATTGTTTCACTCTCTTTCCACAGCCCGGGAGATGCCCTTCTCCCGGCTTTGTATATCAGGCGCAGGCGCGCTCTGCCCGGTGTTTATGTTATGTGGCCGGCTTGGCGGCGATATCCACGATCTCGAACTTTCTGACGCCGCCGGGCGTCTTAACCGTCACCTCTTCTCCCACCTCCCTGCCGATGAGCGCCTTGCCGATGGGAGATGTGACGGAAATTTTGTTATTGTCGATGTCCGATTCATAGGGTCCCACTAGAATGTACTCTATTGTTTCACCCTTGATAGTGTCTTCCAGAATCACCGTGGATCCGAAAACAGCGCGTTCGCCGGTAAGATCTGCGGAATCGATTATTGCCGACGTGGCAAGCTTGTTTTCTAATTCCTGGATTTTTCCCTGTATGAAGGATTGCTGTTCTTTTGCGGCTTCATACTCGGCGTTCTCCGAGATGTCGCCGTGGGCCCGCGCGGCCTCTATCTGTCGTATGTTTTCGGGAACCGCGACCCTTTTGAGATGATCCAGGTCCTTTTTGAGTTTTTCGAATCCCGGTTTTGTGATCGGGACTTTCTGCATATAGAGCCTCCCCCTGTGCTTAAAATTAATCGCCTTTCGCCGCCTTCTTCAATTGTTTGGCTTTGGCCTTGGCCATTTTTTTCTCCAGCTTTGCCTTCGTTTTGGCTTCCTTTGATGGGTCGGGTAAAGATTTGGAACCCTCCGCATCCTGCGGCACGCTTTCACTAGATGTTTCCGGCGGTCCGGAACGGGTTTCCCTCAGGGCTCTCTCGGCGGCGGCCGTCGCTTTCTTTTTCCGTCTCGCCCTTTCAATGAGATATTCAGCGAATTTCCTGCCGAATTGTCCTATAAAACCTGCCACAAGGACCACTAGCGCCCATTTAAATGCCTGTGCGATGGTCATCGCGTCGATTATCGATCTCACGTGATCCATGGCGATACGCTGTTTCGCTCGGCACTCCTTAAACTTGTATCATTGCCGGTACACCGTCAAGATGAAAAAAACCTTTGTTCTATGAAATCGGCCAAGCCCTCGATATCATTTATATCAAAACAGGGAACACCCCGATTGTATTTCCGGTCACTGGCGATGGCTAGGAGGCCGTCTTCTTTTGTGCAGATCAGTTCGTGTCTCGAGGCCGTGAGGGATACCTCGATTTTGGGAAAGGGATTGTCTTTGAATCCTTCCACCAGCACTATATCGGCATTGTGTATGTACCGGTCGACCAGTTCCTTTATATCATAGTCCCGTTCGGTGTCTTCCACAAGGGCGACCATTTGGGGAGAGGCCACAACCGTGGCCGCCGAACCCGCCTTTCGGTGTCGCCAGCTGTCCTTCCCTTTGTGATCGATGTCAAACCCGTGGCGGTTGTGCTTTATCGTTGCGACACGAAGCCCCCGATCCTTCAGGACGGGTATCAGCCGTTCAATGAGTGTCGTTTTTCCGGAATTCGATTTTCCGACGATTGCAAGTATGGAAGTCATCTTCTTCTCTGCTATGGTGCTTTGTTCCAAACAATGTTGACGAATCGCAGCCATGGACGCATGATCGGCGTGCCTCCCCCCTCGGATACGATCTGCAGTATCTTTCTGTTGTCCATGCTGACGGAACCCGCCAGGTGATTTACCGGTGTACCCTGGAAGGCTTTCGGCGCCAGCGGTGTGGAAGGCCCCAGCAAGGTAACGTGACGCGCCGATGGCAGGCGGCTCAAAATCGATTCAAGTGTGTCATTCAAAAGCGATGTTGCGGTGATCAAGGCCACCGTTGCCCGCTCCAGAGCCGTTCGGGCATCGTCACTATTGTGGATGCCCGGCCTGTGCCTGTCGATCTCTACGATGGAAAGCCTTGCCCCGGTGTCCTTGATCCTTTCCACCAGGGGGCCGAAAAATCCCACCATGGTCACCCGGTCTTTGTCGGAAAGCCCTATCAACTCCAGGGTGTCATCTTCCCGCGAAGGCGCGCCGGGATTGAGGATTGCATTTGCCGTGGCCAGTCCGATAGTCTTGTCCAAGGGCGTTTCTCCTTGCACCAGCAACTTGAGCAGTTCCGACGCCGGTCCCCCGGCCATGGTACCCGCCCTCGTTACCAGATTGCAACCCGGTTCCATGTCCCGGCGGAGAACCGCCGAAAGGCCGAGCCGGCCACCCTCGAGCAACACCGATGCGTATCCCAGTCCGATACGGACATCTGCGACGGTGGAAGAGGAAATTTCCTGCGCCTCAGCCAACTCGAATAACGTCCTGTTTATAGTCCCGCTGTTCATCCCGCCGTCCTTTGCATGATCCTTTCGCGGCATGCCGCCTATCATCACTGGCTCTTGTATAAACATTGGCCGGGGGACAGATGCCTTCACATCCATCCCCCGGAAGTTTCCTTTTACCTGATAGACCGAGTATGGTCAAGAAAAGTTGCGATCCCCGGGAATCGGTCCCGCGAACTTCCTACGATAGGGGTGTCTGTTCGTTCTTCAAGAGGCCCGGGAAATGGTTGAGGAGCGGCGACAGGTTTCCATGGTCGGTACGCTATCAAGACGGAGAACCGACCGAAGCTGTTGACGCCCCGTCCATGCCTCTTCCTGCCCCTTAAGGAATGATCATGACCTTTATGGCATCTTTGTCCTTGTGTTGCACCCGGAAGGCTTCTCCCGCTTCGTCCAGTGAAAAACGATGGGTGACGAAGTGACGGGTGACCGCCTTCCCCGACCTTATAAGCTCGATGGCGCCGGGGAAATTGCCTCCCAGACAGCCTATGAGGTTTAGGTTTTTCGCGATGACCTTGCGGGGGTCCCAAAGAAGGGGTTCCTCGAAAATTCCCACCAAGAGTATCGAACCGCCACCCTTTGCCATCTCGACGGCCTGTTCGAAGGTGACCGGTGATCCGGCGCATTCGACGACACAATCGACTCCCATGCCGCCGGTCGCATCCATTATGGCTGCAAGGGCGTCCTCTTTCGCAGCGTCGATAACCAGATGGGCCCCGCAAAGCCCGGCGGCTTCAAGGCGTGAGGGCCTGCGGCCGCTCGCGAGAATCCGGGAGACGCCCAGGGCCTTCAGGACCAAGATGGCATTGAGGCCGATCACGCCAAGACCGAGAACGGCCACAGTGTCACTCTCCTTCGGTTGCCCCCGCTTGACGGAGAAAAGAGATATGGACAGGGGTTCGACCGTGGCGCCGTCTTCATAGGTCATTTCATCGGGCAGCTTAAAGACGGTCCGGTCGGGGATGGCGATGGGAACGGCCACGTACTCGGCCATGGCACCCGGCAATTGGTAGCCCGTGAGCGCCATGTCGGAACAACGATGGGATTTGCCCCGAACGCACCAGAAACATTTGCCGCATGGGCGGAAGCCCACGGCGGTGACACGTTCCCCCACTTCGACACCCTTGACGTTTTTGCCTACTTCGACCACGTCTCCGCTGAATTCGTGGCCGAAGACGGTGCCCACCGGCTCTCCGGCCTTATAGACGTGAATGTCCGAACCGCATATTCCGCAAGCCCTGACGCGGATGACGACGCCGTCGTCGGGTACGGAGGGATCATCGACGGTTTCCGTTCTTATTGTTTCGGGTCCTCTCAATACTGCTGCTTTCACGGTGAGACTCCTTTGCTTTTCTTTCATTGCCGAAAAACGATTACCGCGTCCAGGGGCGGTGATCGGTGTGTGTAGGTTGCCTCTATATATACGATTCGGCGGTTCATTGCCAATATCATGGGTGTCGCTCGAATAATTTCCAGGCCGGCAAGACGTGGCGAAAGTATTTGACAGAGTTTGTTCCGCCGCCCTGAGCGGAAGCGTTTCACATAGGCCATGATTCATTACATCCATGTTTACGTTTTTAGAAAAGGGGGTTTTGGTGTTACGATATTTAAAAAAATAATATTTTTCCTTGTTTCTCCCCGGATGCAATGGTATAGGTTTACTTCTATTATTCGCAAGGAGAGCCCTTCCATGTTCAAGAAAATCCCCTTTATCACTCTGTTCGCCTTACTTGTTTTTGTCCCCCCCGCGCAATCCCATTTCGGCATGGTCATTCCTTCCGAGGACATAATTTCGGAGACCGATTCAGCGGTGGTGGTGCTCGATCTCATGTTTGCCCACCCCTTCGAAATGAAGGGGATGCCCTTGGAAAGACCGGTTCGGTTCGGTGTGATCATGGGTGGCGATGAGACCGATTTGTCGAATACCCTTGTCGAAAGGAAAATTCTCGGTCACAAGGCGTGGGAGGCACTCTATACCTTCACTCGTCCCGGTGTCTATACCTTCTTTATGGAACCGCGGCCCTATCTGGAACCGGCCGAAGATACCTACATCATCCACTACACGAAAGTTATAGTGCCTGTTTTCGGTCTGGAAGAGGGTTGGGATGTTCCCGCAGGGCTTAAGACGGAGATCGTTCCGCTTTCAAGGCCCTTCGGGATGTACTCGGGAAACGTTTTCCAGGGCCTCGTGCTGCTCCATGGGAAACCCGTGCCGAACTGCGAGGTGGAAGTGGAATACTTCAACCGGGGCAAAAAGTACAGGGCGACCAACGACGTATTCATCACCCAGGTTGTAAAGACAGATATCAACGGCGTCTTTACCTACGCCGCCCCAAAGGCCGGATGGTGGGGATTCGCCGCCCTGAATACCTCAAACGAAAAGATCGAGGGCAAAGAGGTGGAGCTGGGCGCCGTTATCTGGGTGAAGTTCCACGATATGGAGTAAACGGTGCACATATCGGAAGGTATCTGTTCGCCCCCGGTCCTTGCTGCGGGGATGTTTTTGGCTGTGGCCGGTGTGGCGTACGGCACGAAGAAAATCGAAACAGAGAACATTCCCAAGGTGGGAGTCCTTTCGTCGGCCTTTTTCGTGGTCTCGCTGATACATATTCCTGTCGGTCCTGCCGGTGTTCACCTGGTTCTCAACGGGCTCATGGGGCTGCTTCTCGGGTGGGCGGCCTTTCCGGCCATCATGATCGCCCTCCTGCTTCAGGGGGTGCTGTTCCAATACGGGGGGATCACGTCGCTGGGAGTCAACACGGTGAACATGGCCCTTCCAGCCGTCCTTTGTTATTACCTCTTCAGGGGACTGGTCAAGAGCGGTGACATCAGAAGAATCGCAATAGCCGGATTTGCCTGCGGGTTCCTGTCGCTGATGCTCAGCATCGCCGCCGTGGTGCTAACGCTCTTGCTGACGGAAAGGGGTTTTCTCGTGGCCGCGCAGGTGATCCTGGCGGTCCACGTTCCGGTGATGGTGATCGAGGGGCTCATCACGGCATTTGCGCTCCTGTTTCTCAGAAAGGCAAAGCCTGAAATAATCGAGGTGGGGGTATGCTGAAAAATAGGCTAATGAATCTTTGCGCGGCGATTTTTCTTTTATTTATGATGGGTTCCACCCTTGTAGACCGCGCAGATGCCCACAGGGTAATGGTTTTTGCTTATCTGGAAGGAGAAAAGGTACATGTGGAGGGGTATTTCGCCGACGGCAAGAAGGCGCGAGATTCCCTTGTAGAGGTATTCGCGAAAGACGGCGCCAAGGTGCTGGAGGGGAGGACCGACGAGAACGGTCTTTTCACCTTTCCCGCGCCCGCCCTCCCGGCCATTCGGATCGTTCTTACCGCTTCCATGGGACACCGGGTGGAGTGTATTCTCGATGGAGCGGGGGACACCCTCGTTCCCGGCGGCATAAAAAAGGAAACCTCGGGCGCCGCCTTGCCGTCCGCTGAAGGAGCGGTTATCGAAGACCGCATCAGGGCCATCGTCTCCGAAGAGTTGGACAGGAAGCTGGCCCCCTTGGCGCGCGAAGTGGCCCTTTTACGGGAGAGGAGGACCTCCCTTGCCGACATAATCGGCGGCATAGGATACATAGTGGGCCTGGCCGGTCTTTTTATGTATTTCAAGGTACGCGGAAAAGAGGGATGAGATAATGGACTGGGAACCGGTACACGTCGACAGATCACTTCTCGCCGTGTTGAGCCCTCGTACAAGGCTCCTGGGGGTGGTCGCATTCTCAGTGGTCGTAGCCGTCCTCCAGACGATGGGTGTATTGCTGTTATCCTTCACCTTTTCACTTCTATTGGTCTTCTTGTCTCGAATCAGCGCAGGATCACTCCTTTTGCGCATGTTTATCTTAAATCTTTTTCTACTGTTTCTATGGCTATTTGTTCCCTGGGGTATCCCGGGAGAGGAGGTTTTGACACTGGGGCCAGCGAGTGTCACCAGGGAAGGCGTGTCCTACATGATGGTCCTCACCTTGCGATCCAACACCATCATGCTGGCACTAATCGCCTTCATGACATCCACCGGAGTCATTGCCATGACACATGCCATGACCGGCCTCAAGATCCCCGACAAGATCACGTGTCTCTTTTTTCTCACCTACCGTTACATTGAGGATATCCATGGAGAATATACCAGATTGGCAAGGGCCATGAAGGTTCGGTGCTTCAGGCCCGCATCGAATCTGCATACCTACAGGAGTTACGCCTACCTCGTGGGTATGCTGTTGGTGAACGGTTTTGACCGGGCCCAAAGGGTGCGTTCGGCAATGCTCTGCAGGGGTTTCAACGGCAGGTTTCCTCAAATCGAGGAGGACCGCTTTGCATGGCGGGACGCCCTTTCTCTTCTCGTGTTGGGTCTGTTTCTCGCGGGGGTCGTATATGCCGACGGGTGAAAGGATCATCGAGATAACCGGCGTCGCCTACTCATACCCGGGGGCACCCGTCGTCCTCGAGGGGGTGGACCTCGTGGTAAAACGGGGCGAGAGGATCGGGATCATCGGTGCAAACGGAGCCGGGAAAACCACGCTCTTCCATCTCATCATGGGCCTCATCAGGCCGTCGTCCGGGAACATCGCCATTTTCGGCCGACCTGTTCGAAAGGAACGGGACTTCCTCGATGTCCGCCGGAGAATCGGTTTTCTCTTTCAGAACGCCGAGGATCAGCTCTTCTGCCCCACCGTGAAGGAGGACGTGGCCTTCGGGCCGCTCAACCTGGGGAAAACGGCGGTGGAAGCGGCGGAGATTGTTCAAAGGGTCCTCCAGATCTTGGGAATAGACGGCTTCGAGAACAGAATTTCCCACAAGCTTTCCCACGGCGAGAAAAAGCTGGTCGCGCTGGCGAGTGTCCTTGCCATGGATCCGGAGGCGCTGATCCTCGATGAACCCACTGCCGGCCTGGATCGGGAGACAAAGACCCGTCTCGCGGAGTTATTGTCGAAACTCGACCTGACGGTGCTGGCAACTTCACACGACATGGATTTTATGTCACGGATCACCGATACCTTTTACGGTCTCGACGAGGGGCGCCTCGGCAAGACGGATCTTGTCATTCCTCATACTCACGTCCATGTTCATCCCGGCGGCGAATACTACCATCGACATGACGACGAATACCCCCAATGATAAAAAGCTCACCGCTGAAGCCTCCTACTCAGGCGCCGCTAAAACAGGGTCTCAGTCATGACGGGCTGTTCTGGATAAGCGGTATTTTTTGAAGCGGCGGCTGCATAATCAAGTTGTAACTCGGTTTTTGTTATGCTACGGATCAAGAATATTACACCGTAGGTGCGGGGATGTCGGAGATAGCCAGGTTCGGAGTTTCGTTGGACAAATCACTTCTCGAGAAATTTGACCGCCTCATCAAGGCGAGACGATATACAAATCGCTCCGAGGCCATACGTGATCTTATCCGACAAGAACTCGTGAGGGAGGAGTGGGAGAAAGGTCGGGAGGTGGTGGGGGCGGTTACCATCGTGTACGACCATCACCAGCGAGCGGTCCTGAACAAGATAAACGACATCCAGCACGAATTTCTGGATACCATCATTTCAACCCAACATATTCACCTGGATCGTCACAACTGCTGTGAGATCATAGCCGTGAGAGGCAGGGCCGGAGATGTTCAGCGACTTTCGGACACCCTCAAGTCCGTGAAGGGTGTCCGGCACGAAACCTTGAACATGTCCAGCACGGGAAAGGCGATCGAATAGTCGAATCGCGTCGCGCCACGATCATAGGGATCGATCCCGCCCGGAGAAGCATGGATCTTTAGCAGATACGGGGGACAAGCTCACCCACGGGCAGATCGATGACCCTGGAGCCGCCGATCAACGTGTTTAAGACGACGCGTCCACCGTTCTTATTGACCACATCTCCGATGACGGCGGCATCCTTTCCGAGGGGATGGGCCTTCATGGTCTCCAATACCTTCATCGCTTCGGTCCTTGGACAAAAGACGACCATCTTGCCCTCGTTCGCCAGGAAGAGTGGATCGAAGCCCAGGATTTCGCAGATCCCCTTTACGGCCTCCTTGACGGGGATGTTCCGTTCTTCGAGGACGATTTCGCATCTCGACCGGTCGGCTATCTCGGCCATGATCGCACCCAGCCCCCCTCGGGTGGCGTCACGCATGCAGTGAACATGGGGGCTTATCTCAAGTATTTCCGAAACGAGTCCGTTAAGAGGCGCCGAGTCTGACAGGATCTCCGTATCCAGGCCGAGTCCCTCCCGCGCGCCCAAGATGGCGGCGCCGTGATCCCCTAGGGTGCCGTTGACGATCACCGCATCGCCGGGGACGATGCTTTCGATGGAGATCGCGCCCTCGTACCGGACAATACCGATCCCGGTCGTATTGATAAAAACACCGTCGGCTGATCCCCGCGGGACGACCTTGGTATCTCCGGTGACGATTTTTACACCCGCCCCATTCGCCGCCTTCGCCATGGATTCGATTATCTTTTCCAGGTTTTCCATGGGGAACCCTTCCTCCAGGATAAATCCGGCGCTCATAAAGAGTGGCATGCCCCCGCACATGGACAAATCATTGACGGTGCCATGGACGGCAAGAGATCCAATATCGCCGCCGGGGAAAAAGAGGGGATTGACGACGTAGGAATCCGTGGAAAAACACACCCTTTCTAATCCTATATCGAAAACGGCGGCGTCCTCCAGTCGCTCCAGGTAGCTGTTCGCAAAGAGGGGCAGGAATTTCTCCGTGACCAGTTTATGGCTAAGCATGCCGCCGTCGCCATGGCCGAGTAGGATGATATCATCTTTCATCTGTCCAACCTTTCTGTTTGCCTATACAAAAACCTTTGTCGGCATATGGTCATTCTTGTCATTACAAGGGCAACCCGGCCTTCACCCTGGCGCCGGCGCTGACCGCCTGGCCGAGGGAAATTCCTCCGTCATTGGGGGGTACCTGTCGATGCATGAATACATCGAACCCTGCATCCCGCAATTCCTCGAGGCACCCTTCCAGGAGGAGACGGTTTTGAAAACAACCTCCGCTCAGGACCGACCGGTTGAGTCCCGTGGCCATGCGGATGCGCTCGGCCATTTCACGGAATGCCTTTGCCAGGCAAAGATGGAAGGCCGCAGCCAAGGACTTCGTGGGCGATCCGGTGAGGCGGAGCTCCACCAACCTTCTGACGGCGGGGGTAAAATCGAGAAGGTCGCCTTCCTCCCCCGTCCTTATGAGAAATGGAAGGGGTTCCGCGGGGCATCCGCTTGCCGCCGCCTCCATCTCCATGGCGGCCTGTCCCTCGAAGGAGACCTCTCCCCGGATGCCCAGAAGGGAAGCAAACCCGTCGAACAATCTGCCAAGACTGGAGGTCAGCGGACTGTTGATTTCCCTGTGCGTGATCGCATCTATCAAGGGGTAATAACGCTCTTCAGGAATAATGCGCAGTTTGCGCGCGTAATCCCTCCACTGGTCTCCGAAGGTTTCCTTCAACAGGACGGCGCCGATGCGCCAGGGTTCCCGGATGGCCGCAGTTCCGCCGGGAAGCGGAAAGTAAGACAGATGCCCCTGTCGTGTAAAGTTACACTCATCGGCAATCAAAAATTCTCCGCCCCAGGCGTGCCCGTCCGATCCGTAGCCGGTGCCGTCCATGGAGATCCCAATCACCCGGCCGGTTATGCCGTTGTCCGCCATGCAGCTGACTATATGGGCATGATGGTGCTGCACTGTGATAATCGATTCAACACCTTCCATGCCATGGGCCGTCTTCGTTGTGTGATACCCCGGGTGAAGATCGCAGGCGACACGGGAGGGGCGGCATCCGGTGATCTTGTACATGAGGTCCGTGCTTTCTTCCAGGAAGTCACGCGCCTGTGGCGTCTCCAGGTCACCCACGTGAGGACTCAAAAAGGCCAGATTTTTTTTCAGGATGCAGACCGTTGTCTTCATGTGGGGTCCAAGAGCCAGGATTTCGGGGTACGGTTCCCGTAGGACAATGGGTTTCGGAACATACCCCCGTGATCGTCTCAGGAGTACCGGAGTCTCGGCGACGGTCATGGCGATGGAGTCGTCGCATCTAACCAGAATGTCCCGGTTATGCACCAAGAAGAAGTCGGCTATGCCGTGCAGCCTGACAAGGGCTTCGCGATTCCCGATGCAGATGGGTTCGTCCTTCTGGTTTGCGCTTGTCATGACCAGTGCCGTGAAACCTCGATCGAAGATGAGATGCTGAAGGGGTGTGTAGGGGAGCATGATTCCAAGGGTATCCATCCCCGGGGCGATTTCCTCTGAAACAGGCGCTCCTTCCTTCTTCTTGAGGATGACGATGGGGCGTTGAAATGATTCCAGGAGACGCATTTCGGCCTCTTTCATCTCCGCGATTCTTCCGGCGAAGTCGGCGTCTTTGACCATGATGGCCAGGGGTTTTTCTTCCCTGTACTTGCGTGACCGCAGGCGCTTGACGGCGGCGTCGCTGCCGGCGTCTACTGAAAGGTGAAATCCGCCCAGGCCTTTCAGGGCGACGACGGCGCCCTCACGGAGTTTGTCGCAGGCGCTCTCCAGGGGATCCGGTGACTCAGAGAGGCGCCCCTCCCCGTCAAGGAGACTAAGGCGTGGACCGCACGCGGGGCATGCGTTAGGCTCGGCGTGAAACCGCCGGTCCATGGGATCGTTATACTCCTTCAGGCATTCGGGGCACAGGGGGAAACAGGCCATGGAGCGATTGACCCTGTCATAGGGGACGGTTTTGATTATGGTCAGCCGCGGCCCGCAGTTTGTGCAGTTGATGAATGGATATCGGTGCCGTCGGTCTGTGGGGTCGAACAGTTCCCCAAGACAGTCGTTGCAGGTGGCCGCGTCAGGAGTGATATGCAGGTCGGCCGTTCCCTCCGCCTCGCTTTCCGTTATATGGAATTCCACGTCGCCCCGGACGGGCGATTCCTCAGTGACGAGACGGGTTACGTCCGCAATGGGTGGGAGGAGTTTCCGAACGTCCGAAAGAAATGCCTCGATGGACGGGTCCGATCCCTCGATCTCGACCACGACGCCGTCCCTCCGGTTCTGCACGAAACCGGCGAGGTCATGCAATACGGCCATCCTGTAGATGAAGGGCCGAAACCCGACACCCTGCACGACACCGGAAAAATGACAGCGGACTCTCTTGATCACGGATCCTGCTTTTTATACGATTCTATCTGATCTTCAAGCCATTGGAACCAACCCGTCAACCCCTCGGAAGTCTTGCACGACACCTCGAATATGACAAGGTCCCTGTTGCATCCCAGGGCGCTCCTCTTAGCCTGTTCCATATCGAAATCCACGTAGGGAATGAGATCTGTCTTGTTTATGATCATGACCGCTGATTCTTGGAACATGAGGGGATATTTCGCCGGTTTGTCGGCCCCCTCGGGCGTGCTAAGGATCATGGCCTTTATATTTTCTCCGATTCTGAATTCGGCGGGGCATACAAGGTTTCCCACATTTTCCACTATCAAGAGGTCGATCCCCTGGAGATCGAAGTTCGGCAAGGCCTCCCGGACCATGTTCCCGTCGATGTGGCACGCCCCACCCGTGTTGATCTGCACCACGGGGACGCCGTGCCTCGCCACACGCTCCGCGTCGCAGGTATCCTCGATGTCTCCCTCGATGACGGCTATACTGTACTTGTCCTTGAGGGCCTCGATGGTCTTTTCCACGAGCGTCGTCTTGCCCGCCCCCGGGGAACTCATCAGGTTTATCACCCAGGTTCCGCTCTTTTCGAACAGGGCCTTGTTTTCCTCGGCGATCCGGTCGTTTGCGTCCAACACATTTTTCACGACATCGATCTTCATATTCTCCTCCTGTGAACAGATCAAATGACATCAGTGATAATATTTGTAGTATGTCGCGCAGGACCCTTCCGACGAAACCATGCAGGGTCCACCGGGGTTCACCGGGGTGCAGGTTCGTTTGAAGAGAGGGCATTCGTTCGGCGTCATGATTCCGCGAAGGATGTCCCCGCAGCGGCACCCCTCCAGGTCCGCGGAATGAAGTTCGGGCAATTCGAATATCTTCAGCGCGTCAAAGTCGCGGTACGGTTCCCTGAAAAAAAGACCACTTCCCGGAATGGCGCCGATCCCCCGCCATTCCGCATCCCCCGGGTAAAAGACGGACATCATGATGTCCCGGGCCCGCCTGTTGCCTTCCGGCTTCACGCCGCGGCTGTACTGGATGTCCACCATTTTCCGGTTCTTGGCGATTTGATCCAGTATCATGCTTATCCCTTCCAGGATATCCACGGGCTCAAAGCCCGTGATGACGGCTGCCCGTTCCTTGCGGGGGATGAATTCGTATGCCTTTGCACCGATGATGGTGCTTACGTGTCCCGGGCACAGAAAACCGTCTACGTTGAGTTCCGAGTCGCCAATGAGGGTCTCGAGGGCCGGTGGAACAAGCTTGTGGACGGAAAAAACGGAAAAATTTCTAATGCCTTTTTTGCGGCAGGCGATGATGGTGGAAGCTATGGCAGGGGCGGTGGTTTCGAAGCCGATGCCCATAAAGACGACCTTTTTGTTCCCGTGGGCTTCCGCGAGGGGAATGCAATCCGACGCCGAGGCGACCACCCTCACGTCCGCCCCGCCCGCCCGCAGTTTTTGAAGGCTGTTTCCCCGTGATCCCGGGACGCGGAGCATATCGCCGAAGGTGGCGAATATAACGTCTCTTTGGGACGCCAGGTGTAATGCCCTGTCCACGTCACGGATGGAGGTCACGCATACGGGACAGCCGGGACCGGAGATGAGCCTTATGGTATCCGGGATCATCCGCCGGATGCCGAAGCGTCCTATGGCGTTTGTATGACTGCCGCAGACCTCCATGATGGTGACCGTCCGCCCGATATGTTCCGAGAGCTTCGAGATCCTGTGGAGGAGGCCCTTTGCCAGTGCGGGATCCCGATATTCATCAATATATTTCATTGGCGATGATTTCTTTCAGGAGATTCAGCTTTTCCCGCGCAAGTTCTTCATCGATCCGGTGGATCGCGTAGCCGGCGTGGGAGATAACGTAATCTCCCGTGGTGACATCCTCGTCGATCAGATCGAGACATACTTCGCGCCGGGTGCCGCTTATATCAATTACGGCGATATTGTTTTCGTCGATGGAAATGACCTTGCCTGGGAATCCGATACACATTGCGCAACCACCTATCCTTTTGTCAATCAACGTCCAGTTCCAGCAGCTTCAATTCCTCAGTGCCGCCCGCGAGGCATACCTCCCCTCCTTCACAGAGCGGGCACGTCGCCTGATAATGTTCTGCAGAGACGTTTTCCCCGCAGACGGTGCAATACAATATTACGGGCAGAACTTCAAATTCAAGACTCGCTCCCTCCGCCTTTGTTCCCTTTGACAATACTTCAAAGGCGAATTCAAGGGCGCTCGGTTCAACGGAAGACAATTTCCCGAAAGAAAGCTTCAGGGAATTGACCTTCTTGAAGTGATGCCTGAGGTCGTATTCTTCAATTATATCCATTATGGACCGCGCCAGGGAGAGTTCATGCATCGTCCAACCTTTCCGGCGCTATCCCGTGAAGGGACAATTCTTGGAGCAGTAGTTGTTCCATGCGGGGAAACCTTTCCCGTATTGTCGCTGTCATCTCGAGACAGGTATTACCATAGTCTTCCGGTACAATACACAGGAAAATCACGTCGTCGGGCGCCTCTCCGATCAGATCGGCCTTGCAGATTACGTCCGGGAAAAGGACTTCATGAGCCGAGGTGGGGGGAGGCATGTTCAACTCCAGTTCTTCCCTCGTGAAACGATACATGGAGCCCGGCGCATCGTCAAGCTTGATGACGTCCACCACTATGAGGTGCTGGCAATTACCTATCCGATCGAGGAGGGCGTAGCCCAGGGTACCTCCGTCGACGGCCTCAACTCCCTCTGGGAGCCGATATCGTTTCAGGAACCAGCGGATGAAGTGTACGCCGAACCCCTCGTCGGCGAGAAGGATGTTGCCCAGTCCCAAGATAGTAATAAAATTCTTTTTTCCCACGGCCTCGATTTAAAAAGGGGGCATACCTCTCCCCCTTTTTGTTCCGCGCCCCTGTTTGGCGGGATATTATTCGTTGTGTCCCCTTCTGAACACCCTGCCGCTTATCATCGAGGATATAGTACCCTCCTTGAAGACGGCGTCGTACCAAAAGGCCATGTACACATGGACCACGATAAAGAGGATAAAGCACCATGTCAATATGTGGTGTATCCACCTGACCATGGCGAGGCCTCCCATCATGGTTTCAAAGGGCTTGAGCGCCACATAGACCAGATGGGTCCATCCCGCGTCATATCCCGCTCCCAGCAGGATAAGCCCTGTCAGGTTGATCAGTAACAGCAGAAAGAGAAGGCCCATGTATGCCAGTGCCTGCAGAGGACCGTAAAGATAGTTGTGCTCCGGTTTTTCGTTGGATATCAGCAAGTAGAATTTTATCTGTTTCATGAAGTTCTTCCAGTCGGTCCATGCGAAGAAGTCTTTCCAGTCGGCGTGGAACCGTGAGAAAAAGGCCATGTAGATTCTCCAGATAAACAGGAAGAACAAAAGGACTCCGCAGAAGATGTGCCAGAAACGGACACTTCCCATGAAGAATTTATCGACCGTTTCTCCCGCGCCGATGGTGAAGGGCTTCGCAATGTAAAAACCCGTCACGATCAAGACGACTATGGCGAACGCCGTGGCCCAGTGGTTTATGCGCATGGCCGCCGACCATTCTTTTTTAGGAACTATCGCTTCCACAATAACCTCCTTGTCTAGTTCAGGCGACCTTGAATTCCTTCACTTTATTGGTTTTCGGATCTATTACGTGGACAGCGCAGGCCATACACGGATCAAAGGAGTGTATGGTCCTGAGTATCTCAAGCGGTTGATCGACGTCCGCCATCCGTGTTCCGATGAGAGACTCCTCGTAGGGGCCTCTCCCCCCGGCCTTATTCCTCGGCGCGGCGTTCCAGGTAGTGGGTACGACCGCTTGATAATTGGATATAACCTTGTTATCGATCCTCACCCAATGTCCCAGCGCTCCACGCGAGACTTCCAGCATGCCGCAGCCTTCTCCTGCTTTGGGGACGTCACAGCGGGTCCATGTGCGCGTATCCCCTCCCTTGATCCGTTCCACCAATTCCTCTACCCAATCCTCGATGTGGTTTCCTATGTATTTCGTTTCCAGTGCGCGTGCCGCCGTTCGGCCCAGCGTGGAGAAGAGAACGGTCACTGGGAGATCGGCCACCTTCAGCGTGTCGTCGACCAGCCCCTTGATCTCTTCATGCCCCTGGGCATAGGCGACGATTATACGGGCGAGGGGTCCGACTTCGTGGGGTCGGCCGTCGTACTGCGGGGCTTTGCACCAACTGTACTTTTCATCCCCTTTGACATGGCCCTTTGCGTCAAACCCCGTGTATTGGGGATCCGTAGTTCCCTCGAAGGGATGCAAGCCTTCACCGCCCTTGTACCAGGAGTGATGAACCTCTTCCGTGATTTTCTTTTCGTCCAGCGGAAGCGGATCGGCGATATCGCCGCCCTCGACCACGCCCCTGGGAAAGAGAAGGTTGTGCCAGTCGTCGTCGAGAGGAAAACCGCCGTAGGCGAGGTAGTTTTTCACCCCGGAGCCGATGCCCGCCGCACCCTCGTCCTTGTAGTAGGTTGCGGCTAGCAGAATATCCGGGATGTATGCCGTCTCGACGAAATTCTTCATCTCTTTCAGGCGGAAAAGATACTGGCCGACCCGGTGGGTATCGAGGGCGTCCGCAACGGATGTGACGCCTCCCACCACGAGGGTCTGGGGATGAGGATTTTTCCCGCCGAATATGGCCATCATTTGGGCGCCCGTTTTGGAGATCTGCAGGGCGTCGAGATAGTGCGATAGGATTATGAGATCGGCCTCGGGCGGGAGCTTGTATGATTCGTTGCCCCAATAGGCGTTGGCGAAGGGACCCAGCCGCCCCGATTTAACGAACTTGGTCAACCGTTCCTGGACGGACCTGTAGTGCGTATCCGAGCAATTGTAGGGATTGGGGTGGTAACCCTTTGCCATCTCAACCGCCTTTCGCGGATCGGCGGAAAGGGCGCTGACGATATCCACCCAGTCGAGGCCATGAAGGTGGTAAAAATGCATCACGTGGTCGGTCAGGAACTGGGCGCCGTTGATCAGGTTGCGTACTATTCGCGCAATGGGCGGCGGTTTCACGCCGAAGGCGTCCTCGCAGGCCAGGATGCTCGCCTCGTAATGAGAATAGGTGCACACACCGCAGAAACGCTGCACCATGAGACCCGCGTCACGAGGGTCCCGACCTTTCAGAATGGTCTCTATCCCCCGCCATAACGTCGTGCTTGCCCATGCGTCCCTGATTACATTATCATCAACTTCTACTTCTATCCTCAAGTGCCCTTCAATCCTTGTGATTGGATCTACAACGATTCGTTTCGACATGCCGTTCCTCCCGGGGAAGAGTATCAACTCATTTCTAAATGAGATTATTCCTTGTCTTTTTCCCTGTGCCTGATGGCGCTCAGACCCGCGTGAGCGGCTATACCGGCCACGGTGACGCCCGTCAGCACGGCGCCGATCTTGTCCACGGTCTTTTCGCCGCCGCCGATGGTTTTGTCCGCAATTGGTTTTTCATAAGGGGCCATGGTGTCCCAGAAGCCCGGCTCGGTACATCCCATGCAACCGTGGCCGGCCATGACGGGCCATGAAGTACCGTCGTTGAACCGGACCTTGGCGCAATTTGCAAAGGTATAGGGTCCTTTGCAACCCATCTTGTAGAGGCACCATTCTTTTTTGGCGCCCCTGTCTCCCCATTCTTCCACGAATTCTCCCGCGTCGTAGTGCGGCCGCCGTTCACAGAAGTCATGGATTCGCTTTCCGTAAGCCCATATGGGCCTTCCAAGAGAGTCCAGCGGGGGGAGCGCTCCGAACAGTAAAAAATGGAGGAGGGTCCCCGTGAAATTCGCCGGATTGGGAGGGCAACCACCCAGATTGACGGTTGTTATGCCCAGGGCATCTCCGACGCTTACCGCATCTGTGGGGTTTGGTTTCGCGGCCTGGACACCTCCGAAGGAGGAACAACTTCCTATGCAGATCACGGCTGCGGATTTGGAAGTAACCTCCTTGGCGATTTCGAGCCCCGTCTTTCCTTTGGGGCCGATGGTCAGGTACTTTCCCCCCATCCCCTTGGGAAGTGCGCCCTCGATCACGCATATAAACTTGCCCGCAAAATCGTGCAGTGCCCTTTCCAGGTTCTCTTCGGCCTGGTATCCCGCCGCCGCCATGAGTGTTTCGTGATATTCCAGAGAAATGGTATCGAGGAGAATACTGTCTACGTTGGGATAGGAAGATCTCAGCAGAGCTTCGCTGCAACCGGTGCATTCGGCGAAGTGGAGCCAGACAACCGGGAGTCGGCTGAACTGTTCCGCCGCCTTGGCTACCATCGGCCGAAATAGTGGGGAAAGCATCAACGCCGCGGTCGTAGCGGACGTCCACTTGAGAAAGCTTCTCCTGCTGATGCCCCGCTCCTGCAATAGTGTTTGAAAATCTTCCACCGGCTCGGGTAATGTGTCGTCCATTTCTTCTAAATGAGACTTGCAGTGTTCAATCAGTTCTCGGTATTGCCGGCTGATTGTTTCGTCATAGTTCGATCTGCCGTCCATACACCCTCCCTTCAACATTTGAAAATCACTTCAAAATTCCTGTTCCCTCCGCGATACGGAGGCGTACGCTTCAGGTACAGTCGATCGCCCTCTATTGAGGCCGATGCCGATATGTCAAGTGCTACATATGTGAATTGTGACATACTGTCAACTGTAATCTGTACTTTTGTTCGATCAATTTTGGATTATATGCCCGAGTAAAAGCCTATGGATTTTCTTTTTCAGGGTCAAGGGAAGAGATATTGGTGTACGGTGTATCACCGGCGCAGTTCCGGCACCAATCCCCGTCTCTGGAGGGATAGGCTTCTCCGCAGAGTGGACAGATGCCCACAGGTCCCAATTTCTTACGGCGGACTTTTTCCGTATCCACCTTGACCCTCTGCATGCCAAGCAAGTTGTGACCCGCTTCCTTTATTTGGGACATGAGCAGGTCGAAATCCTGTCCTTCCTTTTTCTTGCGTTTTAAGTACCAGTCACGGACCTCGGGCCACTTTTCCAGTTTTTTGGTGTCCAGGTACACACGAACGCCTTCTCCGCTGTCTTTTTCATACAGGGTGACGGCGAAGCGTCCCGAGTCCAGAACGGCAAGCCAGCCGTTTCCAATGGTGCAGGGGGTAAGTATTTGCACCGCATCAGGTAGGCAGATCGGCGTTTCGCAGATGGCGTCGAAAAGTTCCCCTTCCGGAAGGTTTTGCAGGGCCAGGTCGACAATGAATCCGCCGATTATCAGTCCCGGAGCCAGGCTTCCATGAAAGGTCTTTATCAGGTGGAGATATTCATCGTATGAATAGGTGCAAATGTTCATGAGCGATTACTCCAAGATATTCGCTTATTCCTGGGAGGTGTTCCGAGTTTCACTGTAGTGGAACGGTGCGCTTTCATGTTTTTTTCAATATGCCAGGGCCAGCTTCTGTTTCCTGGCCGCCCTTGTGGGCTTGCGTTTCGAGGGACCGCGGCTTATGGCTCTTTGCATCCACTCCCTGTCTTCTCTTCCCTCCACCACGGGTATTATGTCGTCGCCCAGATAGAGGGCTTCGTTGATGTCGTGGGTGACGTATATGACGGGAAAAGACAATTCCTTTTTCAGGTCTTTCAGTTCTTCGCGCAGTTCCCGCCTGGTGACCGCGTCAAGGGCCGAGAAGGGCTCGTCGAGCAATAACAACCTTGGATTTCTGGCCAGCGCCTGGCATATGGCGCACCTTTGGCGCTCACCGCCGGAGACCAGGTGAGGCTTGCGGTCCCGCAGGTGCGCGATCTGAAACAGCTCGAGCAGGCGGTCGACTTCCTTTTCCTCCGCCGCGGCAAAGGCCGCGTTTTCATAGATGGTCAGATGGGGGAACAGGGCGTAATCCTGAAAGACATATCCTATTCCTCGCTTGCGGGGCGGAATGATTTTGTTCGTCTTCGAATCGAACCACACCTCCTCACCGAAAGTGATCCTTCCTTCGTCGGGTCTTTCAAGACCGGCCAACATGCGGATCAAGGTCGTTTTGCCCCCGCCGGAGGGGCCGATGAATACGAGCATTTCGTTGTCCGGGCATGAAAAATCGATTGCCAGCTCGAAAAAGTTGAGTTTTTTCCTGATCGATGCGTCGATGATCACGTCAGCCGTCCTCGTTAAGTTTATTGACCAACAGCAAAAAAAGGTAACTGATCGGTATGAAACAGAGCGCCGTCAAACCCGCCGCCCGGTAGTCCATCATTTCCACCGCTTCGTAGATGGCTATGGAGGCCACCTTTGTAATGCCGGGGATGCTTCCTCCCACCATCAGGATGACGCCGAAGGCGCCCATACTGTGAAGAAAGACCAGGATGGCGGCGGCGATTATCCCGCTCCTGCTGTTCGGGAGCACCACCCTGAAAAAGATCGACAGGGGCGACAATCCAAGGACGGCGGCGTTTTCCACCAGCCTCCCGTCCAGTTTTTGGAAGGTTGCTTTCATCGGCTGTACGGCGAAGGGAAGGCTGTACAGGATGGCGGCCATCGTTATGCCGGCGAAGGAAAAGAGAAGAGACGCGCCCGTGAATGTCTTCCACAATGATCCTATAAATCCCCTTGGTCCCATGGCGACGACCAGGTAAAAGCCGATCACCGTTGGAGGCAAGGCGATAGGGAGGTAGAGAAGCGCCTCGATTATGGGCTTGCCGAAAAATCGATTATAGGCAAGGAAATATGCCAGCGGCGCCCCCAGAACCACCAGTATCACGGTGGTAACCAGGGCCAGTTTCAGGGTTATGAACAGGGCCATGGAATCCATCTATTCATATCCAAATCTTTTCTTTATCTCCGCCGCTTCTTGGGAGACGAGAAAGGCCGCGAACTGATCCACGGCTTCACGGCTTCCGGTTCGCCGAAGTACGCAAGCGGCCTGTACCACAGGATCCGCTTCGGGAACGAGGTAGTAGCATCCCCTTTGCCCTGTTTCGGAGCCGACCGCCGAGAGGGCGCAGAACCCGGCGTCGACCGCCTCGGTAGCGGCGTATTGAAAGGACTGGGCGACTGTCTGGGCCGTCACGAATCGGTCTTTCAAGAGGTCTTCAAGACCCGCCTTTCGTATTGCCTCCAGTGCGGCTGTTCCGTAAGGGGCCGTCACCGGATTGGCGACGGCTATCCTGCCGTTGCAGTTCTTCATGGCGTCTTTCCAGTCCGGGCTTTTACAGAAATCGCTATTTGCGGACCAGAGGATGACTCGTCCACGGGCATAAATGAACGGTTTGTCGCACAGACCTTCTTCTTGCAGAAGCTGCGGGCGCGTTTCATCGGCGGCGAGAAAGAGGTCGTAGGGGGCGCCGCTCTTTATTTGGTTGTAGAGGCTTCCCGTCGAGGCGAAGGTTGCCTGTATCTTCACGTTTGTTTTTTCTTCATATCTTTCGGAAAGTTCCGAAAAGGCCTGGATGTAGTTTGCCGCAACGGCGACAAAAATTTTTTCTTGCACCGACGCTGAAAGCGTGGAGAATGACAATACGGCGGAAATCAGCAGAAAAGTGATGGATATCCGTTGTCTCATGGCGGGATTCCTTTAGAAAAATAATGTATGCCTTATATAGCATATAAAGGGTACTTTGCAACCCGATGTGTATGATGGACTGATCTTTCGGCATTTTGTCGAAATGAATCATGCTGTTTTATCGATTCCCTCGCCTTTCGGCTTTGGCGGCCCCGGAGAATTGTTATTCTCGAAAATGGACGGCGTCCGCTCGTCCGCGAAGTGGAAGAAAAGAATAAGTGAAACATTGCCGCGGAAATCATGCGACCCAGGCGTCATTTTCCTTTGCCAATCGAACAACCTCCTCCTGGAGCCAACCGTTCAACTCGGGTTCCAGAAAGAATGTTGGATACAGGAGGTTCGAATCGGGTGGAAGAAGACCCCTGCGCACCGCTTCTTTCGCAAGGGCGCTGTTGGGATAAATCCTTATCCCCGCCGTGAGTTTTACTGATTCCAGTTTCAGGGACTCGGCGAAAGAGACGCTCTCGGCCACGGTGCCGCGGGTTTCGCCCGGGCCGCCCAGGAGCAAAAAACCCATCCTGGATATTCCGAAATTTCTCAGTACTTCGGAGACCCGACGCACGTCGTCCGGAGAAAATCTCTTGTTCAATGCGGAGAGAATCTTCGGACTGCCGCTTTCGAATCCCAGGGATACCCCCACGCAGCCCGCCCCGGCCATTTTTTTTGCAACCTTGGCGTTGATCAGCATGGGATAAACGATCGCATGCCATTCTATGTTCAGTCCCGCCTCTATGATGGCGTCACATAGTGACTCCACGTATTTCGAGGGCAGGTTGAAGGTATTGTCCACAAAGAAAAAACGCCTGCATCCCGAGGAGGTGAAGGCACGGAGGCTGTCGATCACCTTTTCTATCGACAGTTTGCGTGGAGTTCTGCCCTCTATGGCCGGCGTAGAGCAATAGGAGCAATCCATGGGACAACCCCTCCGGGTCTGGAAGGGTATCCAGAGTTCCTTCAGTCCCTCTTTCTTGAGACCCTTCAGCAGTATATCCGGGCCGGCCAAGGGATACTCGTCCAGTCTGAGGATGAGCTCGGGGGGACGGACAACTTCTCCCGGAGGCTTCACAAGACCCGGGATATCGGGCAGGGGCCTCCTCCGGGCCAGCCTGTCAAGCAAGACGGGGAAGGCCCTTTCACCTTCTCCTACGATCCCATAATCGGCGCCGAGATATTCCAGCGCCGGCCCGGGGAAAATGCTGTAACCGGGTCCGCCGAGAACCACGGGGGCTTCCGATATCCGCCGGCATTCCTTTATTACCTCCCGGGCCGCGGGAAGAAGAAAGCGGGGCTGGTTCATGTCCTGGTCGTCGATGTTGCGCACGGAAACTCCGATTATTTCCGGAGCGAAATCCAATACCGTTTCCGTGAGGAGCTCTTTTACCTGCTCCGGACGCATGGGATTTATCACCTGCACGTCGTGTCCCGCCTGCACTGTCGCTGCGGCCACCTTTGCCATGCCGAGGGGAAGCACCGGCGTGTTAATCTGTTCAGTATTGGCCGAAATTAAAATTACCCGCAAGACACTTCTCCTCCTATGTCCGTGCATGATTCCTTCGACACCATGATACATCCTCTTTGCGAGTATGCCAAAATTTTCTTTCCCTTCTTCGTCGAGGAAATTTCAGGTCGCCCCTCGTTCCCTCCGTCCATAGCCTTTAATCCCTTACCTGGAATCAGTATTTCATGTTATATAGAAAGACAAATGCCTTGCCTGTTACGGCTTAAACCGTATTTGTCGATCGGTTTACGCAGGTCTTGAAGCCGTGCCGAGGAGAGGCGAAAGAATGCGGGGAGAGACATGAAGAAGAACATACTTGTCACGGGGGCGCCAGGCGCGGGAAAGACGACCCTGGTCAAAAAGATTCTAGGAGGATCGGAAGGTCTTCACGCCATTGGATTTTACACGGAAGAGATCCGGGAGGGAGGGGTGCGAAAGGGTTTTAGTCTCGTAGCGACCACCGGCGCCAGGGCCGTTCTTGCCCACGAGAAGATAAAAAGCCCTTTCAAGGTGGGAAAATACGGGGTCGATGTGGGATGCTTCGAGCGTTTTCTTGCCTCTATCCCTTTCCGCGAAAAATCGGTGGACGGCCTGGTTGTCATCGATGAAATCGGCAAAATGGAATGCTTTTCAAAGGTTTTTACCGCCCTGGTCGCGGAACTGCTGGCTTCGGACAAAAGGGTGGTCGCCACGGTCGCATTGAAAGGGGCCGGTCTGATAGAGTCGGTCAAGAAACGTTCGGATAGCGATGTGATCGAAGTGACCCGTGAAAACAGAGACAGCCTGCCGGGAGAGATCCTGGACCGCCTCCGTTCTCCGAATATTCCATGATGAGGGACGATCAATTTCGCAGGTTGCTCGACGATTTCGGCTATTCCTGGGAAGGCTACCGCAAGGTTCGAAAGGGGGTTGTGAAGCGCCTTGTCCGTCACATGGGTGAAATCGGGGTGCGAGATGCCGAAGATTACATGGAACTGGTCAAGAGGGACCTGGAGGTGAGGCAAAAAACACGTCTCCTCATGACCGTTTCGGTAAGCCGTTTTTTTCGAGACCACCCGCTTTGGATATACCTGAAAGAGTTTCTGCTCCCGGAGTTGGCCGCGGAAAACAAGGACGGAGTCGCGGTCTGGTCGGCCGGATGCGCCCTTGGCCAAGAGGTTTACAGTTTCACTATGCTGTGGCGGTACCTGGAAGAAGAATCGGGTCCGCTGCCGCCGCTTCACCTTTATGCAACGGATATAAACCGGGAATACCTCCGCAGGGCGGAAGCGGGATTGTACGACACCCGGGCCGCCGGGGAGATCCCGGCCTGTCTCGGCGAACGATATTTGCGACAGGAGGGTGAATCCTACCTCGTGACGGAGGCCGCGAGGCGGGGTATCACATGGCGGGTGCACGACCTGGCCGGGCCGCCGCCGGCGGAGGACTTCTTTCACTTGGTATTTCTGAGAAACAGCCTGCTTACCTATTACAGGAAAGAACGTCAAGGGGGAATGTTGCGCGGGATCGCAAAGGCGCTGAAGCCGTGGGGATTCCTGGTAATAGGGTGGCATGAAGTACCGCCCGCCGGTGATCTGGAATGCCTGGAAATCAAAGAGTGCCCGGGTGTTCTCAGGGTCCCGCGAGGGGGATTGAAAACCCCGTTTTTATAAGCTTGCGGAGGGGTACGGAAGGAAGGGGGGACGATCATGGAATACGACCGAGTGGAGGTCGAATGCCGAAGCGGGTACAAGGTAAACGAGTATCCCGTTGCCTTCACTTTTCGGGACGAGCGCAAGTCCATTGCGGAAATAGTTGACCGCTGGTACGAGGGAGGAACAACGACGGACGCCCCCCTTATCGATTATTACAAAGTAAGGACCAAGAGCGACGGAAGGGTTTATATACTCATGTACCTGCGCAGCCTGGATCAATGGTTTGTGCGTTATTGACGACCGGGGATATCCTCGTTTTCTAACGGATGTCGTCAAGAATGGAAGACACAATGAAACTGAAAATAAAGACCGATTGTTCCGACGTAGATTGGCCCGCCGTGGCTTCATTGTTGAAAAGGGTCGGAATGGCCCATTATGAACCCCATGTTCACAAGAGGGCCTTTGAGACCAGTTACAGGACAGTATTTGCGTATGAAGGATCTCGAATGGTCGGCTTCGGGCGGGCGATATCCGATGGTGAGTATCAAGGGGCGATTTACGATGTCGCGGTTTTGCCCGAAGCGCAGGGAAGGGGGATCGGCACGGCCGTCGTCAAGGCCATTATGCAGGGGCTTCCACATTGCAACTTTATTCTTTACACGAATCCCGGCGCTGAGGGGTTTTACGAAAAACTCGGGTTTCGATCGATGAAAACGGGCATGGCTTTGTTCGCGAACCCCGAGGCGATGGAAAAGTTCACGGTAAAGTCGATCGACCCGTCTTCTTGAGAGGGGATGTTTCATTTCGCCCGCAAGAATGTCCGCTTTGAAGGCGCCGGGAAAAGATGCCCCGCGCGCGAAGCTCGGCCGGTACCGCCGGTTTCGTCGGCCCTGCCTTCGGGCGTTCGAAAGGGGTGGTATCGGGCAAGGATCTGCCGCCTTGGGCATTACCTTTATTCGGCGATATTATCGAATTATATTGATAAAGTACATTGACCAAACCGCCGGTTGTACTGTAGACGGACAGGTAACGATGATGAAAGGACTTCCAGCTATCCGTGGTAAAAAAGACATCTTCCGAAGGTGACCCCAAAGGTAAAGGACGGCGGAAAAACTCTCTTTTTCAAAAAAGGCAAAAGCAAATCCTCACAAAGGCCATGCAGCTTTTTATGGAAAAGGGCTACGCCCGGTCTTCAATGCGGGAGATTTCAAGGGCCACGGGCATCGACATCAGGAATCTTTATTATTACATCAAGAACAAGGAAGAGATCCTTTTCCTGGTTTTTGAAATGCTGCACAAACCGGAGCTGGAGTTGTTCGAGGAGGGGGGCATCCTGGAGATGGACGATCCCGTGGAACAATTAAGAGCGGTTATTTCCGGGTTGGTCGAAATCGGGTACGATTACGATGAAGAGATACTGCTTCTGTACCGCGAATCAAAATCTCTTTCCAAGCCCCTGCTGAAACGTATCTTGGAGAAGGAAAGCATGGTGGTCTCTCACATTGAAGAGATTCTGGAAAAAGGCCGTCGCCGCGGAGCCTTCGACATAGAAGATACATCCTTTACGGCCAATCTGATCATATACCAGTTATCGCTCTATGCCTTGCGCAACTGGAACATGAAGGAATATTCCAAGGAAAGACTGACGGAATTGATGGAAAGAAACATAATGAAAATGGTCATGGCCTGATAACCCCGCCGTTTGTCGATGTAGAGATATTACTTGACAGCGTTGTCCCGTCCATTTAATACAACCGGCACTCGTTGTTATATAGTTGTTATATAATCGATAAAGGGGGAAAATATCCATGAAAGTATCGCGAATCACTGTGCCGAGGGGGACGTTCGCCTTCCGGGATCGGGGGTATGGATTCCCGGTGGTCATGGTGCATGGATGGCCGGAGAGTTCCTATTGTTGGGAAGGCGTCGCCGCCTTTCTCGACCCGGATCTACGTGTAATCGCGCCGGATTTACGGGGGTTGGGCGACAGCGAACGCACCATGGACATGAAGGCTTATCGGAAAGTGGAACTGGCCAGAGACGTGATCGAGGTAATAGATGCCCTTGGAATCGGGGATTTCTATCTCGTAGGCCATGATTGGGGTGGTATCGTGGCCCAGGAACTGGCCTTTCTCGTTCCCGACCGGGTGAAAAGGCTTGTCATCATGAACATTCCCGTTCTCAACAACGCCAGGGGCGCTAAGGAAGTCGAAAAGGCCATGATAGCCGTGAGATATTTCCCTTACTGGTATCAGTATTTCCAGATGCAGCCGATCCTGCCTGAGGTCATGATCAAGGGAAACGAGCGCGCCTGGGTCAGCTATTTCTTCGGAAAGAAGGGTCGCGACGGAACCATTCCGAAAGAGACTATCGAGGAATATATCCGCTGTTACAGCATCGAAAACACCCCCGCAACGGGCGCATCCTATTACCGCTCCATGTCCCTGGATTCCGAGCATTGGGCGACACTGGCCGGAAAGCGATTTACCATGCCGTCGCTTTACATATACGGAAACCGGGATCCCGTGATCATCCCCGCCAACATTTCATTCCTTGAAGATTGCTTCGATTCGATCAGGGTCGAGCAAATCGAGGCGGGGCACTTTCTCCAGGAGGAAAAACCGCGGGAGGTCGCGGCGTTTATGAACGACTTTTTCAGACAAAGGCAAAGCGATATATAGGGAGGTGAAAGGTTTCATGTCCGGCATAAAAAACAACGAAGACCAATTTAAAAAGTTGGCCGCCAATCCCAACCAGAAACCCTTTGTCATGCTTAATCTATTGAAATTCAAGACCGAGGGAGGCCGGGATTCCTATTTTAGGTATATCAAAGAGTCCGCGCCTTTTGTAGAGGCCGTGGGCGCCGAGGTGGTGTATTTCGGCAAGCCCGGGGAAATGCTGCAGGGCACCGAGGAATGGGACCTGCTAATGCTTGTGAAATATCCTTCCCGGAAGGCTTTCTTGAAGATGGCCAATAACCCGGATTATCTCAAGGTTCATGAATATCGAGCCGCGGCGGTGGAGAGAGCCGTCCTCTACGCCACCGATCCCATTACATTCAAGGAATTTCCGAAAGCCTAGGGAAGGCGAATGCGATCGGGCTTTAGGCTTTAGTCCACCGTGCTTGGAGTTTGACCCCGATGAGGAGATTATCCAATTCCTCTTCAGGACGGCGGGACTTTTCCCTTTTCCCTCATGCAATCAATCATGCCGGCGGTCCCGGCGTTGCCGGTACCGGTTCTTGGCCGGCGTACACAACCGGGTGCCGAAGCGTGTAAGCCCCTATCAATACGGCGATGGTGATCACGCCCGATATCCAGGGATTGTGTCCCTGCATGGACGCCTTTTTATAAAATGGGGGAGCGGATCGTAGACTTCCAGTGCCATGGGGATGAGAATCCCCGGGACCACCACCAGCCCCCGGAACATGAACGTGTAGGGTCCTCCCACGATGAGCCGGACGGCACCGACGGAGCTTCCAGGCGAGATACAAAGGCGAAGACGAAAAGAAATATCGTTTCCCGCCCTTGACATTCTTGAAGTTGCTCCCCTGTAGTCTGTCGAGAAGAGAAGGTTTCACGGTCTCCTTTCCCCTTTTGCGGAATTTCTTTAACAGATCGACCGGGTCGAAGCGTTCGGGCAACCAGAAATAAAAACAGGCGACACTGATTATGGAAAAAACAAGCAGCAACCAGGCGCCCCAGGACATAACGGATTGTATCTGCAGGGTCAGCATAAGTTTCCTCCAGAAGAGGAAGGGGCGTTCGTTCGAGGTCGGCGATGAGACAGGCAAGGCCCAAAAGCAGGGTAGGGGAACGATATCCGGGTCGGCTGTTCCCATGGATGCGTCCCGGAAAAACGCCGGTAAACTTATTATAATACTTCACGAATGGATCTATGGGAAGAGCGTCCGGCCGTCTCTGTATACTAAATCGATGATTTGCACGGGCAGGGGTGATCCGGAAAACGGCTGAGGCCTAAGATGCCGTCTTTTTGGTTGTTTCCGGATATCACCTTTTTTCTTATTGACAATTTGCGCCTGGTTTTATACGAACGACTAACTTTTTGCCCTGATTCCGATTTGATTCTTTACAAAACCTAAAACCGACTACGGAGGTACATTCATGGATCATTTGAAGCAGTATAAGAAAAAGCTGGTGTCGCCGGAAAAGGCGGTGGAGGTGGTTGAATCCGGTGATGTCGTCGATTACGGATTTTTCAACGGAAAACCGGTGGTGCTCGACAAGGCGCTCGCGAGGCGCGCGGAAGAGCTTCGCGACGTTAATGTTTATGCCGCTGTCACGGTTCCTCCCGTTCCGGAGGTGATCAACCACCCCGAAAGCTTTTGCTATATTGACTGGCATTGGAGCAAACTGACCCGTATGCTCAGCGCTTTCGTGCAGCCGGTATACTATTGCCCCATACTCTATCACAGGGGGCCTTTCTACCTGAGGGAGCTTCTGACCCAGGATCCGATGGAAAATCTCACCAGGGACTACCGGTCTGTCTATTACAGGGACACATCGCGTAAGGGAAAGACAAAATGGATCGCCATGATCCAGGTGGCCCCGATGGACGACAAGGGGTATTTCAACATCGGTCCACAGAACTCGGAGACCTCGGCCAAGGTAGAGGCCGCCGACGTGGTCATCGTGGAAGTCAATCCCAACGTACCCGTCTGTCTCGGTGGAAACGAGGAATCGATTCACATCTCGCGGGTGGACTATATCGTCGAGGCACCGAAAGACCAGGTACTGTATGACGCCCCCCTGCCTGAAGCCAGCGAGGCCGATGTAGAGATAGCCCGGCATATAATGAATTATGTCACTGACGGATGTTGCATCCAGCTGGGCATAGGGGCCATGCCGAACATAGTGGGAAAGATGATCGCAGAATCGGACCTGAAAAATCTAGGCGGCCACACCGAAATGTTTGTCGACGCCTACGTTGACATGAGCGAATCAGGGAAAATGAATGGATCGAAAAAGAACATAGACCGCTACAAATGTGTCTATACCTTCGCCATAGGCTCGCAGCGGATGTACGATTTCATGGACAATAATCCCCACCTGGCCTCATATCCCGTGAACTATACCAATGATCCCCGGATTATCGGTCAGATCGACAACATGGTCAGCATCAACAATGCCATCCAGGTGGATCTCCTTTCGCAGGTCAACGCCGAAAGCATCGGCATAGACCAGGTATCCGGCAATGGAGGCATGTGGGATTTCATTCTCGGGGCACAGTGGTCCAAAAAGGGGAAAAGCTTCATCTGTCTTTCCTCGACCCATAAAGATGCAAATGGAGAAATCAAATCCCGCATCACCCCGAAATTGACGCCCGGCTCGGCCGTGACGATTCCCAGGCAGATGATCGATTACATCGTCACGGAATACGGCGCCGCAAAACTTACAGCTTGCTCCACGTGGATGCGGGCCGAAAAACTCATCGACATCGCCCATCCCGATTTCAGGGACGAGCTCATCAAGGAAGCCGAGAGCATGAAGATCTGGAGACAGTCAAACAAAAAAGGAACCGGATCTTCCGCCGACGATTTTTCATATGGTGACGACCAGGCTGCCGCCGGCCGCTGAATCCTACGATCCCCGGCAGGCTTTGTTTGCCTCCGGGGATCTTTTGTTCCTTTCCAAAACACTGTTCTTGAATATATGATTGATTAACTCGTAAAAAGCCGGTTTATGCCGCTTCGGAGGTTGTCAATGACTTTGAGGCGCTTCCGGGCGCACTATCCATCCCCCGCGTTCATTCCGGGTTCGTCCAAATTTTGTTCCCTGTCACGCTTCACCGTGCCTCGAAGGTCGACATTATGATAAATATGTGGTCATTCCACCGATAGAAAAGGTCGCCGAGAAACCTTGATCATCCGCCGGGTGATCGTCGATATTGAATATAGTCGATATTGAATATAGGTGTAAGAAGGAGGGAGGTTATGTTGTGTCCGAAGTGCGGTGTCGAGAACGAAAGCAGAATGTATTACTGCGTCTCCTGCGGATTCGAACTGTCGGACGAGGCCTCGAGGAGGCGTTCCACTTCTTTCCCGGCGGCCGAGGTGGTTTACGCGGGTTTCTGGAGGCGCGCCGCCGCCTTGATAATAGATTCGTTCTTGCTGGTGATTGCAGGGGGGATAATAGGGATGTTCCTGGGAATTTTGTTCGGGTTGGTCATGGATATTTCAGGGGTCGGCACGGCGGCCGTCGAGAAAACGGCGACATCGATCGGAAATATTTTTGGACTCACACTGAACTGGTTGTACTTTACCTTGATGGAATCTTCATCAAGGCAGGCCACGGCGGGTAAAATGGCGTTGGGTATTGTCGTCACAGACCTGGAAGGCAGGCCTGTTTCCTTTGCGAGGGCGAATGGCCGATATTGGAGTAAGATAATCTCCGGGCTGATCATGGGAGTCGGGTTTCTCATGGCGGGATTTACCCGCAATAAACAAGCACTTCACGACATCATTGCCTCCACGCTGGTGGTGAAGAAAAGGCAATAATCGATTTTGGTCGTGAGCACGCCGATTATGGAGACCCATGGGAAGCGGTTCATGAAAGGGATTTAAAGAAAAACCGGCTAAGCGTGAAGCGCTTAACCTGTCGATATTATTATGGCTGGGGGAAGAGGATTCGAACCTCTATTCACGGAGTCAGAGTCCGTTGTCCTACCATTGAACGATCCCCCACCGTTCATTTGACCATCCGATGCCAGCCATCCGATGCCCCTCGGACAAGTCAGTCCTTTATAATGATCGAGCCGCTCTCTGTCAATAATTTTTCAAAAAACGCCGGTTATTTTATATGTGAAGACGTGTAGTCATACGGTCACCTTCAAAAAAATGTATACCTCCCATTTCCAGGCGCGCCAGGAATTCCCGGGGATTTAAGCAGGCTTCCGGCCCCATGACTCCCTTTGACGATATCTTGCCCTCGACGAGCATTTCCACTGCAATGGCACATGGCAGTCCCGTGAGCATGTCCATGTGACCCACGGGGCCAAGGGTGCGATGAACGTATCCCGTTTTTTCTTTTCCCACAATATCGACCCGGCATGCCGAGGTACATTCCCTTTTTCGAGACAATTTGCCGGCCAGGGGAAGCAGGAGTTTGTTGGCGATCCGCGCCAGGTCGTCTTTTCGTCCCTTCGTTTTAGTAAGGCCGATTTGGTTCAACAGTAGCGCCAGTTTGTTGAGACCCTGTTCCTTAAATCCTCCCTTAAGTGAAGCCGAGCGAAGCGAAAGATAGCGGGACAGGGTGACTGGTTCCGGGTGTCCCAGGTGAGAGACGATCACTTCGCCTAAAGGCTCTGGAAAACGAATACGTTCCCGCCCTGATCCAGCCGGGATCCATCGGATCCTGCCTCCCCTGAAGGATGGAACGAAACCGCTGAATACGCTGAATACGTGGAGCGCGTGGAGTGTCCCGGCCCCGCCCCTGGTGTCCGCCGCGTGACATCCCCAATAAACATCTATTATAGTGTCCGGATTTTTGATGTTTTCCGTACCCAGTTTTGCCGGCATATTGGTTATGCCGGGTGTCCAGCCAACGCCCGTAACGGCTGTTATCCCGGCTTCCTTTGCTGCGCCGTCCAGTTCGAGCGCCGCCGTGGTTCCATCATGGTCATCGCAGATACTCACATAATCGGTCCCGGCATCGATACAGGCCTGTATCATATGGTCTCGTATTTATAAAATGGGCCGATCATTCCAAGGACCACGTCGAACCCCCTTATGACCGACTCGATTCTTTCCCGGTCTCCCGCATCTATGATCTTGGCCCGGCACTTATCGCCCAGTTCCCCTGCAAGCCTCTCCGCTGCAACCCGGTTGCGATCCGCTATGACAAGTTCGCCCACCCGGGGAGACCCCGCCAATATGCGCGCTGCAAAGCTTCCCATGACCCCGGCCCCTCCTAGGGCGATAACTTTCATGGTTCGTTCTCCTTTGTTTATTTGCCAGGTTTGTAATTGCGATAATTATAGGACTGAAAGCCCGGATGCCTGTTCGATTCGAAGGCTTCATTGTGGCGGTGTTGTCTGCGCACCAGGCGCTCCACCTCGAGAGGCGTCAGGATGCCCTTATCAATGAAATAAGCTCCAAGTGGTTTTGCGAACATCGCCTGTTTACCCAGGAGCGCCATGAGGTTTCCCCTGGTCAGTAATCCTTTCCTCAGTGCGTATTCGCCGAATTTCTCGCCGGCGGCCTTGTGTTTCAGTATGTAGCCTATCTCTTCTTCCGTGAGGAGGTTCCATGAGCGGGCGATACGACCTATGAGCGGTCGGTTTTTTCTCTGCCACACAATTGCGTCGATGAGGCTGTGCCACGAGATGAAACCGGAATAAAACATAAATTGCCCGATTCGCAAAGGCCTCCGTGGCATTACCCTCGAAGAGCTGAAATGTGGGTGGTCTTTTTCTTGCGGCTTGGAGGCCCCGGATTTGCTCCATACCCCACGCACGGTTTCTTTGTTTTCCGTGATGAAACGACCTTTGTCCCGAATCGCCAGCGAAAGAATTTCATAGGCGCTGCTGATTTTTTTGAAATGTTCCGCCAGCTTGTCTTCAGGTATTCCGAGCAGTCGCGCCCGATCCGGGTGGGTTTCGAAGACCCGTTCCCTGTAAGCGGCCTTGATCCCCGACGGTTCCAGATACTTGAGAAAATCGACTGATACCTGAACATGAGAGCCGAAAAGTTCTGTGCAGGCGCTGAACAATTCCGGTACTGACGGAGATGACAAGCTCACCTGTTTTTCCTCAAGAAAAAATCCAAAATGGAATGGAAGGTTCGGCGAAGGCGCCACCGCAAGGAGCGCCGCCGACCGAGCCGAGTATACGAAACGGTGTCCTCCCGGTCAAGTTGAAACAACAGGAGGTGGTCTTTTCGCTAGATCCTTCGCTTGAGAGAGGCTTGCTGCATGACCGATGCCGCTATTTCTTCGATAGACATGTGGGTGATATTAAGAAATGGGATTCCTTCCCTCATGAACAGGTTTTCGGCGGCCTTGAGTTCTTTGAGAACCTGCTTCATGCTGGCGTACAGGCTGTTTGGACGACGTTCCCGGCGAATTTGGTGAAGGCGCTCCGCCTCGACCGTGAGGCCGAAGAGCTTCGATCGTTCCAGCCGAAGCGGCTCGGGCAGGTTCCCCTTTTCGAAATCATCGTCGGTAAGGGGGTAATTGGCTGCCTGGATACCGAATTGAAGGGCAAGATAGAGACAGGTCGGCGTTTTGCCCGTTCTGGAAACGCCGGTAATTATTATGTCGGCCTGTGAGTAGTCTCTTGGAGAAACTCCATCGTCATGCTGAAGCGCGTAGTGAACGGCGTCGATACGATTCAAGTAGTTGCTTGGATTCCCCATCCCGTGAGACCTGCCCGCCACGGGGGAAGACTTTATTTCTAAAGCCTGTTCCATGGGGGTCGTAAATGTCGCAAAAAAGTCAAAGACCTTTCCCTTACAACGTGATAGTTGACTTCGCAGGTTCGGATCGGTCAGCGTCGAGAATATCAAGGGTGTCTTTCCTTCCTCCTCTGCGCAGTCGTTGATCCGTCGGATCGTCCGGTCAACCTTTTCAGGCGTATTGACAAAAGGTAAAGTGACGGATTGAAAGGTCGTGTCCGGGAACTGGGTGAGCAGAGTGTGCCCCAGCGTTTCGGCTGTAATGCCCGTGCCGTCTGATATGTAGAATATGGTTCTTTCCATTCAGGATTCCGTTCTCACGGTATAAACAAGGTTTATCGAATCCTCCGGCGGTACCGTGCAGTCGAACTGTATTCTGAATGCGTCTATGACGTCAAAGGGATGGCTGGCCTCTGTGATTTCCCAACTCCCGTGCAACACTTCCATACAGGATACATGTATTTCTTCCTTTTTTTCGTTTCTAATCGTTATTTTCCACCGCGACTCGGAAATGCGGGTCGTAACCCGGTTGAATTCAAGTTGTTTTCGTTCCGCCTTGACGTCAAACGTCTCCCCCGCCTTCAGTCGTATTTCGCCGTTTGACGGAGTATGTCCCATACTGTCTTCCCCGATAAAAAAACGCCGTCCCTTTTCGTCGTTCCGATAAAGCCTGACCAGTCCGGCCGGAAGAGGCGCGCCGAGGTTGGCTTTTTCGGTATTGCGGAAGATCAGGGTTACTTCAACGGGAAGGGTTGTCGCTCCGTCGGAGGCGGAAGAAAGGGCAAAACCCCTGGAGCCTGAAACCACTCGGTACTCTTTTTCGACGGGAATTCCGGATACATCGAGAAATCTCACTTGCCTGGCCTGGTTTTGTTCGATTGAAACAGGCCATGGTATTTCGAAGTAATAATACTCGAAAAGTGATTCAGGCGGTATTTCCGGTGACCCTTCCGCCGCCTTCGTCATTAGAACCCTCTCCATTCCCCTGTCCAGGCCGCCGTCCGGAACTCGATGAACTTCTCCCGCTACGAGAAAGACGGTCGCATTCCTGTAAGATGCGCCGCTCATGTTGTTGATGGATATCCAGGCCGCCAGCGATCCGGTGGAGTCTTCGTTTCCCGTCGTCATCACGTAGTCCGTTTTCCAGGTGATGTTTTTCGTCAGGTAGGACGTTTCCAGTAGGTGTTCTCCAGGCGAGTTGTTTTCAAAAAGCCAGCTTACCGTCGGTTTTGTTGTAAGGCCGCCTGGAATTTCGGGAAGCACCTTTATTCCCGGATGCCCGATGTAAATTTCATTGCCTATACGGTAAATCCGGCCGTTCCTGTTGCTCAAAAGAGTCGCCTCGATCACGTCTTTGCGGTCGTGATAGCGGTTGTAATCGATGATCTTTATCGTTTTGCCCACGTAGCGGTCAAGGAGCGTCTTTTCACTTATTAGGTCATAGGAAAAAACCTGTTCCATGATTTTGAGGGGCGGAGGTTGTTCAATGCACACCGCTTCAATGCTGCCGGGAATAAGGGACGCCGCCACATCGACGAACCGGAGCTCCCCTCTCCCAGCCGGCAGGTTTATACGGCGGGTGTCCTTCACAAGGGCGAGATCGCTCGTGTAGACCGTCAGTTCCAGCGAAATTCGGTCGCCGGCGTTGCTTTCCAGGATAGTTGTGTCGGCCGCGGCAGGGAAGGCCGAGAGAAAATAAATTGCAAGGGCGACAATACACGGGCCGCTTTTCACCGCTACCACTCCTTGGGATGAATTTACGAAAGTTCGTAAATCGTAACCGAGCGTAAGAAAATTATCAAGAAGAGGATGGGGTCAAATCTTTAAACTTGACATTTGGGAAAAAAAGAGATGGGGGTAGGGGGTAAAAGGTTAAGGGCGATAGTCTATGGGCTATGAGCTGTGGGCTATGGGCCGTAAACATCCCCCGTTCATCTTGAATCTGTCTAAGGATGGAGGGGGATCTGCCGGGACGGTGTTCTCGTGGAACAAATCCTCCTTATTGACGGAGGATTTTAGGGTGTAGAAGGTTTTTCCCGTCCGGCGGTTTTTGTAGCAGACGGTGATTGTACGGGAGATATAAGTTTGCTGTTGCGATTTTTTCCATTGGCGGTATATTTCATGAAAACAGTCTGTATCCTTGCAAGGAGGCGACATGGGACTGGACAGGGTTATTTTTTTGGTGGAAGACAACCAGGATGATGAAATGCTGGCGATCCGGGCGTTGAGAAAAAATAACATCGCCAACAGGATAGAAGTCGCCCGCGACGGAGAGGAAGCGATCCAGTATCTCTTCGGGAACGATCGGGATGATGACCCCGCGCTGATTCTGCTCGATCTCAAATTGCCCAAAATAGACGGTCTCGAGGTTTTAAAGCGGATAAGAGGTGATTCGAGAACACGGCTCTTGCCCGTGGTGGTTCTCACTTCATCCAACGAGGAACGCGATATAGTGGAAAGTTACAGCCTGGGGGCCAACAGCTACGTGCGCAAGCCCGTGGATTTCGAGCAGTTCACCGAGGCGGTCAGGCAACTCGGGCTGTACTGGCTCGTTATAAACGAGCTGCCGCCCAAGTTGCGAACAAGGTATTGAGCCCCTTCGAAAGCTCGGGATAAAAGGAGAAGAAACGCCATGCCCCACGTCATCGTCAAACTTTACCCCGGCAGGGACGAGGAAAGAAAACGCCGAATGGCCGAAGCGGTTGCAAGTACCGTGGAGGAGATTCTCGGCTGCGATAGAAAGGCCGTATCTGTCGCCATTGAAGAGATTCCCCGGGTCGATTGGGCCGAAAAGGTCTACAGGCCGGATATCCTCGACAAAGAAGACACTCTCTATGTCAGACCCGGGTACGATCCCTTGGGAGAATGAAAGATCAAGTTGGACATTGTCCCGCCGTGGATTTTTCCATAGGGGAAAAGGCCAAAGGATAAACGGGAAAAGGTTGTTGGTGGTTCAGTTGTGGAGAAATCCATTGATACGGCTGATATCATAGATGAAAGGTGTTCCGATGAAAGAAGCCCCTCTTTCGTACCAGGAATTTCTCGAATCCGACAGCTTCTATCGAGTTCTGGTTGAAAACGCCAATGAAGCGATATTCGTGGCCCAAGACGGGTACATACGCTATGCCAATCCCAAAACTCTTGAATTATCCGGCTATTCAGAAAAGGAGCTCATGGCGCGTCCCTTCGTGGAGATAATTCATCCCGAAGATAGCGACATTGTAATGGATCGTCACCTGCGCCGCCTTCGCGGAGAACAATTTATAAACATCTATCCCTTTAGAATATTTAACAAGGATGGGAACATACGGTGGGTGGAGAACAACGTGGTGATGATCAGGTGGTGGGACAGGCCGGCGACGCTCAATTTTTCAAGTGATATCACCGAAAAGAAACGTGCCGAAGACGCGCTCAGGGAAAGCGAGGGGCGATACAGGACGCTGTTTCAGTCGGTTCCGGCCGCCGTTTTCAGTTACGGTATGGATTGTGTCGTCTTCGATTGCAATGACGAGATGTCCCGTTTGCTTAGAACAACCTGTGAAAACATTGTGGGGACAGATCTGAAAGGCGTCAGGGATCGTCGAATTTTTACCTGTCTGGAGGCCGCCTTGAGTGGAAACGACGGCCTGTACGAGGGGGACTATCGATCCACACTGGGTGACGCCGCGCTGTGGATCATTCTGCGTACATCGCCGCTGAGAGACAAAAATGGGGATATCGCGGGCGGCATCGGCATGGTGCAGGACATGACGGCTTACCAAAAGGCCAAGGAAGAGTTGGCGGTAAAGTCACAATTTCTGGAAGAAGCGAACACGGCCCTCAGGGTATTTGCCAGGAGCCGCGAGGAAGAGCAAGCGAAAATGAAAAACGACATTCTAGCCAACGTGCGGACGCTCATTCTTCCCTATGTCGATAAACTGAGAATGTCTAGATCGGAACAGGAAAGGGCGCTCTGCGTCGATCTTATCGAAAGCAATCTTCACCGCCTGGTTTCGCCCTTTCTTCGCACGGTAAGTCATTACCAGATGAATTTCACGCCCCGCGAGATCGAGATCGCCGATCTCATACGGGATGGAAAATCGAGTAAAGAAATTGGGGAATTGCTCAACATATCCGTAAAATCGGTGGAATTTTATCGATCCAAGATCCGACGGAAGCTGGGTCTCACTGGTTCCAGGACAAACCTTCGTTCACAGCTTCTTGCGAATACGTGAAGTCTTGAAGGACACTCCCTCCGGCGGGCAAGTCTCCCTGCGTCACAGGTGCTGGCGGACTTTTTCTCTTTGACCGGCATGGTTCCGCTTTGATGAATTTAAGACCCGTTCGAGGTTCTTTAAAATTTTAAAAAATATGAAAGGGGTTTAATCATGATACGAACAGTTCAGCAGTACCTGGAAAGTCTCGATGACGGCCGTGAAGTTTGGTGTTTGGGAGAGAAAGTGAAGGATGTGCGCACTCATCCCACCATCAGCGGGATCATCAAGACGGCCGCCCTGGATTACGTTTTGCCCCACCGGCCGGAATACCGGGATCTCTTCGTCACGAGAGACGAAGATGGAGAGGAGGTCAATTTCCTCCTCACGGCGCCAAAAACCGCTGAAGACCTGCTCAGGCGTCGGGAATGCTTCGTCACCGCCATGCGGACAGGCGGAGGGGTTCTACTGCATTGCATGGGCGCCGACGCGCTCGCCGCTTTCACCGTCACGGCCGGCGTCATGGACCGGGAGCTTGGGACAGGCTACAGCGAGCGGGTCGAGCAATATCGGAAACTGCTCATGAAGAAGGATTTGGGCATTACGGGGGCCATTACAGACGTGAAGGGCGACCGTAGTCTTCATCCCTCCCCGCAGAAGCAGCACAAGGATTATTACCTCCGGGTCGTGGATCGTCAGAAAGAGGGGATAGTGGTTCGCGGGGCAAAGGTTCACATCAGCGCCTCTCCCTGCGCGAACGAATTGCTCTGTTCTCCCTGCAGGACCCACGGCGAGGCCGACAAGGATTACGCCCTTGCCTTTGCCGTTTCCGTAGCTGCGCCGGGAGTCAAATTGCTCGCCGTTGAACCTGTTTCACGGACATACGGTGAGGAAGGCGCTTTCGATTATCCGAAAACAAGCACCCTTCAGCCCACGGAAAGCCTGATCATCTTCGACGATGTCTTTGTTCCCTGGGAGCGCGTGTTCATGTGCGGGGAATGGCAGTTTTCCCGCACCCTCGCCTATGCCTTCGCAAGCTATCACCGGCTTTTCGGCACCTGCAAGATGGTGGGCAAGCTTGAAGCCATGACGGGCGCAGCCGCCTTGGCCGCCGAATACAACGGTGTCGAACGCGCCGACCACATAAGAAAAAAACTGGCATGGATGGCCATGATCACCCACATGGTTTTCGAAATGGGCAAAGCGGCCTGCCTCGACCCGGAAAAGGAATTCGGCTATGACGTGGTCATGCCCAACAGGATGTCCATCAACTCGGCGAAGTACACATTTGCCAGCAATTTTCACCAGATGTGTCAGCACATGCAGGATATCGCCGGCGGTCTCTGCACCACCGCCCCCACTTACAGGGACTGGCATAATCCCCATATCAAGCCGTACATTGAAAAATACCTTAGCGCAAAAGACGGCGTATCCACAGAGGAACGACTCAGAATCATGCGCCTGATAAAGGATATGACGGGCAATTACTGGCAGATCGACACCATTCACGGTGAAGGGTCGATGGCCGCTCAGCAGATGTTCCTCTACGGGAGCGCCGATTGGGACCGGCTGAAGGCCGCGGCAAAACGGGCGGCCAATATCGACGGCTGGCAAGATAATCCCGTCTACGGTCACCTGGTGTCCGTCGATGATGAAGTGCCTATGCCGGATTACGACGAGTCATACGAGAGCATACCCCCTACGGCGAGGAGGTAGCAGAGTTTTTCTTTTGCCGGATCATCCCGGTACTCGAGTGTGGGGGGTTTACAAGACATGGGTTGAGGTGCGCAGGAGGGAACGTAATGATCAAAAAAATTCTGTATCCCACCGACTTTTCGATAGAGGCGAAGCGGGCGCTTGAATTTGTCAAATGCTTGAAGAATGCCGGCGGAAAAGAGGTAGTGGTTCTTCATGTCATTGATCAAAGGGCGGTGAACGACCTTTCTCGGTTCGCTATGAAGGACGTCGATCTCATCTTGAAGGATATGCAGGAAAAGGCCGGAAAGGAGCTTGTCGATATCGAGAAAGAACTGAAAGACAACGGTTATTCGGTGAAAATCAGGGTGGAAAAAGGTGATCCTTTCAGGGAGATTCTTCGCGTGGAGGGCGAAGAAAAGGCCTCTCTCATTGTAGTCGGGTCCCAGGGCAAGGCCGACAGCTTTCAGACCATGCTCCTGGGATCCGTTTCCTACAACCTGGTCAGGAAGTCGTCTTGCCCCGTTCTTGTGGTAAAACGTTGACCGGTTGTCGGGGAATGTTATCCGGTTTCCTTAATGCCCGTTCACGAAAACGGTGATAGGATAGAACCGCCGCCATGGAGCGCGCCGCCCGCTCCGGGTCCTGGTATATGGGTACCCCCCTTTCTATAAGGCCTCGCACCAAGCGTTCCTGAAGGCTGCGGTAGGTATAACCCACGACGGGTTTGTCCTGTTTCCCGGCCACTTCGTAAAACAGATCCACCAGTTTGTCCATGCTCCTCTTCCCCTTTTCTTGTATCTTCTCGGGTGGAACGCCCTTGTTCTTCAGGTTTCGTTCTATGAAGATCATGGGCGACAGAAAGTATACGAGGAGCATGTCGATGTTGTCGTCCTCGAGGAGAATCTCGGGAATGGAGTAAAAATCGTCCATGGGGCTTTTGCTGAAGGTCATGTCCACGGGGTTGGCAATACTGGCTGTTCGGGGGATCACTGCTTTGAGCTTTTTTTCCGTTTCTTTCGTTAGAGGCGGAAGCACCAGGCCCGCCCTTCCGCAGGAATCGGCCGCCGCCGCCCCGGGACCCCCGGAATGTGTCTGTATGGCGACACGGTTGCCCCTTGGTTTGGGCAGTGTTCCAAGCGCGAGGCAGAAATCGAAAAGTTCGGTCAGTGTTCGCGCCCTGATGATGCCGCATTGCTTGAACAGGCCGTCGTACACCTCGTCAGGTCCCGAAAGGGAACCGGTGTGGGAAAGTCCGGCCTTTCCGCCGGTCTCCGATCCTCCCACGTATAGGGCCACGATAGGCTTGTGCGGAACGACGGCCCGGGCAGTTTCCATGAATTGCCGTCCCCGCGTGATGCCTTCGATGTACATGGCTATGACCTTCGTGTTCGGGCAGGCGGCGAGATACTCCAGGCAGTCCACGATATCCAGGTTTGCCTCGTTCCCCACGCTCAAGGCGGTGCTGAAGCCCATTCCATGACGGTGAAGATAATTGAACATCTGGGTGATGAAACTTCCGCTTTGCGACGCCAATCCCACGAAACCGGGAGGCCCTTCGGCGGGAATAGGTGTTGGATTCAATTTGATGTGAGGGTTGGCGACCCCCAGGCAGTTCGGTCCCAGGAAACGGATGCCGTATCGATCGGCCACGGCTTTTAGTTCCTTTTCCCTTTCCGCTCCTTCCGGGCCGGATTCCCGGAATCCCCCCGAAATTACGATCGCCCGTCGAATGCCCTTTTTACCGCATTCCTCCAGGGTCTGTGCCACGATCTCCGTGGGCAGCACAATAATCGCCAGGTCGGGGATTTCGGGGAGATCCATTACGGAAGGATAGGCCTTTTTGCCCCGTACAACCTTTTCGGAGGGATGTACGGGGTAGACTGGTCCCTCGTAGCCGAGCTCTTCCATTGACGAGAGCATGATGGACCCCATCCGGTTGAAGTTGTTGGATGCCCCGAAAAAGGCAATGCTGCGAGGATTCGCGATGCGGTATATAGGACTTTCTTCCAAGGATTTTATCATGGCGGTACCTTCCGATATAACAAAGACATATTTCGGTTAAATAAGGAAAACTCGATCGAGTTTTCCTATCAGAGTGTACGTGAACACCTTACGTGTACAACGTCTGTTAACAAAAAAACAGCCGGGGTTCAACGAAATAAAAAAGGGGCCGGAGGTAAGAGATGGCGGACAACTTCCGCCTGAGTCCTTGTACCTCTTTCCGCTCATTTTGAGCCCCCGCCCCCTTTCATTGAAAGCGTAAAATTGTCAGATGGTGAAACCCGTCTCATCATCGGGGAGGTTCGACGAACATGGCCGTTCTGCCGCCGTCCACGACGAGATCCTGGCAGTTGACGAAACTTCCCTCGTCACTCGCAAGGTAAAGCGCTGCCCAGGCGATGTCTTCCGGCAGTCCCGCCCTCGGCAGGGGGGTCGCGCCGGCTAGGCTCTTTTTAAGTTTTTCCATTTTTCGGGCGTTCTCCTCCTCCGACAATTCATTCGCCCGTTCCGAGCCGCCCCAGAAGATCGGCGTGGCGATGGCACCCGGGGAAATGGCATTGACCCTGATGCCGAAAGGACCCAGTTCCAGGCCCGCAATCCGTGTCACGTGGGTGACCGCCGCCTTGGCTGCGGAATAGAGATATCCTCCCTGGCCGCTTCGAATAGCCGCCACGCTGGATGTGTTTATGATGCACCCCCCTCCTTGCTTTTTCATAATGGGTGCGACGTGCTTCATGCCGAATACGACGCTTCCAAGCAAAAGCCGCATGGCGTGGTCGAAATCCTCTTCCGTCACGGTCTCCAGGGTTCCGCCCGTCCTTCCCCCGGCGTTGTTGAAAAGACAATCGATTCCCCCGAACCGTTCCGCGGCGTCTTCTATGAGCCGGCGGATGTCCTCTTCACGCGTGACATCGGCATATTGGTAGATTGCCCTTTCTCCAAGGCGTTCGGCTATGGCCCGTCCCTTCTCTTTCGAGCGGCCGGCGATAACGACTCTGGCCCCTTCTTTCACGAACAGTTCGGCGGTGGCCTCACCGATCCCGCTGGTTCCTCCGGTTATAACGACCCTTTTTTCTTCCATTCTACCCTTCATGGTGTCACTTCATGCTCCTTTCTCTTCGCTGCAAGATAATCATTATTATCATTGAACGGGCGCGGTTGTCCAAGCATAGCCGTCCCGCCTGAATGCCTTTCGGTGTGGCGGCGCATGATCTTCCCGCTAGAAATATGTACACCATTATATTTTCGCCGGTCAAAGATAAAGGGCATTCAACTTTGTTCTTGACAGCGCTTCCGGGGTCTGTCATTAAGTAGACGACCGGTCTATTTCGAGAAATGGAAGACGGCATGAAAAAAAATGAAACAAGGGAAAGAATAATCCGTGAAGGGGCGCGGCTCATTCACAGAAAGGGGTTCAATAACACGGGAATCCAGGAAATTCTCGATGCAGCCGGGGTTCCGAAGGGATCGTTTTATTTCTATTTCAAAAACAAGGAAGATTTCGGGCTTGCGGTGATCGACCATGTGGGGGAGCGACTAGTGAGCGCCGTGACGGCCTCGCTTTTGGACGAATCTCTCACGCCGCTGGAGCGCCTCGACCGCCTTTTCGATCGTAATCAGCGGAATTTTGAACGCATGAATTTCCGGTACGGTTGTCCCATCGGTAACATGATGCAGGAAATGGCCGACCTGAAAGAAAGCTTCAGGGAACGGATCGACAAGGTCTACGAACGCTTGTGCGGCTGCTACGAAGCCTGTCTCCGGGAAGGTCAAAAACGCGGGGAAATACCCTCGAGCCTGGATGCCGGTGAGACGGCCCAGTTCCTGTTGAACAGCCTGGAAGGTTCCATCATGCACATGAAATTGACAAAAAGCGGCAGACCGCTGGACGTCTGTCGGAGGATGATAAACGAAACACTTTCCGCCGCACGGCGTTTCTGACATTACGGAATTTCGGCGAACGAGGAGAATCTGCCATGGGTGAATGGAAAAAAACGGGTTGCGTGCTGTGTGCGCAAAATTGCGGGCTGGAAGCCTTGGTCGAAGACGGTCGCATGGTGAAGGTAAGGGCGGATCGGGAAAATCCAAAGAGCAGGGGATATGTTTGCCGGAAGGGCGTAAATGTCATCTATCACCAGTATCCCGCCGACCGACTCGCGACGCCCCTCAAACGCGAGGGAGAGCGTTTCGAGCCGATTTCCTGGGATCGGGCCGTTGCCGAGATAGCGGCGAAATTAAGGGACGTGGTCGGTCGCCGCGGCCCCAGGTCAATTGCCTACATGGGTGCGAGTACCCAAGGGGGTCACAGCGAGGGGGCTTTCGGACTGGGGATTCTTGAGGCCCTCGGGTCGAAATATTTTTACAGTTCCGCAGGCCAGGAGTTCAGTGGTTCCTGGTGGGTTAACGGCCGCATGCTCGGCAAACAGTATGTGGTGGCCGTTCCCGACGAGCGCAACGCTGAAATGCTGGTGGCCTGGGGTTGGAACGGCATGGAAAGCCACCAGATGCCCAGGGCTCCCCTGGTTCTGAGGGAAATAAGCAAGGACCCTGACCGGATCCTGGTCTCCATAGACCCCCGCAAGAGCGAAACCGCCGAGGTTGCGAACATTCACCTGGCGATCCGCCCGGGGACTGATTCGCTCCTCGCCAAGGCCATGATCGCCCTTATCCTTGAGCGAGGCTGGGAGAAGAAGGATTACATCGACGCCCATGTGGAAGGATTCGGAACGATCAGGTCTTGGTTCGATGGATTCGACGTCAAGGCGGCCCTCCGCGTCTGCGAACTCGACTACGAGCAGGTCCTGGATATCTGCCGCCTCATGACGACGAAACAGTGGGCCCTACACCCGGACCTGGGGATCTACATGGGGCGGCACAGTACCATGAATTCCTATCTCCAGGGCATACTCATGGCTGTCTGCGGTGTCTACGGAAAAAAGGGTGGCAACGTATTTCCCGGCATGCTCGCGCCCATGGGACGCCATGCCGACGAGAGAGACCCCAAGACCTGGCGTACCGTAAACACGGGCCTGCCGCCCGCGGCGGCGGGTTCCTTTCCGCCGGCGGTCATGCCGGAAGAGATCCTCGGCGATCATCCGGAGAGCATCAGGGCGGTCTACGTGAGTGGTTGCAATCCCCTGAGATCATATCCGGATACGTCCGCCTACGAGGAAGCCTTCGGAAAACTCGACCTCCTCGTGGTGAGCGACATCGTCTTGAGCGAGACGGCGCGCCTCGCCCACTACGTGCTTCCCTGCAGGAGCTATTACGAATCCTGGGACACGACTTTTTTCCCCAGCCCTTGGCCGGGTGTCTTCCAGCAACTGAGACGCCCGATAGTAGAACCGCCGTCTCAGTGCCTCGAGGCATCGCAGATCTACACAAAGCTGGCCGACGTACTGGGACTCATTCCCGCCATCCCGGAAAGTCTGGTCCGTGCCGCTCGAGGCGACCGCCTCCGCTTCGGCGCCGAACTCATGAAATATGCGGCGGAAGAACCTTCCGTCCTTCAGCGGATGCCCTTCGTGCTTGCCGAGACACTGGGACGTGCCTGGGACAGCGCCGCCCTGGCGCTTATCTGGGGCATACTCATGACGGCGCCGGAACAGTTCCAGGTTCACGCCGAACGGGCTGGCTTCGCAAGGGGCCCCGACCAGGGAGACAGGATCTTCCAGGCGCTCCTGGACAACCCACAGGGCCTGTATATAGGAAAGGCAAACGAGGATGACCCCATGGAGGGCCTCCGAACGGCATCCGGCAGGATCGAAGTGTACATTCCCGAAATTGAAGATGCCGTTCGAAGCATCACGCCGGAGGGAGAGGCGGAGGACTTGAAACTTCCCGGCGAATATCCATTGATACTAAACGCGGGTCGTCACTTTTCCTCTAATGCGAACACGCTCATGCGCAATCCCGAATGGAACAGAGGCAGGAGGGCCTGCACGGTGGCGGTTAATCCCGACCTGGCGAACAGGATGGGATTTTCCGACGGGGAGCAAGTGCGCGTGGTGACCGAGGCCGGGGCAGAGGTGGGAGAGCTGGAAGTGACTGAGCGCGTAAGGGACGGGATGGTTCTCATCCCTCACGGGTTCGGGCTTATATACGCCGGTAAAAAATACGGCATCAACGTGAACCGGCTGACGAAAAACACCCACCGCGACCCCCTTGGAACGCCGATCCACCGCTTCGTGCCGTGCCGTATCGAGAAACCTGAGGAGAATTGAATCGCGTGTTCGAGAAAAAAGATGACGGCCTGACAAAGTTTCTGAAAGGCGCCTGCTTATGAGCACCGATGACCGAATGAACCTCGTTGATGGAATCCGCGCCGGTCACCCCTTTTTCCAGGGGCTGCCGCCCGAAGGATGCTGGGTGGCGGCACACAGGGGCGGTGCCGGCCTGTGGCCCGAAAACACGCTTTCGGCGTTTGAAAAGGCTCTCCGGCTGGGTATCCATATGCTTGAAATGGATGTGCGGGCGACCGCGGACGGCGTTCCCGTCGTCATTCACGACGAAACAGTGGACAGGACAACCGACGGTTCCGGTCGGGTCGGTGATTTCACTTTCAGGGAACTGAGGTCTTTGGACGCCGGCCATCGGTGGGAGAATGGGGATCAGCCGGGCGTCGCGCCATGGCGGAGTAAAGGTCTCGTCATTCCAAGTCTCGAGGAAGTGTTCCAGTCCTTTCCGGAGGCGCGGATCGTGCTGGAGATGAAGGAAGCCCGTCACGGCCTCGTGGATTCCGTGAGTGAACTGATAGAAGAGTATGGTCGTAGTCGGCTGACCCTGGTGGCGTCCTTTCACACGTGCCTGTTGAGAAGGTTCCGCAAGAGGCGGCCGGACACGGCCACTTCGGCGGGAAGATTCGAGGTATTACTGTTCCGATTGGCGGGGGAGAGGGGTTTTCGGAGAATTTTTACACCGGGTTACGAGGCGCTCCAGGTTCCCGAACGATCCAGGGGCATCCGGCTGGTGACCGGTGGTTTTGTCCGGGCGGCCAGGCGCGAGGGCCTTTCGGTTCACGTTTGGACCGTGAACGATCCCCTTGACATCAGGCGTTTTTTCGGTATGGGAGTCGAGGCCGTCATCACCGACAGGCCCGACATCGCGCTCGAGGCGGCCGAATCCATGAGAACCTGAGCCCCGCGATGTTGACGGTGTCTTTCAAGGGGCCTCTGTGTTGACCACTTTCTCTATGCCCGCCGATATTTTCATCAAAATGACGATGAGAAGCAGAAATGTGGTGATGATGCCGCCCATAAAAAAGTATACCGCGGCGAGGTCCCGGGTTTTTGCGATCCACCCCGCCAGGTAAACGGCAAAGGAGCCCACACCGAAGGTCAATATAAACTTGACTCCATAGGCGGTGCTGCGCCATCGGGAAGGGGTGAAGGCGGCCACCAGGCTGTTTTCAATGGGCTGCATCCCCAGGGAAAAAAAGACATAGGCTCCCGCCGCCATCAAAAGCCACTGCTGGGTCACGACGCCCATGAGCAGGACCAAGGGCAGGCCGGCCAGGTGAAAGAGAAAGTAGAGTTTTCGAAGGTCGTAGCGGTCGGCCAGTTTGCCTCCCGCGAGCTGGCCGAACATGCCGATGGCGAATATAGCCGAAGTCAGAAAAGTGGCCGCCAGGTTCTGCGCGCCCGACAGGTGGGAAATATGAAGTGAATCCAAAAAATTCCAGAGGAAATCCGCTTTTATTTCCAGGTACGCCGGGAGAACCACCGTGTTTGACCGGTAGGCAAGGCCCGCCAGGGTCATGATGATGCAAAGCAGAACGAAATATTTCAGGTTATCATTGGCGCCGCATCCGTTTTTTGAAGGCGATGGATCGCCGTGAACCGGCGTTTCGTCGATGGCCGTCCACGCCAACAGGAGGCCCCAGCCCAGGGAGAGGAGGCCCACCGCCAAGTAGAATATCTGCCAACCGGCTATCCAGTTCATCAAGCCGGCGGCGAAGGGGGCGACTACGAACCCGGCGTTTCCCGCAACGCCGTTTATGCCCAGTGCAGTTCCCCTGTTACGAATACATCCGGAGATGAGTCCCATTCCGGCGGGATGATAAACGGAGGCGAAAATGCCGATAAGGGCAAGCGAAAGGGTCATCGCCGCAGGGGTGGATGAAAGGGCCATCGCGACGGAGCCGGCACCTACTCCCCAAAAGAAGATCACCAGGATCCTGTGGTTTCCCAGGCGATCGGCGACCAGGCCCGCGGGCAGCGCACCTATTCCATAGAGGAGATACATAAAAAAGCCCAGTTTCAAAACATCCGGCAGGTCCATGTCGAGGGACACCACCAACGGTATGGCAAGAGCCGGGAAGGCCATTTCATAGAAGTGGGTGAGAAAGTGGGCCGCCCCGGCATGGAGGGTTATCTTCGATTCGTTGGTCATAAGCGGACCGTCCTATTTATTAGTGGAATCATGGTGGGTTAGCTAAAAAAATCTAAAATTACAATTTTCGTCACCTCTCTCCGATTTTTCAGTCGAGGTACGGCCCAAAGCCCAAAGAGGTACGGCCTAAAAAAGGGATGTCGACAACGCCCGTTCATTAGTGGTATTGTGATCCTCGAAAACCTATATCGGCCGTGGTGACTTCTCCGGTAAGGCCATGTACGTACGCGCCCTGTTTCAGAAGCGATATCATAGCTGAAGCGGGGCGTGGCGGCAAGAGTTCGTGTGGCTTTTTCGGGGGCGGGATTGAACAGTCCGGTTCTGTCGATGCGATGAAGGTTGTGGGATGGCAAGCGATGAATATTACATGAACGTGGCGTTGGACGAGGCCCGCGCCGCGGGCGATGAGGGCGAGGTCCCCGTGGGGGCGGTCATTGTTCGCGACGGCGTGATCTTGTCCCGGGGGCACAACTGCCCGGTTTCAACCTGCGATCCTTCGGCGCACGCGGAAATCGTCGCCATCCGGAGAGCGGCGGTGAAAGAGAAAAATTACCGGTTGCCGGGCACCACACTCTATGTAACCATAGAACCCTGTATCATGTGTGCCGGAGCCCTCATGCACGCCCGGGTCGAAAGAGTTGTTTTCGGCGCCTTGGATCCGAAAGGAGGAGCCGTTCGGTCGGTGTACACACTCTTCGATGACGGCAAGGCCAACCACCGCCCCTTGATTATGCAAGGGGTTCTCGAGTCTGAGTGTAGGGAAATTATAGGTGGATTTTTTCGTCAAAAAAGAATATAAAGAAAAATTCTTGTTTGACGGAGAGATACCGAAGTGGTCGTAACGGGGTCGACTCGAAATCGACTTGGGGGCCAAAAGCCCTCACGGGGGTTCGAATCCCCCTCTCTCCGCCATTTTTGTGGTTGCCGACGGGCGACTTGAAATTCGAAAGTGAGATAAAATTCGCGTTCCTGCGGAGGGATGTCCGAGAGGCTGAAGGAGCACGATTGGAAATCGTGTGTGCGCCCACAAAGGTGCACCGGGGGTTCGAATCCCCCTCTCTCCGCCATTTGTTTTTCTCCGTAGGATAGGATGACGATGGCCGGGTCCCGGGGAACGGCGATCCGTAAACCCCGTCAGGTCCGGAAGGAAGCAGCGGTAGCGGTTTCGACGTTTGCTCCGGGGAGCCCGGCTGTCGTCTTGGTTCTTGGTTCAGGTTGCTTCAAGTCTGCAAAATACTACCTTTCCCGGGGGTTATTTCATGGAGTATACTGTTTTGGCCCGCTCCTGCCGGCCGCAGGTTTTCGGTGAGGTCGTCGGCCAGGATCACGTGGTGAGGACGCTCAGGAATGCCGTGAGAAGCAACCGCATAGCCCACGCTTATCTTTTCAGCGGTCCCCGGGGAACGGGCAAGACCACGATAGCCCGTATCATGGCCAAGGTTCTGAACTGTGACCGCCCCGCCGACGGCGAGCCCTGCGATCGATGCACCGTTTGCAGGGAAATCAGGGACGGCATCTCCATCGATGTGCGTGAAATCGACGGCGCATCGAACCGAGGGATCGATGAAATCCGTGAACTCAAGGAAAACGTGCGTTTCGCCCCCGTGGCCTCGAAATACAAAATTTACATAATAGACGAAGTACACATGTTGACCAAGGAGGCCTTTAACGCGCTTTTGAAGACGCTCGAAGAACCGCCGCCACACGTGATTTTTATGTTTGCCACTACGGAAATACACAAGGTGCCGCCCACCATCTTGTCGAGGTGCCAGCATTTCGATCTCACGCGGATATCCGTAGGGCAAATAGTGGAGAGTCTCGCCGCCATAGCGAAAAGGGAAAACATCACCATCAGTCCCAGGGGATTGGGACTGATAGCGCGGAGCAGTGACGGGAGCCTTCGGGACGCCCAGAGCTTGTTGGATCAAGCCATCGCCTACGCGGGTACGACCATTGCGGACGGGGACATAGAAAACATTCTCGGAATAACCGATAGGCGGTACGCGACGCGGGTCATCCAGGCCCTTCTCGACGGCGGGGCCTCCGATTGCCTGGAGATCGTTGACGAAATGTACGGGGCGGGCGAGGATATATCACGGTTTTATCTGACCCTTGTGCGTTTCATGATGGGATTGCTCACGGCGGTCATATCGAACAACGACGAGTTGCTTTCCGATTTTTCCGAGGACGAACGAGAAGACCTGCGGCGCCTGGCGTCGGGAACCCGGGTGGAGACCCTCAAACGGTTACTTGAAGTGATGCTGGCGGGCGAGGAGGGGATGCGCAGGGCTTCTGATCAACGTATCATGCTTGAATATCTCCTTGTGAAAACAGCGTCCATCGAACCGGTGATTCCGGTTGACGAAATGATAGCCCGCCTGGAGAACCTGGAAAGACGCCTCGGGGCCGCCGTGCATGGGCGGTCGGCGGCAGGGACGGAATCCTCCGGCGAAAGCGCCGTGAAGTCGCGGGGAATAGAGGAGCCGGCGCCGGCATCGGGGCCTGAGGACTCGTGGGAGCCCCTTGTCCCCTCCGGGGAAGGTCATGCAGAGGTGGGAGATACGTGGTCCCGTTTCATGGAGGGATTGAAACGGGCCGATCATATCCTCGCTTCAAAGCTCACCGGCGCGGTATGCCTGGGAATGGAGGGAGACATCCTTGCCGTAGGTGTTCCCCGTGGATATGTTTTCCTCGATCGTCTGTGTGAACCGAAGGCGCTTGCGCTCATGGAACGGGTGGCGTCGGAATGTGCCGGTCGAGAGATGAAAGTGAAAATCAGGGAAACCGACGGGCGTAACGGGGAGAACGGTGAGGCCGGTGAGGGAAAGGAAAGACGTTCCCCGGAAGAGATAAAGAGCGAGGCCTTGAGGCATCCGGGGGTTCAGAAGGTGATCGACCTCTTCGAGGGGGCCGAGGTGAGGGACGTTAGATTGAAAAACGGCGGCAAGCCGGGAGAAGGAGGATGAGGGTGTCTCAGAACTTTGGGAAGTTGATGAAACAGGCTCAGCAGATGCAGGCCAAGATGATGCATATCCAGGAGGAACTGGAAAAACGAACGGTGGAGGCCTCCTCCGGTGGAGGAATGGTAAAGGCCGTGGTAAACGGCAAATTCGAGCTGTTGTCTTTGACCATCGAGAAAAGCGTGGTCGATCCCGAGGACGTAGAGATGCTGCAGGATCTCGTGGTGGCGGCGGTGAACGAAGCCATACGCATGGCCCAGGAAATGACCCGCGAGGAGATGGCGAAAGTGACCGGTGGAATGAATATTCCCGGGTTGTTGTAATTTTCAGGCCCCGCGGAGGGGGTCACAAGAGGTTGAAAGCGATTATGCCGGGGTATCCACTTTCCATACGTAACCTGATAAGGGAATTCAGTCGATTCCCGGGGATCGGAGAAAAAACGGCGGCACGGTTGGCCGCCTTCGTTCTTCGTTCGCCCGCCACCGACATGATGAGGCTCGCCGAAGCGATTCTCGAGGTAAAAGAGAAAATAAAGATCTGTAGTGTCTGTTTCAACCTGGCGGAGCGGGAACTCTGCGAGATATGCGAAAACGAGTCCCGCGACAGGGGGATAATCTGCGTTGTGGAAGACACGGATTCGCTTGTGGCGATAGAAGACAGCGGAGGATTCAACGGTACATACCACGTGCTGCACGGCGTTCTGTCGCCCGCCGATGGTATCGGACCGGAACAATTGCGACTGTCCGACCTCGTCCGCAGGGTTTCCGGGGGTTCGGTGAGGGAGGTCGTAGTGGCCACCAACCCGAGCGTGCAGGGGGAAACCACCGCTCTTCTCATAAAGAGAATGCTTGACCACACGGGGGTCGTCGTGACACGGATCGCCCTCGGTGTCCCCATGGGCGGCGATCTGAAGTATATCGACCGGATGACCATGGCCAAGGCGATCGAGTTCAGGCGGGGGGTGTGAGAGACGCCATGCCGCCTGCCAGGGAACTCGATGTCTCCGAAATCACGCGCGTCGTCCGTGATCTTTTCATCGCCGCGAGCCGCGAGCTGGGTGGCGACGTTGCGGGGGCGATCGAAGAGGCGCTTTCCCTGGAAGAATCGGAAAGGGCCGTCGCCGCCCTTCGGGAAATCATGGAAAACCAGCGCATCGCCCGTGAAGAATCCATGCCCCTGTGCCAAGATACGGGGCTGGCCGTCCTGTTTGTCGAAATCGGACAGGACGTTCGTATAAGGGGCGGCGTTTTTCACGAAGCCCTCCAGGAGGGGGTCCGCCTCGCCTATCGTGAAGGGTATTTACGGAAGTCGGTCTGCGATCCCCTCTCGCGGGTAAATACGGCCGACAACACACCCGCCGTCATCCACGTGGACATCGTTCCGGGCGACAGGGTGCGCATTACCGCCATGCCCAAGGGTGGAGGCAGCGAAAACATGAGCGTTGCCCGCATGCTGGTTCCCTCGGCCGGGCTTGAGGGAATTGAAGACCTGGTCGTTGACACGGTCCGCAAGGCGGGTCCCAATTCCTGCCCGCCCCTCGTAGTCGGTGTCGGCATCGGGGGAACACTTGAATATTCGGCCCTCTTGGCGAAAAAGGCCCTCGCGAGACCCTTGGGGCGTTTCAACGACCGAGACGACAGGCTTGCAGACCTTGAGCGGAAACTCCTGGAAAGGATCAACGGCCTTGGAATCGGCGCCCAGGGATACGGGGGCCGTGTGACTGCCTTGGCCGTTCACGCCGAGATGGCTCCCTGCCACATCGCGAGCCTTCCCGTGACGGTGAACTTGAATTGCCACGTGGCACGCCACAGGGAATGCATTCTATGAAAAAACGTCCGGTCCTTCATACCCCCCTGGAAGAAAGAAATATTCTTGGTCTCGAGGCCGGTGATCAGGTGCTTCTCAGCGGTACCATCGTGACCGCCCGTGACGAGGCCCACCGCCGAATGAGCCGGGCAATCGAGGAGGGAAAGGAACTTCCCATCGATCTCACCGAGGCGATCATTTTTTACGCGGCTCCCACTCCCACGCCTCCCGGACGAGTCATAGGCTCCATCGGTCCCACCACAAGCGGCCGGATGGACCTGTATACCCCTCTTCTCATAGAAAAGGGACTGCGCGTCATGATCGGCAAAGGTGTACGGTCGCCGGCGGTGAAAGAGGCCATGCGAAGACATGGAGCCGTTTATTTCGGCGCCCCCGGAGGGGTCGCCGCCCTCTTGGCCCGTTCGATACGTTCGGCGCGGGTTATAGCCTTCGAGGACGCCGGTCCGGAGGCCATGATGGAACTCGAAGTGGTGGATTTTCCCCTCGTCGTCATAAACGACAATCGAGGCGGAGATCTATACGAGATGGTCCTATCCGCCACGCAGGGGTTTTCGCCGGCCTCGCGGCCCCGATCGGACTAAAGGGACGCACCTATCCAAATCCTTAGCCTTCTTAAGGGAAAAATCTTCAAAAGTTTGTTGACACCGTTGCTGATATTTTTTAAAGTTTAATCTTTAATAAATATGCAGGGAGATATACTGTATGGTTGAGATACGGTGGCACGGACGGGGTGGTCAGGGTGCGGTTACATCCGTCGAGATGTTCGCGCTCGCGGCCATCCAAGAAGACAAGTTTGCCCAAGGGTTTCCCAGCTTTGGTCCCGAGAGGCGCGGAGCGCCGGTGGCGGCCTTTAACCGGTTAGACAAGCAAAGGATCAAGATTCGTTCGGGGATTTATTATCCCGACGTGGTTGTCGTTCTTGATCCCAGCCTGATGTCCACGGTCAACGTGGTGGAGGGGCTCAAGGCCGAGGGCATTCTTATCGTAAACACCACCACGAATCCCGAAGAAATAAGGAAAAGAACAGGTTTCAAGGGAACCGTGGCCACGGTGGATGCATCTCGCATCGCCCGTGAAGAACTAGGTGTACCGATCACCAATACGACCATGTTGGGCGCCCTGATGAGGGCCACTCGATTGGTGGAGATGAAATCCGCTGAAGAACCCTTGAAAGGGCGGTTCGGTCGCCTGGCTCCCCGTAACATGAAGGCCTTGGAAAGAGCTTACAACGAGCTGAAAATTTCAAAAGCAGCCTAACGACAGCAAGGGTGAAATCCAATGGAAAAGAAAAAGGAATGGCCGGAAGGCTGGAAGGATATCAACCCCGGTTTGATGGTGTTTCGACCCGGCAGCGCGAGGGAGTACCTTACCGGTACATGGCGGGCGGATCGGCCCATCTTTGATGAGAGCAAATGTATTCGTTGCGGCGTTTGCTACATTTTTTGCCCTGAAGGCTGTGTCTCGCAGGGAGAGAACGGCTACTTCAGGGCAGACCTTGATTACTGCAAGGGCTGCGGCATTTGCGT
>JAHDRK010000080.1 GCA_018433345.1 Syntrophobacterales bacterium | reverse complement strand
TCAGTGGTAGAGTGCCACCTTGCCAAGGTGGACGTCGTGGGTTCAAATCCCATCGCCCGCTCCATTTTCAGTAGGCGGCATAGCCAAGTGGCCAAGGCAGCGGTCTGCAAAACCGTTATTCCCCGGTTCGAATCCGGGTGCCGCCTCCAAGACAGACACCGGCCGGAGGAGGCGCCTCCGGCCTTTTTACTTGAACTCCCGTGCCGTTTCCCTGAAGATCTCCCCTAGTGTGGGATGGGGAAAGACGATTCGTCCCAGGTCATCCACGGTCATTTCGTTGTGAAGGACAAGGGAGGCGTAACCGCTGAGCTCGGAGGCCTCGTGTCCCACAATGGTCATACCGAGGACCCGTCGGGACTTCGAATCGATAACGATCTTGAGGAATCCCCGGGATACACTGTCGGCGGCGGCCTTCCCCATTTGACCCAGGTTCATCGTCCGGCTTTCAACTTCGAATCGCGCCTTTGCTTCTTCTTCGGTCAAACCTGCCCGCCCCACTTCGGGACTGGTAAAAACCGCCATTGGGATGTTGTCGTAGCGTGGCTCCGTGTGCCGACCCAGTGCATGGTCCACGATTATATCCGCATCGTAGGCCGCCTTGTGAGCCAACTTGGGTCCCGGCGCAATGTCTCCGGCTATCCAGGTTCGATCGTCAAGCTTCAATGACGCAACACCTGTGAGGTCGACGCCGGCCGGCGCCTTTTCACGAACCCGTCCCATGCAGCATACCACTAGCGAGGAGGAAAAGAATTCGGAACCGGCTTCAATCATCAGGCCGGTTTCGGTTTTTTTGATATCATTAATTCTTTTCCCCGTGAGAAGTCTTACCCCCCCATTCCTGAGCGACCGGGAAACGGCTTCCGAGGTCTCCGGTTCTTCTGTGAAAAGAACCCGGTCCATCTGTTCCACGAGAGTTATATTGTATCCAAGGGAAGATAGGGCCGAAGCGTACTCGCAACCGATCGCACCCCCTCCGACTATCAAGATATCGCGGGGAAGATCATCCAGTGTCCAGAAATCTTCGCTGCTGACGACTCCTTCGACTCCCATCCATGGGGAGGGGATAATAGGCGCAGTTCCTGAGGCGATCACCACCTTTTCAAAGGTGAGAGAGCAGGTTTTTCGTCCATTATTATCCGTTACAACCACGAGCCCTTGGCCGGACAGGTTTGCTTCGCCATCGATTATCGTTATTCCCGCCTCTCTTATCCTCTGTTCCAGGCCTTTCCTGAGACCTTTGACCACCCGTTCTTGATGTCTTTTTAAGGTGGGATATGAAAAGGACGCTTCGGCCATGGAAATGCCGTAGCGCTTGGTGGATTTCAGACGTTCGATCCGTTTCGCGGCCGATATCATCACCTTGGTGGGTATGCATCCTCGATTGAGGCATACGCCGCCGAGTTCTCTTTTCTCCACGATGGCGACCTTCATCCCGCGCCCGGCCAGGTTCAGGGCGGATTCAAAACCCGCTGGTCCGCCGCCGATTACGACCCATTCAAAATGATCCATAACGGTACCTCACAGTAAAATTGTTGATCCACCGATCCTTACGGGGGGATCAAAAGAGCCACGAGGCACGGCGCTGACAACAACAATGAAAACCTCCGCCGCGCCGATGCCCGTTAAAATAGGTGAATCCAAACTATTTCCGGATACGGTTCAAGTCAAGTCAAAGTGCAAGGGATGTGAAGTTTTGCGTCGATCGAAAGGGTTGCAAGCACCTCAGGGAGTGTTATTACCTTGAAATAAAACCTTAAAGTACTTAAATTTGTCAAAAAAGTTTTAAAGGGGCGAAAGGAGAAGATCATGACCGATTTTTTAAGGAAGGGAATGCTTATGGGGTTCGGCCTCATGTCGTTGACCCGCGAAAAGGCCGAGGAATTCATGGAAGAACTGGTGAAAAGAGGAGAGTTGTCGGAAAAGGAAGGCCGCGAGGCTGTCGAGGAGCTGGTTGAAAAATCCAGAGAGATGAAAAAAGACCTAACCGCCAGGATTGAAAAGACTGTGGAAGAGGTGGTGGGAAAGATGAACCTGGCCACGAAGGATGATCTGGAGGTGTTGAAGAAGAGGATATCCGCCTTGGAAAAGGCGATCAAAGACGGGAAGTAGTTCATGCTCATACGTAGAATAGGGTTTGTTTCGCGAACCTACCGGCACATCAACCGGTACCGCCAAATTCTGGGCGTCATGATAAAGTTCGGATTCGATGACTTGGTGGACCGGATCAACATGGGCGGGTACCTTGAATCGGGCATACAGTTTGTGACTCGCTCCAGGGTGAAGCGGCTTGAAAAGCTCACCCGGGCCGAGCGATTTCGCATGGCCTTGGAGGAACTAGGGCCTACCTTCGTAAAGCTGGGACAGATAATGTCTACCCGCCCGGATCTGCTGCCTCCGGACATGATCGCCGAGCTGGAGAAACTCCAGGATGAAGTCGGGCCGGTTCAATTCACCGATATAAGAGCCGTCATCGAAGAAGAAATGGGCGGTCCTCTGGAGGAGACCTTTGAATGGTTCGACGAAGAACCTCTCGCCGCCGCTTCCATAGGCCAGGTGCACAGGGCCCGGCTGAAGAGCGGTCGCGATGTTATAGTCAAGGTGAGACGGCCCGGTATCAGTTCGCAGGTCGATGTGGACCTGGAAATTCTGCATCATTTGGCGTCCTTGGCGGAGGAACACATAGAGGAGGCGCGTTTTTTCCGCCCGGTAAAAATCGTCGAGGAATTCGCACGGGTTCTCGAAAATGAAATCGATTACACCATTGAAGCCTCTTATGCAGAGCGGTTCGCCAACCAGTTCAAAGGCAATCCCGCCATCTATGTACCTAAGGTTTTCCGCGACTTCACCACCACGCGGATGCTGGTGATGGAGTACGTGGAAGGGATCAAGGCATCCAAGCTGGATCAACTCGACGAGGCCGGTTATGATCGTTCCCTCATAGCCGAGCGTGGCGCCGATCTCCTCCTTGCTCAAGTGTTCGATTACGGCTTTTTCCATGCCGATCCCCATCCCGGCAATATATTCATCCTCCCCGGTAACGTGATCTGCTACCTTGATTTCGGCATGATGGGCACCGTTGACCGGCGGTCCAGAGATGAATTGGCCGACATGGCGTTTGCCATAGTTCGGCGGGACGAACGCAAGGCCGCGGAGGCCCTTTTGGCTATCGTAGAAGTTGAAGAAGAACCGGACCGGCGGCTTCTCGAATCGGACATGCTTCATCTGATCGAACTCTACGCCTTCAAACCTCTCAAGGAAATACGAATTGAACAGGTGCTTACCAAAATACTGAATCTTGTATCCCGCCACCGCCTGCGTCTCCCCTTCGACAAGTACCTCATGATGAAGGCCCTGGCCGTTGCGGAAGGAGTCGGCCTCATGCTCGATCCGGGCTTCGACATGACCGCCAGGGTCGCGCCTTTTGTGCGTCGCCTCAAGATGGAACGTTTCAAGCCGGGTCGCATCATGGAGGATTTTATAGAAACGGGCGGCGATGCCGTGAGGCTCCTCCGGGAATTGCCGCGTGAGGCGCGGGATATTCTCCGCCAGGTCAGGCAGGGAAAGATAAGAGCCGGCGTAGACCATCACGGTCTTGACCCCCTCCTCCATTCCATGGAGCAATCCGCAAACCGGATCGCCATAGGATTTTTTGCGGGGGCGCTTATTATCGGTTCTTCACTGATGCTGGGCCTGGGTGTGGGTCCGCTGCTCTTCGGCTTTTCCGTGGCGGGGCTTGCGGGGATCGGATTTTCGGCGTTGCTCTGTATTTTTTTGCTCTTCCGATAGTGATTGCCTGTGATTTCTTTCTTTTACGCGGAACAATAATTGACGTTGTGTCGGCCGATTTTAGACATGGCTTGATTACAGATGCGGGGGATCAATAACCGGTGTTGATACTTTCCACATAGGCGTAAGCACTGTGGTTGTGGATGCTTTCCATGTTTTCCGCTTCCACGCTGAACCAGGTGAAATTCGACTCTTCTTTGAGTTTTTCGGCTACGCTTCGTACCACGTCTTCCACGAACATGGGGTTTTCAAAGGCCTGTTCGGTGACATATTTTTCGTCGGAGCGCTTTAACAGCGAAAACACCTCCCCGCTGGCCGAGTTCTCGACAAGGGTGATGACATCCTCTATCCAGAAAAATTTCTTAAACCGGAGTCGAACCGTTACCAGGCTTCGTTGGTTGTGAGCGCCGCCGCTGCTGATTTCCTTCGAGCAGGGGCAGACGGTCGTCACCGGAACGGTGAGCACCACCATAAAGTCGGTCCTGTGACGGTTGTTTTCGCCTATGAAGGAACACTGGTACTCCATGTGACTTCGCAACCGTGAAACGGGTGCCTTCTTTTCCACGAAATAAGGAAAGTGTATCTCCATGTAGGCGGATTCACCGGCCAATTTTTCCCTTATGGCGGTAAGGATGGTCTTGAAGGTCCTGATGTTGATTTCGCCCCGGTACCTGTTCAAGATTTCAACGAACCTGCTCATGTGGGTGCCTTTGAAACGGTGCGGCAGGTTCACGTACATATTTACCGTGGCATTGACGTGCTGGGTTCCGTTCGCGCGATCAAGAACGATGACCGGGTATTTGACACCCTTGACGCCGACCTTTTGAATGGCAATATTGCGGTGGTCACGCAGATTCTGAACGTCAACCACGTGCACCCCTCCGGTAGGTGGCGCGGGCGTTTTCCGATTCCCAAACCGTAACCCGGGAAATGGTCGCCTTTTCGGAGGACAGCGCCTTTTCCATGCGGTTGAATATGTGTCGCGCGATATTTTCCGATGTGGGCGGGGTGGTTTTGAAGAACACGAGATCGTTAAGGTACGAGTGGTCCATCTCTTTCAAGACGGCATCGGCGTGATGCTTCAATGTCCTGAAATCGATCACGATACCTTCGCCGTCCAGTTCCGCCGCTTCGGCGGATATCTCCACGGCGAAATTATGTCCGTGCATGGCTTCTCTCACGCCGCCGATTGTAATGGTATGAGCCGCGGAAAAGGTCCGCCTGATAGTTACCCTGTACATAGTCATACTCTAAACAAGGGCATTAAAGCTGTCAACACAAAACATGTACTCACGACGCCCAGGCTTTCTCCGGCAGATGAACCATTCGACGTTCCTTATATCCACCGCCTCTCCCATATCAGGGGAGAAGATCGGTCACCCGGTCAAAAACGACGTCGCTTCCTGCGGCGGTCAGGGCTTCCCTGGAGGAGCTGCCGGTCAAAACCCCCGCGGCACGTGTTCCCGCCGCCTTTCCCGCAGCGATGTCCATGGGATGGTCTCCCACCATTATGGCCTTTCCCGGCTCCTGCCCCAATCTTTCCAATGCTTCCCTTATGTGGCGGGGGTGCGGCTTGACGCGCCGCACGTCGTCCCGGGTCAGCACCACGTCAGTGTCTTCTGTAATTCGGGGGTAGACAGCCGTTACGGCGTCTCGACAGTTCCTGGTAACAACGGCGGTGGAGAGACCCGTATTCCTGAGACGGGACAAAAGTTCGGGAACACCGTCGAAAACGGCGCCTTTTCCCGCTCCGTCGAGCTCAACGGATC
>JAHDRK010000077.1 GCA_018433345.1 Syntrophobacterales bacterium | reverse complement strand
GGAAATTACAAGTTTTCCATAGGCATGTATCGCCCGCCGAGTGAAGGGGGAAGCTCATCCCTGCTTTTGCGGGTTTCGGAAAACTGCCCGTGGAACAAGTGCACATTTTGCGAAATGTACAAGGGCCATAAGTTCAGGTACCGATCCGTGGAAGAAATCAAAGAAGATATCGATGCCGTCAAGGGCATGGTGGACGAGATCACCTCGATTTCGTGGAGAATGGGCCTTGGTGGCCGTGTCACCCGGGACGTGGCGGCCCTGATTCTTCGCATCGATCCCTCTCTTCATACGAACCACTGTTTTGTGATGGTTTTCAATTGGCTTTATTCGGGCGGCAAAACGGCCTTTTTGCAAGACGCCAACAGTATTATCATGCGACCCGATGAATATGTCGAGATTATCAAATATCTCAGGGAATCTTTGCCCACAATCAGCCGGCTCACTGCTTATGCGCGATCGAAGACCCTCGCCCAAAGAAAGCCCGAACAATTGAAGGCAATACGTGATGCCGGGCTTGACCGGCTTCATGTGGGTCTCGAGACGGGTGACGATGAAATCTTGCGCCTTGTGCGGAAAGGGGTGACCAGCGAGGAGCACATCGAAGGCGGTCGCAAGGCCATGGAAGCGGGTTTCCAGCTTTCCGAGTATTGGATGCCCGATCTGGGTGGACGGGAACGGTGGCGTCAACACGCGGAAAACACGGCCCGGGTGCTTTCGACCATCAATCCGCACTACATTCGGACCCGGCCCTTCGTCCCCCGTCCGGGAACGCCCATATTCGAGGAATACCGTCAGGGTCGGCTGACCCTTTCATCGCCCCATGAGAGGCTGGAAGAGTTGCGGCTCATGATCGAGAATCTGGATGTGACATCGAAGGTATGCTTCGATCACGCCATGAATTCCTGGATCGACAAGCGCGGTGGGCTTCTGTTCACCCAGAGTTACGAGGGATACAAGTTTCCCGAAGAGAAACCCTTGGTGTTGGAACGGATTGCCGAAGGACTTGCCGTAAACGAATCGGAACACGTTCACGTACAGGACCTGATCGCCTTGGGATCGTTGTAATTATGCCGGAAAGCGGATTGTTCAACATGCTTGACTGCCGGTAGCAGCCGGAGGTGACACTGAAGATGGAAGGTAAAAAGGTAAGTGAAAGTTCTGTTGTTATGGCCCAAGTAATGAATCCCCAGGATGCGAACCCCGCGGGAAACGTTCATGGCGGTGTCATCATGAGACTGATCGATTCTGCGGCCGGTGCCGTGGCCGCCCGTCATGCCCGAGGCAACGTGGTAACCGCTTCTATCGATCGACTCGATTTTCACAACCCCGTGTACATAGGTGATCTCGTAACGCTCCGTGCAAGCCTGAACTTTGTCGGGAGAACCTCCATGGAAGTCGGCGTCAGGGTGGAAGCCGAAAATTTGACAACCGGTGAGCGGAGGCACACCTCCTCTGCATACCTAACCATGGTCGCCCTGGGAAATGAAGGTCGACCGCGGGAAATCCCGCCTCTCATACTGGAAAACGATCTCCAGGTCAGAAGGAACAATGAAGCGAAGGCACGCAGGCGGATGCGTCTGGAAGAACGGAAAAAGGAAAAGGCCTGCCAGGAAGACATGATCCAGTGTTAGTTTTTACGAGTCCCTCGATTTTAAAATGTTTCTGTTTATAGAAAAAGGATCGAACGGTGACTATTCTTTTTGAACCGGTGAAGATCGGCCCCCTGGTCCTGAAAAACCGTTTTGTTCGTTCCGCAACATACTTCGGTCTTGCAGATCGTGACGGTTTTGTGGGTGATGAGTCGGTGTCGCTGATGAAGCTGCTTGCCCAGGGGGAGCCGGGGCTTATCGTTACAGGTTATGCCTTTGTCCACGAAACGGGGCAAGTGGTCCCTGACATGAATGGCATTCATACGGACGACCACATACCTGGTTACCGGAGGATGACCCGCGCCGTTCATGACAGAGAAGGGACCATTATCATGCAGATCGCACATGGTGGTTCGGCGGCCTATTCCGCATCCTTTTTTGAGAGAGACTACATGGCTGTTTCCTGTTACGAGGGCATGCCGCGGTATGGGAAAGCCGCCCGCGAAATGACGGAAGAGGACATAGAGGCGATAATATCTTACTTCGGCGAAGCGGCGCGTCGTGTCCGCGAAGCAGGCTTCGATGGAGTGCAGATTCATGGCGCTCACGGATACCTGGTATCGCAGTTCCTGTCTCCCTCCACCAACAGGAGGACCGATCGCTGGGGTGGAAGCCTGGTAAACAGGATGCGATTTGTTCGGGAAGTTGTGCGCGCCGTAAGAAGGGGAGCGGGCAATGATTTTCCCGTCATGATAAAGCTGGGTTGCCGCGATTTCCTGGACGACCTGCGGGGGCTGACCATCGATGAAGGGGCGGCTGTGGCACGAACGCTTGAAAATGAGGGGGTTTGTGCAATCGAGATCAGCAACGGCTTGCCCTTCGAGCAGACTATGCCCTTGAAAATCGACACCCCAGAACGAGAGGCCACATATCGTCCGGAGGCCCGTCGCGTCAGGGAGGAAACGACGGGTCCACTGTGGCTGGTTGGAGGTCTGAGGAGCCTTCCCGTCATGGAATACGTTGTCGCTTCAGGAGTCGTCGACTGTGTCGCCCTCTGCCGTCCATTTATCCGTGAGCCTCAGGTGGTTAAAAGGTGGAAGGAGGGAGATACCCGCCCGTCGGCCTGTATTTCCTGCGGCCGTTGTTTCCATTATTTGGGCAAGGGTCGACACCGTATCGCCTGCCGAGTGTTGGAAAAAGGAAGCCGGTCACGGTCCGGCTGACATTTCGATTGCAAAAGGGGAATCTTCGTTTCCATGCCATGAATTTATTTGGGTTTTTCGTGATAGGACTGTTTTCGTGGTCCAGTGAAAAAATGGACCGACCTCTATTGGAGCAATGCGATGAAAGTCCTATTCGCTCTTTATAGTCTCATCCTTGGAAAATTTGGAAGAAGAGTGGTGCGAGAAGAATCAAGGCGAGGAGCAGCAAACCCAGACAGGCGCCGTCAAAAAGGGGGTGCCTTTTCAGAAGACCTTCGTCCCAGTTGGTGTCTTCCACGAAGCTGCGGAGTTTTTCCGACCGATTGCGGGGGATTGATGTATGACCGGACGTTATGCGGACACACTCGGCCAAGGCTCCTGAAGTTGAGGTTTCGATCGTCATATTAATTACCTGTTCTCTCGTGCTTGGGCAGCTGGTGGTCCGCCGTCAGCGGTGGTATTTGCGGATTACCGCCGTTATCACGCCGGTGATTCTCAGGTCCGAACGTGGTACGATTTTCTTATAGCCGGGATTGGCCGCCTGGAGAGTGACGTCGTTTCCCTTGCGGTGAAAATATTTCATGGTCCATTCGCCGTCCACTTCGGCAAGTACGATATCGCCGTTTTTCGGTTCCTTGCCTCGTTCCACGATGACCAGATCGCCTTCCATTATACCCGCCTCTATCATGGAATCCCCGGTAACCTTCAGCAGAAAAGAAGAGTCGGGTTTGGTGACCAGGTATTCGTCAAGCGACAGGATATCGCAAAGTTCTTCCTCGGCGGGGGAGGGGAACCCGGCCTGGATCGACCCCAGCAGGGGGAGTGCCATTGAGTGGCGGCGAGGATGGAGAAACCCCCGGGCGTCCTTCTCGAGAAGACCTTGCTGGAGAAGCTTTCCGACCCAGAAGTGGACTACGCTTTTGGAGCGGACTCCCAGGATTTCTTCCATTTCGCTGTAGGTCGGCATCCTGCGATGTTCTCTGAAAAAGGCACCGATAATTTTCGCGACGCTTTCCGTGGTCCGTTTTTTCTTCATGGCTGTTATGTATAGAACAATCGTTCTATAGTCAAGAAAAAAATCAGCGGGCCCTCACGTACCGTTTCAATTGGATTTGCAGGCCGAAAGCTGTTACACTTTTCAGCCGTCAGCGTAATGACTCGTGAAAATCGGGCACTTTGTAATGAATGATATCGTCAGGAAAGTCGAAGAAATCATATCACCTGTTTACGAAGTCGGTGGTTCTCTCAGGGACGAGCTTCGCGGCGTGGAGCCCACCGATTATGACTTTGCCACTCCCCATCAGCCGGAGCAGATAGAGGAACTCGTGCGAAAGGCCGGGAAAAGGCCTTTCCTGACGGGTAAACGATTCGGTACCATCGGTGTAAGAATAGATGGCCGACTCGTGGAGATCACAACCTTTCGTACCGAGAGGTACCGGGAAGGCAGCCGGAATCCCGATGTGTCGTTTGTGGACGAAATCACAGAGGACTTGGCGAGGCGGGATTTCACCATAAATGCCATCGCCCGCAGGGAAGGCAGGATCATCGATCCTTTCGGCGGCGGGGAGGATCTCAAAAGGGGGCTTATACGCTGCGTGGGGAGGCCCAAAGAACGGTTCAGGGAAGACCCGCTTCGGATGCTGCGAGCCGCCCGCTTTGCATCCCAACTTGGTTTTTTGGTGGAGGAAAATACCTTTCGTGCCCTCACGGAATTGTCCTGGCGGATTCTCCAGGTAAGCAAAGAGCGGTGGATGTCGGAAATGGACAAGTTATTGACAGGAGATTCACCGGAAAAGGGACTGCACATTTTCATGGATTCGGGGCTTTGTCGTTTCATGATCCCCGAGCTCTCGCTTCAGAAAGACTATGACCAGAACAGTCACCATCATGCCCATGATCTATGGGAACATACCTTGCGAGTTGTGACCGCCGTGCCGCAGGATACTCACCTTCGATGGGCGGCCTTGTTGCACGACGTGGCTAAGCCCTTTACTCGGACGGATAAAGTGGATCGCAGCACCTATGTCCATCACGAGCTGCTGGGATGTGACATGGTGCGAAGATTGGGAACTCATCTACGCTGGTCGAAAGAGCGCCTTGAGAAGGTATCTCTTCTTGTCCGGGATCATCGAAGGGATGGAAGCCCTTTAAAGAAGGCCGACGACGAAGCCAAAAGGTGACACTGTCGCCACATGAGGGGAGCCGTCATTTGTGAAGGGGAAAGCCCCCTTTCTTGGGGTTCCGGGGTTCCCCGCGCCGGACGGAGCCAACCGAACCATGCTCGGGAGAACGACGAATTGCCCTTGCTGCGTTGTCTGCTTGTCGGCATCAAGTCATCGTTTGTTATCTCGATTCACCTCAAGAGGCATTTTTACTTTCTCCATACGGCGCATTTATCACCGCCGGTTGACCGTTCCCGTTTTTGGGGGCTGAAATAATAAGATGATATTCTCCGTTGAACCATTCTCTTTTTAGAAGCCGATCTTCGGTGACCGTAATGCCCTTCTTTCTAAGGAGTTCGAAGAAATCCCCTTCGTAGGTGACCCGTCCGAAATCCACTGTTGTGATGTATTTCAACCTGGGCTTGACGATGTCAAGAAAAAGGGAATGGTCCTTAAACATGGTTTGGAAGAAGAGGACGCCTCCTCCCGGTTTCAGCCAGGGCTTTATACGATCCAGGACAAGTTGCTGATCATCGAGAAGCATGAAACTCATACTGAAAAGGATGTAATCGAAGTACCCTTTTTCTGGAGGACGATACCTTTCGACCGGGATACATTGAATATCTATGAGGTCTTCAAGGTCGAATCGCCGGATCATCTTGCGGCAGTGGACGAGGTATCGCTCGTTGATGTCGATGCCCGTGATTTTAAGGTGTTTCGATTTTATCTGCTCGTGGTACTCTTTCATCATTATGCCGTTGCCTATCCCCACGTCGAGAATCCTCGAATTGTCGGGAAAAAACTCCAGGCTGTTTCCGTAGCATATATGCGTCACATCGTCTATCAGCAGCTTGTAGAGAAAATTTAGCATTATTTACTCCGGTAAAGTCGCTCTTGTTCCCCACATTGCCCCTGGAACGTTACGAAAAGATGCCTACCCCCCATTTGAATATGAGGAATGTTATCAATATCGAAAAGGGTCCTTTTTCTCAAGGCGAGACGATTGTGAAAATCGAGTACGGAGTTCAATTTCATATTCATTGGATGTGCTGATTTGCGAGAAGGGGAAAGTCTTTCAGCAACGACGCAGCCTCCTTGTCCAGAATTACCGTTACGTTGGAATGCATACGAAGCGCAGAAGCGGGAACGCGGCTTGTTACTTCGCCTTCGATGGCTTCAGCGACGACAGGGGCCTTTTTCGCACCGTTGGCTATAAGGATGATTTCACGGGCCTCAAGGATTGTTCCTATCCCCATTGAGATGGCGAACCGAGGAACTTCGTCCTCGGAATCATAGAAGCGGGCGTTGTCCTTGATGGTTTGTTCATCCAGCGCGACGAGTCGAGTACGTGACGACAGAGGGGATCCCGGTTCGTTGAAGGCGATATGGCCATTACCGCCTATGCCGAGTACCTGGAGGTCTATTCCGCCCGCCCTACGTATGGCGGCCTCGTACTCTTCGCAGTGCTCATCGACCCTGTCGGCGGACAATGAACCATCGGGAACATGCGTTCGCTCCTTATTGATATTGATATGATCAAATAGGTTTTCATCCATGAAGCGGCGATAACTTTGGGGATGATCGGCCGCCAGTCCCAAATATTCATCCAGGTTAAAGGTTGTTGTCCGAGAGAAATCGAGGCGACCTTCACGATAAAGTCGGATCAGCTCTTCATACATGCCGAGCGGCGTGCTTCCCGTGGCGAGTCCCAGTACGGCAGTGGGTTTTTGGGTCACGATGTCGGATACGATGGAAGCAGCCGCCTGTGAAATTTCCCGGTAGGTTTTTTTGATCACGATTTTCATAAGGCTCTTCTCCTTGGCAGCCTAACGAAGGCTGGATAATAAACATATATTTATATCTTAATCGAAATTCATCGTCAATATTTTCACAAAAACGCGAGGCTGTCGAAAGGGATTGAGTATTTAAGGAAGAAAGGACGATTTGAAAAAAGTGTGTCCGCCAAAATTAAAATCGGCCGCGATAGAAACCACGGGTGTTTCCATTGCGGCCGGTTTGTCTCGCGATCGGAACGGCCGGGGCGATCGCTCAATCGAGGTACTTGAATGACACGTTCAGTTTTGTTCGATAAAACAACTTGCCATCCTCTAGTCTGATATCAAGTTCTTTTACTTCGGCCACTCTCAGGTCTTTTAATGATTGTGACGCCTTTTCCACAGCGGTTCGCGCCGCCTCCTCCCAAGATCTTTCACTGGTTCCGATGATTTCAATCACCTTGTACACGCTATCCATGATTCCCCCCCCTTTCATGGTTGTGCAGTGAATATTAATGTATTTCAGTTTACTTGATGCTTATAATGAAGTCAAAACAAATTATTGCATCGTCCAAAGAAGGAAAAGAAAGAGGCGGAGGACGGTTGAATAGAGAGAAGCTTGAAAGGGATGTTGTTGTAATAATTCGAGAGAAATATACGAGATCTGAATTGGCTGGATTTTGTCTCTTTTAATCTTTAATGTAGGGAACATCTTGAGAAATAGGCACACCTGTTGTGTGAACTTTTGCGGGCGCGAAAAACAGGTGGACCACGAAAAAGGAGGCAGGGTCATGACCGCTGTTGCTGGACATGAGATTTCGGCGTGGCTTGACTTGGTTAGATGGATAGTCCGGGAGCATAAAGGCCTTCCGCGGAGAGAAGAACGAGGACGACCATTGGAGATAAACAGGATGTTTCTCGATGCACTCTGTGGTCCTGGTGAGGGAAAGTTCGAGGAGCTCGTCACGAGACTCGCCCGCGAGGCGGAAGAAGATGGTGAAGAGAAAAAAACCGCCCTTTTTTTTCTGACCGCCCTTTATGAAATACCCGAAGAGATTGGGAAGTGTGCAACTAATTGCGCCATCTTCGCGGAAAACTTGAAACGTTCGGCTGCAATACTAAGGGAAGGGAGGATGCTGTCCCATGAAGAGAAAGCCGATCTGTGCTGGAGTGTTTTTTTCCCGGAAGGACGTGCCATATACGGTAGAAGAAAGGAAGCGATAGAAGAACTTCGCCGCATGCGACGGGTGTCCGTCATGAAACCTCCCGAAAGCCCTATCAAAGATCCTTTCAGCGAAATCCTCATTACCGCCAATGCGCTTCTCACCATTCCGCTCCACGAAGGGCACAATGAATCCCTTCCGGAATTTCTTCGAGAGCCCGTGCGGGCGGCATCAAGGGAAGAGCAGCGTTTTTGGTACGACCATCCCGTGCCCCTGGGCGTGCCTCCCGAGAACAACGAAATCCTTTACGGACTGCGAGGTCTCGACGAGGCGATAGCGTTTGAAGTGAAGCGTGCTCGTCTTGGCAAGGATATTTCAGTACCGTGCCTGCTTTCAGTATCGGTTACCCACGAGGGACTTCATGCCGTTGCGAGGGATTGGATCGAGAGTGAATTGTCCCGGCAGCCCCTCAGGTATTTGGATCTCTTTGTTTTTACGGAGGCGGACACGAACCGTCTTATAGGGGATGTGTTGTTGCCGGCGGGCGAACGCTGTTGCCGCTCGTCGGCGGGAGAATCCCTCAGGGCTGCCTTCGGTGTGGATGGTGAGTACGGCCGTCATTACACCTTCCTCAAGGCCGTCACGGCCCTTTACTCGGTGATGATAGACCCTCATGTACGCGCAACCTTCAAGATCGACTTGGACCAAATCTTTCCACAGGAACTTTTGGTGCATGAAACGGGCATGTCCGCCTTT
>JAHDRK010000019.1 GCA_018433345.1 Syntrophobacterales bacterium | reverse complement strand
TTCGATGAAACGTACCTGGTAAGATTGTTCCAACGCCAGCCTTACGAAACGGTCTATTTCATCCTCGTTAAAATCTTTTATAATCACCACGTTGATCTTTATGGGGTCGAAGCCCACCCGTTCGGCCTCCTCGAGACCTTTCAAAACGCGATTCAAATCACCCCCCCGCGTAATATTATAATACCTTTCAGGAACGAGGGAATCGAGGCTCACGTTGATCCGTCGTATGCCGGCCTCGTAAAGCGGTTTAGCCATTGTTTCAAGCAGGATTCCGTTCGTAGTGAGGCTTATGTCATGAAGACCTTCGATGCCACTTAGTTCCGAAAGGAAATCAACGACGCCTTTACGCACCAATGGTTCGCCGCCGGTGACTCGAACTTTGCCTATGCCCTTTGTTGCGGCGATTCTTACTATTCGGAGAATTTCTTCGTAGCGCAGGATGTCGTTGTGTCCCAGCCATGAGACCCCTTCTTTGGGCATACAATACATACAGCGGAGATTGCAGCGGTCCGTTACGGATACGCGCAGGTAGTTGATGTTTCTTTCGTATTTGTCGATCATATTTTACATCCGTCTTTCCCTGCATGAAAATTAGGTAACAGGAGAATTATCACAACCTTTCATGGATGGCAAGAAAGCCCGTGGCCTAATAAATAAATGCCGCCGAAGGCGTGGGGCTTTTCAAGTCGCCTGGAGAGATTCTTTTCAAGTCGTTATGGACTTGCATTTCATCGATGAGGCCGTTTATCATTGAATTTCCTGTTGAAGTTCGGATATCGCACATCGGTTGAACCGCTATTCGGGCTTTTCGTGAGGCATTGCGGGGGAACAGGTAAAAAAATAACAGAGGCGAGTGACAAGGATTCCCATTCCTTGATAAGTGGTTTAAGGTGCTTGGACACATCTTATGCGGGAATTTTCTCCCTGCGGGTGGAATATGAACGATAAGACGGTTCTTAGGCCGGGACAACAAACGGACATGGTGATTGGAGTGGACGAGGCGAAGGAAAGTATCGATGTCAGGCAGTCGATTGTTTACGATGTAGTAGATGAAGTGGTTACCGTGGCACAGCCAACTCCCCCTCTGGCCCGTTACGATATTCAGAAAGACATTCTCGTTACGGTTTTGTCCCGCCGTGGAGATACACCCGTTCGCCATGCGATCCCCGTGCGGGTCAAGGAATTGCTGAGGGATTACCGCCTTGCATCCGACAAAACCGTGGGAGCCGTCAATCTCGAAATAATCGGAGAACCCTACGAATTCAACCTTCGTATGCACTATAGAGTCAGGCCCTTTCTCGACAGTGGTTTGGACCTGGTGATTGCGGGAGCGAAGGTGAGTATCATAGATATCTCCATAGGCGGCGCCAAGATATTGTTGGACGGCGAGGTTCAACTGAATCCTGGATCGATAGTTGGAGGAAAGCTCATCATTGACGGTAATGAGCATGAAATCAGGTGCCGCGTGTTGCGGCGATGGGATAAGAGCGTGTTGTCTTCAGGCAGGAGTTTCGATTATCTTGTGTTTGCTACGGTTCGATTTATTGCCGTGGGCAAAGAAACGGAACGACGCTTGTCACAAAAAATCCGTGAGATCGAAAGGATTCTGAGACAGCGGGAGCTGGACCTTAAAACGGAACGCGACAGGAAAGATATCCTGTCCTGATGTTCGGTTTCTTTCCTCGACGCCTTGTTTTTAGGTGGGTAGGTGTTTTGTCCTTTATGAGGGCAAATGACATCAAACTCGACGGTTGAACCTGTAGCAACTACCTTCCTGCATCTTCGCGTAAGCTTTTACTTCAGCCGCTATTTCAGTAACTTGTCCATAATGTGAGAAAGAAGTGCCCTGTGAAATAACCACCCCTATCGAAATGGTGAGGAGGGGAAACCGGCGTTCCATTCCCGACCTGTCATAGCCCAGAATGCAGCCTCGATTCTGATCTTCGGGATTATAGAAAGTTGGTATTATGCGATCAAAGGCATCTATAACATCATGGCAGATCTCCTCTATGACAGGCGGTTCCGTGATACATACAAAATCATCCCCCCCTATGTGGCCGACAAAACTGTTTTCCGACAGCCTGTTTTTCGTTATGTTAAGGAGAAGCCGCCCTGTTATTCTCAGCACATCATCTCCACGGCTGAAACCATATGTGTCGTTGTAAGGTTTAAAATTGTCCAGATCGGCATAGGCTAGGGCGAAGGATTCCCCCCTATCGATTCGGTGCTGCAGCTGGCGATTAATGGAAATATTGCCCGGAAGACGTGTCAAGGGGTTTATTTCCATCATGCGCTGACCGCGTAGGCCGCATAATTGAACCCTCATGACTATTTCTTTTTCCACGTCCCTTTTCCAAATGTAATCGTCAACCAGAAGGTTGTCCCAGCCAGCAAACGGTTCATTTTCGTTGAGAACGGCCAGGATGGGCAACCCCGAGAACAGGGGATCCTCTTTGAGAATGCCCAGCATTGGAATCGAGTCCCGGGACGATGTTACGTCAATTATTAAGAGGTGTGGCATTTCGTTGCATATGCTGTCGTAAGCCGACGAGAACCGGCTGAACACGACGGGGTCGCCCTCGGTTGCGAGTTTTCGCTCCAAAAGTGAGGTAACCGCGATATCGGAGGAAAGGATCAGAATGGTTCGAGACACTACCATACCTCCGTCTCCGAGGATGCAGCTTCTTCCAGCTCATCGAGGACGGCCTTTATGTCGTTGACCGACAATTGTAAGAGTCCCCATGCATCGGGATTTATCGCCGGCACGAGGTCGTCATGAGCCGTTCCAATTCCCTTGGCGTGCACTAAGGCATCGGAGACGTGTACGATGGCCGTTTCAAGTTGGGCCGATTTAGAAAGTCTGGGTCGGTGATGGTACTCGATGGCTTCGACCAGGTTGACGGGGAACCGCCACTTCCTGGCCAGCCATGAGCCTACGTCGCTGTGGGTGGCATCGAAGAAGACCCGTTCCGCCTCGTGAAGGGTGATACCTTCTTTGCCGGCTTTTGCCTGGACCTTTTCGTATTCCTCCGGAAAGTGGAGAATAAGTATCACCTTGCCGATATCGTGGAGCAGCCCGCACACCGAGACTTCTTCTGGTTCCTTAACCTGTTTTTTCTGGGCGATCCAACGAGCTGCAACGGCGCAACCCAAGGAGTGTTCCCAAAGTCCCTCAATATTCCGGCGCATTAACTCGAAGACCGATACCCCGAGAAGCAAGCCTCTCACCACATTCAACCCGAGGAGCATTATGGCGTGGGATATGGATGAAATTCTGTTGGGGAATCCGTAGGCAGCCGAATTGACCATCTTGAGGATTTTACTGGTCAGCGCCGGGTCACCCGCAATGAACCGGCCCAGTTCTTCGATCGATAACCTGGGTTTTTCCAGCATTCCCGATATCTGTTTCAAGGTGGCGGGAACGGTGGGAAGCGCCTCTATGGTTTCAACCCTTTCCCTCATTAAAGAGATATCAATGGTATCACTCATATAATTCAATAATGTGTTTCCGAACGATCTCCTTGATGTTCATCATGAGATCACTGCCGTCGCAATTCCTGAATCGATGGTCGAGAAGCGCCAGGGCTTCTTCCAATGGCATGTCTTGTTCCGACCGTCCTTCCACGAATGCATAATCTAGATTCATGTTTTGAATCCTGGAGACGAGACGCTCGGTAAGCACTACGCCCTCGCCCAGGAATACCGCTGATCCTATGAGGATCGGTTTTGCGAGTATCATTCCAGGTTCAAGCTTGTCCGGATGTATTTTTCGCAAACCTTTCAACTCCTTGGCGTTAGGAATATATCGAATTTTCCGCCTTATATCCGCCAAACAGGTCCCAAACAGGGCGTTGACGCCCGCTCTTGTCTTGTCGAGGTTTTTTAAATTCCTACCTTTCATTCAGTAGAATGGCAAGTACTTTCTTCTCCCTGTCCGCCCACGCTTGATTTCCATGTTGGAAAGGAATCTTTCTAAACCACCGCGTGCGTCTGGAGAAACCATGTCGCAATGCTGAAGTAGATGATGATTCCTCCTACGTCTGCGATGGAAGTTATAAGAGGCGCACTGGCCGTTGCCGGATCGAGCTTGAAGCGGTCAAGAAGAAAGGGGAGCAGGCATCCCACCAGGCTTCCGAAAATCACCACCGCCATCATGGTCATAGACACCACCAATGCCACTTCAATGCCGGACCTGAAGACCCCTATGAGAGAAATGGCCATGGCCATACTTAGGCCAAGTATTGTGGCGATAATGATCTCCCTTCCGAAGAGGAGAATCCAGTCTTTCGTTTTAATGTCAGCGGTGGCCAGGGCGCGGACCATCAGGGTCGCCGACTGCGCGCCCGCGTTTCCCCCTCCAGCTATGAGAAGCGGCAGAAAAAACACCAGGGCCACGACAGCCTCGATGGTGGACTCGTAATAGGCTATGCCTGCGCTGGAAAGCAGGTTTACGAAGACAAGCGCAATCAGCCAAGGAAGGCGCTTCTGGATTAACACCCAGGGGCTTGCTTCCAGGTAACCATTTCCTGCAAGACTTTCGCCGTATCCGCCGATGGAACCCATGCGATGGAAATCTTCGGTTGCTTCTTCTTCGATGATGTCATGCACATCATCAAAAGTGACGATACCCACGAGTTTGTCGTCTCCATTGATGATGGGCACGGCCATGAGGTCGTACTTTGCCATAATGTCGGCCACGTCCTCGCTTGTGTCGGTGGCTCGCCCGTAGATTGGATCATGATTCATGATGTCTTTGACAACTCCCCGGGGCGACGCCATGACCAGTTCCCGCAGTGATACGACACCTATCAAATTTCCTTGATTGTCTGTTACGTAACACTGATAAATGGTTTCTTTGTCCGGCGCTTCCCGGCGTAATTTCTCCAGAGCCTCTTCGGATGTCATGTCCGGTTTGAGTGCACAAAAATCGGAGGTCATCACCGCACCGGCCGTGCCCTCGGGGTAGGAAGCCAGTTTGCTGATGTCGTCCCGCTCGGTCTGGGTAAGAGCGGACAGGATTTCGCTCCGGTGTTCCTCGGGAAGTTCTTTGAAAAGGTCAGCCCGTTCGTCATGGGACATGGCTCCCATAATAACTGTCAAGGTCCATCGATCCATTATGGAAGCTATGCGGGTTTCGAACTTCACATCGAGGTAATTGAATATCTTGACCTGCGTTTCGACATCCAGGTGTTTAACGAAGGCCCATGCCTTCTCCGGCTCATAGGACTCTAGAATCTGGGCGGTATCGGCGGGATGAACGGAGGTGAAAAAATCGCGGATTGCCTCGAAATCTTCGGCTTTCAAGTAGTTGTCAAGCCGATCGATCAATTCTTCGCGACTTTCGTCATCGCCGGCAATGGCCGCTTCTAAAAGTTCTTTTAATTCAAGAAGGATTTTTTCCGACATAATCCGCCTCCTCCAACTGTCGCCCCCATGGGCGGCAGTGAGGCGGATCAGGAGAAGATGATCAAGTTATAATCCGCCGTATGGGAGCAGGCCGTGAGGGCTTGAATAATGTTGTCTCGACAGGGGGGAAATCCGCTGTCGCTGGGTTTTGTTTCCGGGCATCTACTACTCGGAATATCCATGATGTATCGATCAACCTCGCTTAGAGGGTTTATCTTACGCCACCGAGTGTGGGGGGCGTCTCCAAGAAAACGTGCCTGTCACATATAGCAAAAAAGACGTTCTGTCAACCTTTTGAGCCGCTTTTTCTCTTTCGAAAACGTTTTTTCAAGACATACTTACGGCAAGAAATTGTCCCCTTAGTAATTTTTATTTGATATGCGGTTGTAATTTAAGTTGCATTTGTCATTCTCTATTGTAATATACGAAATCGTTCCGCCAAGGTGGCTTTAGAACGGTGGATGATGAATTTCAGGAGGTGATCTGTTCGTGGAATCCATTCGAATCGCTATTGCCGGGGTTGGGAATTGCGCCAACTCCCTGATCCAGGGTATTCATTACTATCAGAAGGGAGGGCCTGAAGAGGCTATTGGATTGATGCACTGGTCCATAGGGGATTATCGGCCCGAAGATATCAAGGTTGTTGCCGCGTTCGACATTGATGCCCGGAAAGTGGGGAGAGATTTAAACGAGGCTGTTTTCGCCCCCCCCAACTGCACCAAGGTATTTTGCGATGATCTCCCCTTATCGGGGGTGCCGGTGCGAATGGGAAGGATTCTGGATGGGATTTCCGAACACATGAGAGATTACGATGACAAATACACCTTCGTTCCTGCCGATGTTCCAGAGCCTGACCTCGAAGGGGTGGTGAGCATACTCAAAGAGAGTGGAGCCGAAATATTGCTCAACTACATGCCCGTGGGCTCAGACAAGGCAACGCGATTTTATGCAGAATGCGCCCTGGAGGCGGAGATCGGCTTTATAAACAACATGCCCTGTTTCATCGCGAGCAATCCCGAATGGGCCGCCCGCTTCGAAAAAAGGGGTGTTCCAATAATCGGCGATGACGTCAAGTCTCAATTGGGAGCGACGATTTCGCACCGCGTCCTGACCGATCTTTTTAGAAAACGGGGGGTCAGGTTGGACAGGACATACCAGCTCAACACCGGCGGTAATACGGATTTTCTGAACATGCTCAACCGGGACCGACTCGTTTCAAAACGCGAATCAAAGACGGAAGCGGTGCAGTCCGTGGCGGGACATCGCTTGTCGGGAGAAGACATTCACATAGGTCCTAGTGATTACATACCCTGGCTGAAGGACAACAAGGTGTGCTTCCTCCGCATGGAGGGGAGAATTTTCGGAGACGTGTCCATCAGCCTGGAAATGAGACTATCCGTGGAAGATTCTCCCAATTCCGCGGGAGTCGCCATTGATGCGATTCGATGTATGAAACTCGCCCTCGATCGTGGACAAGGCGGTGTGCTGGAGGGGCCCTCGGCGTATTTCTGCAAGCATCCCCTGCGTCAGTATACAGATGACGAGGCATACCGGATGACCGAGCAGTTCATAAAGGGGGCCTGACCACTGCTTCAAGACCGCCATATACTTTTGACCCTGGCCAACTCCAATCCAGTATCGGCATGAACGATTCCATGGCGAAAGGTTATGTCCGCCGTGTCCGCTACTTTTTGCAGCCGTGAAAGCACCCGGTCTCCTTCCAAAGCTTCGGAGGCGAAAAGGGCGTCCACGCGATATGGCCTGTGGGAATCGGCCGTCTGCGGGTCTACGGCGTCAACGGCCCATTGAATAAATACGGCATTGTTGGCGTGGCGGTTGATGTCTAAATCATGCCTCCTTACAAGAAAGGCCACCTCGTGGTCAGCCCTTACCACCGGTTCGGGCTCGCTGAATGTCCAGGCTATTTCCCTGTCTCCCTTTTCGTTCAGGACAGGAAGATTTCTGTCGATTCTCAAGGGTTTCCGGGTTTCGAGATTTATTAAAATCCAGCAGCTCTGGGCTTGCATCAGTTGATTGCCGGCTTTGTCCCGCACATCGAATTCACGTAGTTCGTAGAGGCGACGATAAGTATGACGCCAGGTGTGTAAGGTGATAACGTCATTGCCTTTCGGATAGCAATTCACTTCAAGCCGGTATTGTCGGATCACCCATCCCATGTTGCGCGCGAAGAGATCCGTCCATGACACGCCGAGAAGAGCCGCGTGATCACCCGCTGCATCCTGGAGATAATCTAAGACGGCGCCGATTTTCAACCTGCCGTCGGCGCCTATTTCAGAATAACGAATTCTGTAATCCCTCGTTAATATGGATTTTGTCATGAACGTATCTTTCACTTACCTTTCTTACCGCAGACGGTCATCCAGGTCTTTCATGAGATAGTCCAGTTTCCTTACTGCCTCATCGCTGATGTCACTTGTGGTTTCCCGTGTTTGATCGAGTAATTCCCGCCCCTTTTTGCCTAATTCTCCCAGCTTGTCACGGAAGAGCTGAGCGTTTTTCCGCGCAGATCCATCCAGGGCGGCGAGCATCCGGCCGTACATGTCCTTTATCGCGACACCTGCCGACTCTCCTTCCTCTTTTCCTCCTATATCCGTCATGTGAAGGGAGGGGACGGGGACTGTAGCGAGTTTCCCGCCTCCCGCGACGAAGTCCATTGAACTGTCTTGCAGGTATACATGCCTGATGATGACCCTCTTGCCGGGTTTGCCGTCTTTTTCAACGGCCGGTGAAACTTTACCATCTTGCTTGAAGCGAGCCGCGTAATTGTTGATATTTTCCATTATATTCTTGTGATTGTCACCCCTGAGGCCTTCCCAGGTGACGGCTAAGCCGTCGATGAATACTTCTTCGATGACCACCACATCACCCAATAGCGAAGACATGTCCATCTCAACTTTGAAATCGCGTACATATAGGGAGCGATCGGCGGTGAATCCCGGCGGATTCCCCATTACAAGCCCCTTGAGACCGAATTTTCCCGACAATGGTGATATGCTGACAGATTCGACTTTAACATTTACCCCGGTCGCTTCCGGTCCGATCACTTCTATTACGGTGTGAACTATTTTGTCCAGCATCAGGTATGCCGCCGTGATGCCTCCCCCGATAACCAGGACAATCAACACAACAATTATTCTGAACGCCCTTCTCATGCCGACACCTCCTTTTTATCAGGGCAAACCCGCTCCAGGGACATCCGCCTCCACCGATTCGATGCGTCCGCCTCGGTAGGCGGCATCTTTTGATGTGCATACAAAGAGCGTTTGCCGGTCAGGACCTCCCAGCATGCATGCGAAAGGTCTGGCCGACGGCACCAATCGATCGGTTATGGTTCCGCCCTCCTTAACCCTGATAACCTCCCCTGTTTCCGGCGAGGCCACCCAGATACCACCTTCCACGTCGAGACAGATTCCATCAGGGGTAGCGGGCGACACATCCGCCCACAAGCGGCGATCTTCGAGAGACCCGTCCTCTGCAATTGTAAAGGCGGTGAGTCGCCTGCCTAAGCTTTCGCCCACGATCAGCGTTTCCCCTCCCGGGGTGATTACGCTACCGTTGGGAAAGGCCATGTCTTCCGCCGCCACGCGGGCGCCGCTTTCTGGTTCTACAAGTATTATTTCCGCGGGAGCAAATGATTCCTGACGGGCGAGGTCGAAGCCGAAATTGCCGATATAGGCTCGCCCGCGGCTGTCAACAACCATGTCGTTAAGGTGGTATGAGGCCGTGTCGAAGAGGTTCGCCACTTCAGTCAGTACGGGGGGATCGAGGCGCAACAATCGTCGGTCGACCATGGAAACGACAAGTAACCGACCGTCCGGCAGCCAACCCAGGCCCGACGGAAATCCAGGGACTTCTATCACGGCCTCCAGGTTACCTGAGAGATCGATGGTCATGACCCATCCGGCATTCATATCGGAAAACCATAGCTTGTCGCCATGCCAGCGGGGAGCTTCGGGGAACATGAGTCCTTCCGCGAAAATGGCGGTTTTTTTCATGGTGAAATCCGCTTCAATTGAAAATATTCTACACTATACACGCTTGCCGATTACGATTCAAATGTTTAATGTGGTCGATATTCCATCATGTTCATAATACAGAATTGCACAGATACATGACAGATTTTGAAGACATGCACGGTGAGGCCGTTCGCCTATGGAATCGACCTACGGGAACAAATGATTATTTTTGATATTTAATGCATGCCTGTTGACCCGGGAGGGGACGAAATGCATGCAAGGTTTTCATGACGTAACGAACTTTTCCCCCAAAATGGCTTGGTTTCATTCTCCACACATAAGTAAGGTAATGTTCCAGGGTCTTTTGCACGTGTTCTCGAATTATCGCAAAAAGATTCTGTCGCTTCTCACGGACCCTGTTGATAACCTCCATCAGTTCTGGTAGGGTAATCTCCATTTTTATGGCGCTTCTCCTTTGTATATGGTTTCTTGACCAAAACCCTTGTAAATGAAAGGTGTCCAAAAAACCCTAGACCGACACAAGAGGAGGCAGCTTTGATCTCTATAGTGGATGAAAACCCCAGGCAAGAAATTGAAGACGCTATTTATTCCGGAGACCCGCATAAACTGTTGCGTATAAGTGGTATGCTGCATGGCCACTATTGTCCCTTTTCAGCGCTTGGTGTCAAGGCAGGCGCCCGAGCGATGAGGGAGTTGGGCATAAGAAAGGCCACAGGCATGGAAGAGGTGGTAGCCATAGTAGAAACGAATAGCTGCTTTAGTGACGGAGTCCAAATTGTGACCGGTTGTACCTTTGGCAATAATTCCCTGATATACCGGGACTATGGCAAGACCGCCTTCACACTGGCAAAGCGAAGCGGCGAAGGTTTACGGATATCCGTAAAACCTGACTGTGTGCAAGAGCGGGCTCCTGAGGCGGCAAACCTTTTCCGCAAAGTCATCGTTGAGCGGCAGGGTACCGAAGAAGACCAAGCAAGGTTAATGGAGTTGTGGGTGGATATATCTTTCAAGATGCTCGATGTCCCTGACGAGTATGTGTTCTTTATCAAACGCATCAATGTTGAAGTGCCGTCCTACGGACGTATATTCGATAGCGTTAAGTGTTCCGTATGCGGAGAAAATATTATGGAGCCCCGTGCCAGAATCAGGCGAGGCGAGCCAATCTGTCTCCCCTGTTCGGAAAGTGAGTACTACCAACTCACGGGAGATGGTATGTCAATCATAACTCCTCGAATGAAGTAGAAAATCTTCAACTGAAAGGCGGTCTATTATGCCCGCGGCACCTAAATTTTTGTCTAAAATAGCGATTATTATTCTAGTCATTCCCCCGCTATTGCTGCCGGCTTGCAGTAATGATGCCGTCCCGACCAGCCCACAGGTTGAATCCTACACAATAGCCGATTCCACCGGTGACTGGGGGTTTCCTTCTCCCTACGCATCTTACTCCCGTGGACCTGGTTATGTCCGCATGAGCTTCGTCTTTGAGACCCTCGTCTGGAAGAATGCCGCGGCGTTTGTTCCCCAACTGGCATGCAAGTGGTCGTACAATTCGGATGATAATTCCTACACATTCGAGCTGCAGCAAAACGTCAAATGGCAAGATGGCACTGATTTTACTGCCGATGACGTGGTGTTTACCTATAACTATACAAAGGCCCATCCCTACCAGTGGGTGGATAACAGCATTGTGAAGTCCGCCCAAGCACTCGATAGATATACAGTTAAGCTTTGTCTCGGCAAACCCTATGCCCCATTTCTACAGAATGTTGCCGGTGTCCAGCCGATCTTACCGAAGCACATATGGGGAAACGTGATCGCTCCCGAGGAATTCTTGACGCCCGATGCCGTAATAGGCACCGGACCTTACATACTCGCTGATTATAGCAAGGCGCGCGGTACCTATCTCTACAAAACCAATGATAATTACTATCTGGGCAAACCGGCTGTTGATGAAATAAAGTTCGTTAAGATAGCCGCCGAGATGACCCCGGCGGCATTAAAGAAGGGCATTGTAGACTCAGCCGCCATACCCGCTGAAGTGGTGGATGATATTAAAGCCGCAGGCTTTATCGTCATCAGTGAACCGCCTTCGTGGAACGGCAAGCTGAGCATCAACTTCAAGAAGGAACCCTTATCCTCAAAAAAGTTCCGTCAAGCCCTTGCCTATGCCATTGACCGGGATGCTCTGGCGCGGATCGTCTTTAGAGGAAACGCCGTTTCAGGCAGTCCCGGTATGATGCCGTCGACCAGCCTTTGGTATAATCCGGATACTCCACAATATGAATATGACCCGGCTAAGGCCCAGGAATTGATTGAGGGTCTCGGTTACACGCTGCAAAGTGAGTATTTTACCAAAGATGGGCAACCCCTGAAACTCAGTCTCATCGCCGCGGCCGACTACAAAGACGTAGGGCAGTTCATCGCCCGGCAGCTGGAGCAAGTCGGCATTGATATTGATTTCCAGACTCTTGAGGCAAAGACCGTCGATGCCAGGGTCGGTGCCTGGGATTTCGACCTGTCCATTTACGGACATGGAGGCATTTTCGATCCATCCATTTTGTATAGGATGATTCTGGGAGACAGTTTCAACAGCGCTCGGTATAGCCAAGATGCCGAACTCACTCGGCTTCTTAATGCTCAGCTTAGTGAAATGAATGCCTCTAAAAGGAAGGACATGGTGTTCAGAATACAGGAGCTTTACGCTGAAGACCTGCCGGCACTTACGCTTTATTACCCCAAGTCACACTGGGCTCATGACGGCAGCATTCCCCTATATTACACGATGGATGGTGTTGCCGTTGGCGTACCTATACCTTTGAACCGCATGAGTTTTGTGCAGGAAAAGTAAGATATGAAAGAGCCTCAAAACAACTCTGTCGGGCAGGATACAAATATAATTCAGCTCAAATCGGTAGGCGTTATAAGGAACCAGTCGAAAGCCCCCGGCTGGGACGGTAACCTGAGTAAACTCGACTGGCGGGAAAGAGCCGCACGAATGAGGAAACAAAGTGAGTCCGTGTCCGAGCTCATCATCGATGCCGGTCTGGATGGTGTGCTCGACGGCATCGATGACTTTTCACACATCATGGTCATTTACTGGGCACACCTCGTCCCGGCGGAAAGACGCTCGACGACGAGGGTACACCCAATGGGCAACAGGAAATTCCCTCTGGTAGGCGTTTTTGCCACCCGCAGCCCGGTTCGTCCCAACTCGATTCTTACCAGCGTAGTGCGACTGATCGAGCGCAGGGGTAACGTACTGCAGGTCACCGGACTTGATGCCCTCGACGGAAGTCCGATACTGGATATCAAACCTTATCAACCATGCAATGAACCGAAAGACATCAAGATTCCGGACTGGATGAAAAAGATTCACTATGAATTCGGTGGTAATGCAAAGGGGTAATGTTCCAACTGGAATAACGGCGGAGAAAAAGTGCTGGTGACTGGTAAGCGCAACCTTTTAACGTATACTATCGCTTTTGTCTTCATACTGGCGTTAAACTTTCTCCTGCCTAGAATGATGCCGGGGGATCCGCTGACGGCCATTTATGGCGACGAAGCGCTGGTTGCCATGACCCCCGCCCTGAAAGCGCGCCTGGTTGCGCGTTTCGCCCTCGACCAGCCGCTATGGCGGCAGTTCGGTGCTTATATCGCCGCACTGTTCCGGGGTGACCTGGGGTGGTCTTATTCGTTCAATGCCCCGGTATTGAAGGTTATCCTCGGCGCGTTACCCTGGACTCTTCTAGTGGTAGGCACATCTCTCATACTCTCCACAATTCTGGGAATAGTGCTGGGCATCGAGTCCGGCTGGCGGCGCGGCTCGAAAATAGACCGTGCGATGCTGGCGGGTCTGATGAGTCTTAACGGTTTCCCTGACTTTTTCCTGGGACTGGTTCTCCTCGTCGTGTTTGGTGTATTGCTGGGCATCGCGCCGCTGTCCGGGGCGTTGACGCCATACTCAAGCTTATCAGGACAGGCCTTGATTCTTGATGTTCTGAAACATATGGCGCTTCCGGTGGCAGCCCTTACCATAGCCCACCTTGCGGGGGGCTATCTGCTGACACGCAACACCATGATTACCGTGCTGAAGGCACCATTTATGCTGACCGCCAAAGCCAAGGGACTGTCTCAAAATGTGATTAAATATCGCCATGCCGGGAGAAACTCAATGCTGCCGGTGCTTACCATGACAGGAATATCGCTGGGCAGAGTAGTTGCCGGCGCTCTCTTTGTGGAACTGGTCTTTGCTTATCCCGGGGTGGGACAGCTCACCTATCAGGCACTGCTCTCTCGTGATTATCCGGTTATTCAGGGGGTGTTCCTCATGATGGCCGTGTCAGTATTGGTTGCCAATTTTGCCGTTGACCTCCTTTATCCTAAACTGGACCCGAGGGTGAGCCATGCACATTAGCCTGAAGAAAGAGATAAAACAAAGCCAAAGCGGAAAAGCAGGGATTATTATCCTGCTGGTGATGATTGCCGCAGCTGTCTTCGCTCCCTTGCTGAGTAGATATGACCCTATGCAACAGTCAACCGCCCCCCTGCTGGCACCATCTTTCACTCATTGGCTTGGAACCAATCAGGTAGGTCAAGATATCTGGAGCCAACTGCTTTACGGAGCGCGGACATCTTTGATGGTCGGCTTCGGTGTCGGCGTTCTAAGCCTAATACCGAGCATTCTCTTCGGCGTCTCGTCCGCGCTCATCGGCGGGATTTATGACAAGATAGTCATGAGGATAGCGGATGCCTTTATCGTGATCCCTATGATAATGGTAGCTATCCTGGTTGCTGCATACATCAGGCCTGATTTATTTGTCCTGGTACTGCTTTTAGCTGCACTAAGTTGGCAGGGCGGTGCCAGAATGATACGGGCGCAAGCTCTTTCCCTCAAAGAGATGGGGCATATCAGTGCTGCCCGAACGTTCGGCGCCGGCCTCTTTTACATTGCCCGGAAACACATTGTACCCGACCTAGGTCCAATATTACTGGTGGAATTCATTTACGGCGTCAAGCGCGCTGTCTTCATTGAGGCCGGTCTTGCTTTCCTCGGGATAGGTGATCCTATGCTGGTAAGTTGGGGAACGATGATGCGGGACGCCATGAAATTCAGCTATCTAAATGTCTGGGTGTGGTGGCTGGTGCCCGCCGGCGTAGCTCTTTCAACGACTATCATTGGGCTGACGTTTATCAGCCACGCTGCCGAATCTGTTCTCGATCCCAGATTGAGAGGTGAAGTCGTTGCTTGAGATAAGGGGCCTGCGTGTCAGCTATGGAAATGATACGGTCCTCAATGGTCTCGACCTTGACTTGGCTGATGGGGAGGCGCTGGCTATTATTGGAGAGTCCGGCGCGGGTAAAACCACCCTGGGAATGAGCATCATGCGTCTCGCTGACGCCGGAATTCAGGGCAGTATCCGCTTCAACGGGGAAGACATTTTTACTCTGTCAGACGAGCAAATGCGGGAAATTAGGTGGAACCGGATCTCTATGCTGTTCCAGAATGTTAATAACGTGCTGAACCCGGTGCACCGCGTTCTTGACCAAGTAGCGGAACCGATTGTTGAGCATAAATTACGGAGCAAAGGAGGGGCGCTGGATAGAGCTGGAGAGCTGCTGACACGGTTTGGTCTGCCCACAGAGCGCTTCTCTGCATACCCTCACCAACTCAGCGGTGGAGAGCAGCAGCGCGTCCTACTGGCAATGGCACTGGCTAATGACCCTGACCTTCTTATAATGGATGAGCCGCTTTCATCACTTGACGTTACTACCAGGCAAGAGCTTGGCGAATTGCTGCGGAATATTGACGGCCACCGAGCCAAGCTTGTAATAACTCATGACTTGGACACTGCCAGCCGATTATCCGAAAAACTTGCCGTACTATATGGAGGCAGAATAGTAGAAACCGGTTCCACTCGAGAGGTTTTGATCAATCCGAGACACCCATATACACGGGCGTTAATTCGTGCTTACCCAAACATGACAACCGTGAAAGACATGCAGGGAATCAAGGGCAGGATGACCCGACCGGTGAGCGGTTGCCCGTTCCACCCTCGATGCACCCAGGCGATGGAGAAATGCTCGAGCGAAGTGCCACGCCTCAACCAAAATCATGGACGATGGGTTGCCTGTCACCGTGGTGGTATCGTCACGCTTTTGTCAGTCGTCAATTTGTCTAAACAATTCAATTTGCTCAAAGCGGTAGACTCAGTAAGTCTGCATATCGAAGCGGGCGAAACGCTGGCGCTTGTTGGGCAGAGTGGCTCAGGCAAAACCACACTCGCCAAGATATTAATGGGTCTCTACACTCCATCAAAGGGGGGGATATATCTGGAAGGTAAAAAGGTGGAGAAAAGGGAAAAGGATTTCTACAGAAGGGTGCAGATGATATTCCAGAACCCGGGAGAATCCTTGAGTCACCGTTTATCTATTCTCGAGTTGGTTATGGAGCCGTTAGAGGTGCAAGGAATAGGGACGAAAGAGGAAAGACGCGAGAAAGCGATTCAAACCATTGGAGAAGTTGAACTTCCTCAGACTAAGACATTTCTCAATACATATCCTCATCACCTCAGTGGTGGTGAACTGCAGCGCGTAGCCATTGCCCGAGCCCTGGTGTTGGACCCGGACCTTCTCATCGCAGATGAACCGACTGCTTTTCTTGATGCCGGCATAGGGGCCAAAATTCTCAAGCTGATGCTTAATTTGCAAGAGTGCCGCGGTCTGAGCATGCTTTACATCACTCATGACGTTGCCGCTGCCAGAAAGATGAGCGATCGAATCGCTGTCATGCTGGATGGCCTGATAATCGAAGAAGGACCTTCAAGTGAGATAGTCGCCTCACCGCGGCAGAGTTATACTAAACGACTTCTTGCTTCAGCTTCTTCTCTTCATTACCTTGATAAAACTTCCGTCAAGTAGAGCGCTCATTTTATAACAGCACGAAAAGGTTGTCGAAAGAGCCATGCTCGAGATGGTCTTGTTTGAAATGTGAGACGGCTTGCTGTCAATTACCACCACTCATGATCCACCTATCGCTACAAACATCGAGCCACCCGGTTGCATAATTTGTATCACTTAATGCTCGTGGCACGCTCATTTTATTGGCAAGTTCCGCACATCCAGAACGCAACCTATAAGCCGGACATATCATGTGCTACAAACCCGGACATTTTACGTGCTTCTGACGATTTATTTATTAGAGCTGCAGATTCGCTTGTCAATACATACTGCTCGTCTTCCACCCGAAAAATCGAGTCCGACAGGCTTGATATGAAAAGTAAAGGCCTTACGACATCGGCATTGGAATATTGAAGACCCTGAAGCTCATAAAAAGTTGACAGTTCAGCGACCGAAAGAAAGTTATCTTCTCCCTGAGACTTTGAAAATATTTAGAGTTCTTGCCTATAGGTCTATCAGGCATTATTGACTGATTACAGAAGTAGGGATGTCAGATGTATAAATAACCGTTTTCTCCGATTCAAACGGCACTCCCCGGGACATCGGAGTTTAAGCGGGACGCGGCGCTTGTGAAACAAATGAGGTTACTGTCTATTAAACAATGGGCACAGGATTAATGCAGTGACGCCTTTACCCGTCGTTCGCTGCGCCTGATTTTTACTTTATTTCTGTTGTGATTTTTCCCTCTGTTTTTTCTGCTCGTCGAGGATAATCCGTGTTGCCATACGCGCCGTTTCTCCCACCACGGTGGAACATTTTTCAGGCATGCCCGCCTTAAGTCCTGCTTCGAACTCGGCGGGATCGTAGAGATTGTAAAACCGTCCCACCAATTTCGATTGCAGGTCGGCACAACGACAGGTGCCGAATTTTTCAATGAATTCATGGTGCAGTTTCTTTGCGAGAATACATGCTTTCAGCTGACCCGTGACATCACTGAAATTTTCACGCAACCTGCCGAAAAAGTAACCGATCGCCATTGTTCCCCCCGAAAGGGCGCCGCAATGACCATCACCGGTGAGCCCGACACCGTCGGCGAGGCCTGTTGCCGACTTGAACACCGCGTCATCCCAGACGTCCAAGGCCTCAAAAATCCCTGCAAGTGTACATTGGGGGCATCCACCGTTCGCCTTTTCGTAAGCCTTTCCTAGATCAAAAGCCCGCTGCAGGATCGCTTCTTCTCCGTCCTTCATTGTTGTCTCCCTTCTGCTTTTTCACGTCCGTTATCCACCCGGCACAACAGTGCACAGTGCGGTGATAGATACGGTGTCCAGAATATCCTACAGATACCACAGGACCAGGGAGATCAAAAGGAAAAAACATTTCCTCCAAACACGACGTATCGCGAAGAGCCTCCAGGCCGGTCAGACGGAGGGAATGCCTGACTGTGCTCCGTGTAAGGGTTGCTTTCTCAAATAACATTTATATTGTTGTTATCCGGCGGGTCACGGTCCACGCGGCATGAATACAACTATGGAAAAAGGGCCCTCAAGATATTAGGTACCCGATTTAAACGAGATCTTGAAGAGGCACATGACGACGGCTCAACTTAGTAATTTTTTAAAGGTGTCCCCCTTCGGGTCCGTGAACTCGACGACCATCCCGATCGACGGAGCGGGGAGGTGAGGCCGTCCCGCATGTATGGGTTGACGCGACAGGAAAACGAATAACATAGCCCATCGGGATCAGGTTGATGGAAAGAATGTGTGGTAATCACCGTACGTGCACGGTGATTTCATTACTGCGATTCATGGCAGAGACGATCAAGGTCCAGGAACCGGGCGGTTCCCACTATAGTTGTGCCGTAGAAGTAAACGGGTTTTCCGGTGGTGTCCGCCAAGGCAAGAATGTCGGCGAGTGATCCATTGGCGGCGCTGGAGCCGGTGGTGAGGATAAGCTCACTCCTCTCAAATAATTGTTTGAGTCCCTCTCCATCCCCCCACTCTATGGCAACGCCGAACTTGATCCCATTCCGGTTGCCTTCATCACGGTTGATACAGCGAAGACGGTCTGTTCCCATCATGTCAACCAATGCCTCCAGGATGGCGGGCTGCATCCCGACGAGCCCCACGGATTGCGGATCGAGATCCCTGCATATATGCAGCAATTTTTTTCGCGCATCGTCGCGGCCCTCCATCCCTGCAGTGAATGGTCTTCAGATCGGGATAAGTGTACCTTGCAACAGCGTTCAGGGTCGCGATAAAAAGGGCCTTCTCCCTGTGACTTGCAAGATCCATATCGATGATTCCCCGGAAGTTCCCACGAAAGCCCGACGGAGCGTCGGTGTATGCTTGGCCTTTCCTGTCCATAAAATCGGCCTGTATCAAGGCCTCTTTTCCCTTCAGCAGGGGGAAGTCCGGTCTGTCGGGATTGCCGATTGCTTCAGCAGATGTCAGGACCGAAGACTCGATCACGATCGATTTGTTAAGTGAATCATGGGTAGCGGCAATCTCTGTAACTGGGGTGCGAAGTTCGTACATCAGCGAATGATAAGACGTTTTTTTAAAAGAAGGGAATTTGCGTGTCGAGAGGATTTCAGTAGTAAAGTACTGATTTTGCCGATCGTTAAGCAGGAGATTTATCGTGGCGTTTGTCTTTTGATAAATTGGTTCCGGTGGGTGCCTGATTTGAACGAGATTTTGACGAGAGAGCGGCTCAACAATTTAACGGTGCCTCCCTTCGGGTCCAGAAACATCTGTTCCTCGCATTAGCAGGCGTTAGTAACATGATTTTCGGCAGGTCCGGTTTGGCTATTTTTGCGCCTTCAATACGATATCGGCAATGCTCAGGACCTCCAGGTTGTCATCCAATTTTTCAATTTTGACGGCGTCGTCAAGCATCTTGGCGCAGGTAGGGCAGGCCGCGGCGATTACCTGGGCGCCGGTTTCATGGGCCTCGCGCACGCGAACGCGGCCGGCGCTGTCTTCGTCGGTGCCGAGGATATCCGTAAAGAAATTGCCGCCACCCCCGCCACAGCAGAAGGCGAACCGGCGATTCCGCCGCATCTCCACCAGTTCGAGTCCTGGGATTGCCCGCAGAACTTCCCTCGGGGCATTGTAGATGCCGTTATGCCGTCCCAGGTAGCAGGGATCGTGGTAGGTCACTTTTACGTGGTGCTCGGAAAAGGATATCTTGCCTTCCTTGATAAGCCGGGCAAGGATTTCAGTATAGTGGAAGACCTTGAACCATCCTCCCCGTTTCGGATATTCCTTCTTGAAGGCGTTCAGGGCGTGGGGGTCGAGGGCGATAATCTTCGAGACGCCCCGTTCCTTGAATTTTTCTATGTTTGCCCCGGCCAACTCTTCAAAGAGGCCGACCTCGCCCAGGATCCGTACCTCGTTACCGTCGCAGGTCTCTTCGCTGCCCAGTATACCTACGGAGAGGCCCGCGTTCGATAAAACGGTTCCCACGGCCCTTGCCATCTTTTGACCGACTTCGTCATAAGAGCCGACACAGCCCACGTAGAAGAGATATTCCTGGTCCGTAAACTCTGGAATCCCAAGGCCCTCGGACCATTTCGCCCGTTCCGCCTGAGGCAGTTTATAGGGATTGCCGTTTGTGATAACGGCCTTGAAGTAATCCCTGACCTCGGGAGGAATCACGCCTTCATTCACCAGTTCCGCCTTGGCTTCCTGGAAGATTTCGGGGATGAAATCTTTGAATTTTTCAAAGACGCACTGGTCCTTGCAGTTGTCG
>JAHDRK010000010.1 GCA_018433345.1 Syntrophobacterales bacterium | reverse complement strand
GAGCGAGAGCAGAAAGGACCTGTTGTTGGAAAGCCGCTCTGCGTGCACCTCCGGGAACCCTCCGCCGATATAGATCGCATCAAGATCGGGCAACCAGGAATCTTGGAGGGCATCAATCCTGATTAGACACGCCCCCAGACGGGCAAGTTCCTCTAAATTTTCAGGGTAGTAAAATTGAAAGGCCTTGTCCCTTATTACGCCGATTTGTACATCGGTCAGAGAGATCATGTTTCGAGTAGTTACGTCCTTTTCGGGCAATGGCTGTGCGTCATTCGCCACCCGGATCAGAGCGTCGATGTCGATATTTTCTTCGGCTATCGAAGCAGCCCGTTTCAATATCCTTTGACCGTCCATGCTTTCCTGCGGTGGTATCAAGCCTAGATGCCGTTCCGCGAAGGGAATGTCCGCGATCCGCGGTACCGACCCGAGCACCGGAAGTCCGCAGCTTTCCTCCATCGCCCGGCTGACCACCCCGGCATGGCGTATCCCTCCGACACGGTTAAGAATAACTCCTCGGATATCCACGGCGCGATCGAGATGTATGCAGCCCAGCACCATCGCCGCCATGGTACGAGTTACCTTGTCGCAATCTACGACCAGAATGACGGGGGCATTCAGGAGCTTAGCCAAGGCGGCCGTGGAATGTTCCCCTTGGGCGTTTACTCCGTCGTACAGGCCGCGGTTGCCTTCCACGATGGAGATCGAGTCGTCCCTTGAGAATTTTGCAAAGGAATGCATGACACGCTCATGGCCCGTCATATATGTGTCAAGGTTTCTGCAGCAATTGGATGCCGCCAGGGAGAGCCAGGCGGCATCGATGTAATCAGGACCTTTTTTGAACGTGAAGACCGAGTGCCCCCGCAGTTTCAACGCGGAGGCGAGCGCTACGGCAAGAGTTGTCTTGCCGGCGCTTCCTCGTAAAGCCGCCATAACCAAGCGTGGTCTTTTAGAGTACATCAACGATCATCCATTTGCTTTTATTCTTTAGGATAATGTTCCGCCAGAACGAGGTAGGTGGTGCTGCCCGTGGACCAGTATTTCAGGATTTCCTCGTCCAGCAGCTCTTTCACGGCGTCCTGGACCATGCGTCTGTCCTCGTCCGGCAGCCATTTCACCACGTCGCGGATATAGAAGAAATGTTTTTCCCCTTTGGATTTCTGCCGGAACAGCTCAACGATTCTTTCTTTCAAGTCGTCTTTCATGTTACCTCCACTTGAACTGCGCAGACGTTCTGAAGGTTTCAATGGCCATGTCGAAATCGTCTATATGCTTGTCCGTAAAAGGAATGCCTGTGAGTGTAAAAAATCGCTCCCACCCTACACGCTCGATCCATTCGCCCAGCCGCTCATGTTTTCTTGCGTTGGCGGCATAGACTTCAACGATGTTCTTGACGGCCTGCACCACTTCTGGCCAGCGCGGAGGGTTATTGGGCAAGTAGGGTATGACCAGTTTGGAAAACATCGGGGCGCTTCTGGCATTGGAAACTTTTCCTCCGACCCAGATCGAAATGCCGTCATTAGAGGGGTCGGCAATCGGCATGGCGGGACAAACGGTATAACAGTTTCCGCAGTACATGCACTTATCTTCGTCTACGATGACTGTCTTGTTTTTCATGTCGCCCCTTACGGCTCCGGTTGGACACGACGCCACTGTGGTTGGGATCTCACAGAGGTTGGGCACGAGACTGTTGTCCGGTTTTGGAACAGTCCGATGGATACCGAGGATGGCGATATCCGAGCAGTGAACCGCCCCACACATATTTAGACAACAGGCAAGCGCAATCCTGACGTGGGCGGGGAGTTTCATCTCCGTAAAATAGTCGTAGAGTTCATCCATGACAGCCTTAACTGGGCCGGAGGCATCCGTTGCCGGCGTATGACAATGAACCCATCCCTGGGTGTGTACCACGTTCGAGATGGAATGGCCGGTTCCACCGATCGGATAGTTCTTAGTCTCGAGTTCATCGATCAATGAATCGATCTTCCGGGGATCGTCAAGAAGAAATTCGATATTGTTACGGCTTGTGAAACGAAGGTAACCGTCACAGTATTTGTCTGCAATATCACAGATTTCTCTTATGCGATCCGTTGACAGGAGACGCGGTGAGCCTGCGCGCACCGTGTAGATCGCCTCTCCGGATTCGGCGACGTGCTTCAAGACGCCTGGCTTGAGTATTTCATGGTATCTCCACTTTCCATAATTGCTCTTAATTACGGGGTGAAGCATGGTTTTGTAATCAGGGGGGCCTATATCAGTCGGCGGCATATTACTTTTCCTCCTTTCCTTCAGGCCTGTTGATTTCTTCCGGCCAGAAAAAGACATAGGGATTGGTTCGTGGAGCCTTGATCATTTGGGGTACGGGGGGCAATCCCACCGCCCTCAGGAATTTCCTCATACTCATGCGCTTGATCAACTCGCCGAGTCTTTCCCTTGACCGGGCATTCTCACTCCACCAATCCTGGATCTTAATAATCAAGTCTTTCAATTCCTCGTATGGAGGTTCCATTTTCATAAACGGTACGATGACCCAAGACAACAAGGCACCCTCGACGATGGGGGCCTTGGCACCAATGAGGATTGTCGCGCCTTTCTCTTCGCCCTGTCGCAGGGCCTTGGGCATCAGGTTGATACAATGCATGCAACGAGTGCAGTCCTCGTCGTAAATCTTGAGCTCTTTGCCGTTCCATGTCATGCAATGCGTCGGGCAGAGGTTGCACACCTCTTTTTGAATATCCAATCCTGAATCGGCATAGGCCGCCACTTCTTTCTGGTCGATTCGTATATTTCCTTTCCATGTTCCGATCACGGTGAGGTCGGCGCGCGCTATCGCTGCCACGCAGTCGTTTGCACAGGCCGATATCTTGATTTTGAATTTGTATGGAAACATGGGACGGTGAATCTCGTCCTGAAATTCCAAAGTCAGACTGTTACAGATGTCCAGGCTGTCGATGCACGCCCACTCACAGCGTCCGGGTCCCACGCAGGCGCTCGGTGTTCTCAAGGCCGAGCCCGAACCGCCGAGATCGAACCCGGCATTTGAAAGGTCGTCAAAACAAGGCTGAAGGTGTTCCGTGGTTGTGCCCAGGAGAATAGCATCGCCCGTGGATCCATGTAGGTTGGTTAGGCCGCTGCCGTGCTTGTCCCAGATATCGCAGAGGGTCCGAAGGGCATCCGTCTTATAAAACCACCCCGTTGGATGGTTTACTCGGAGGGTGTGAAAAGCCTGAACGTTCGGAAACAGGTCGGGACGGTCCGAGTATCGGCCGATGACCCCTCCGCCATATCCCTTGACACCCACGATACCGCCGTGTTTCCAATGACCGATTTTTTCCTTGTAGGAAAGCTCGAGCTGGCGCAAAAGATCTTCGGCCATAGGTTTTTTCTGCGCCGCCTGTTTTATTTCCTTGACGAAGCTCGGCCACCTTCCCTCCTCCAATTGATCTAAAAGAGGTGTTTCTGAGTTATTAGCCATGATTTTCAACCTCCTTCTCGGAAACAACCTGTAATCATAGGATGTTTCTTCAGCTCCATTTCCCGTATTTTCTTAAATGAATCATATTCAGTTTAGTCCCGAGGGTCAAGTATTTTTTTCGTAAAATCTCCGCCAAGAAATTTACAGCCCGTTTTCCAAATTTGACGGGGAATCAAGTCCTCCTCTTGTTTGCTTAATGCCGCTTTTTAATCTTTCGACCAGGTGCTGATTCGGTCTGTCGCTTGCAGCGGGGACGACACCGTCTTTTCAGACAGACCCACGGCACCCTATGGTCTCGTAAGAGACCGTATTTTTTGCTGGAGCGGCCAGGGATCAAGAAAATAAATGGGATTCCTTGATTTTCATAACAATTTACCTGGCCTTATCCTTGCAAAGCCATACAAGACTCTTTACGAGACCATTACCATTGGAGTTTTTCCAAATACCCCCAGCGTACCCCCTCTTTTAGCCCTTATGTCAATGACCGGCGGGGAAGAAGGTATAACTTATCCATATCAGTACCACGAGTAGAACACCGCCAAGGATGAGACTCCATGCTATCAGTTTTTTTTCGATGGGCAGCAGGGGTTCATATTCCATTTTTTCAATTTCATCTTTGATTTTTGTTTCATTGGCATCAGTCATAACAACCTCCTTTTGTGCGTAACGATATTTTTGTCCGTTGTCAGGCTAACGGCGGCATAACGCCGTGGAAGAATATCCACGAGATTATCAGCCCTATCCAGATGATGAAACCGAACAACGCCACGACATAGACCAGCATCAATTTCCCGATACCTTCTTCCCAAAGCTTTTTGAAATTGGATGCCAGCCCGATCGAGAAGAACGTGAGCGCAAAAAAGAGTTTTCTTATCACGTCACATTCACTGGCGGAGAGTTTCAGATCAGG
>JAHDRK010000055.1 GCA_018433345.1 Syntrophobacterales bacterium | reverse complement strand
GAGCCGCCAAGGTATTCGCGCGATCGTTTTTGATCGGAGGATCCTGGAATTATTCGAAACTTCAGAACCTGGGATTTCTCTACTCCCTTCTGCCCGCCGCAGATTCGCGCGGAAAGGACCTCAAGGGGATTCTTTCAAGGCATAGAGAGACCTTCAGTACTCATCCGGTAATGGCAACCTTGATTCTGGGGTCGGTGTTGAAATGCGAAGAACTCGAAGGAGGGAAAAGTGCGGCGCATCTAAAGGAATCCCTGGCTGGGCCCTATGCCGCCCTGGGTGATCCTTTTTTCTCCGGGTCTTTGAGGCCTCTCTGTTCCATCCTGGCGGTGGGAGCCGCCTTTCTCCAGGGTGGAATAATAGCTCCCCTGCTGGTACTTCTGGTGTATAATGCAGTGCATGGTTACATACGCTTCCGGGGTTTTGTAGAGGCTTACAGGGATGGGTCGGGTGGAGTCAAGTTCTTGGCGGATTTTAGTATGCCCGAAAAAGGGAGGGTATTGCAGGCCCTTTCCCTCATTTTGCTGGCTTTCTTGGCAGGGAACGTTTTGACGTTTTCCATCATTCAGGGTCGATCTCCGGCCGCGGATCTTGTGGGAGTGTTGGTGGTGCTGGCCGCCTGCCTGATCTGCCTGGAGTTGATCAAAAAAAGGGTGCCCGTTTTGGTGATTCTCTACGGTGCATCGGCTGTGATGTTCTTGGCGGCTTGATGAGCAATGAGAGTGGTCCGCACCTTCACCTTGAAAAACGCACTGGGGCTTCACGCCCGCGTCGCCGTGATGATGGTTAATACAGCAAAGCAATTCAGCGCCGACATTTATTTTGAGAGAAACGGAATCGTCGTAAACGGGAGGAGCATACTGGGTATTCTCACGCTTGCCTGTCCCAAGGGCGGAACGATTACCATAACGGCGGAGGGTGAAGACGCGGCGGGGGCGATGGAGGCCTTCGAAAAGCTCATAGAGTCGCGATTCGGAGAAGACTGAATGGCAGCGCAGGGATTAAAAAAAACCATTGTATTGAAGGGCATCGGTGTTTCTCCCGGAGTTGCCTGTGGCAAGGCATTTCCGATCGATCATCGTCCCATAACCATTCCGTACATAGAAATATCCGATAGAGATTTTTTGGAAAAAGAAGTGGCTCGCTTTATCCGGGCCCTGGATAGCTCCACGGCGGAATTGGAGGCGATCAAGAACAAGCTCGATGCCGAAGAAGGGATAGGTCCCCTTATCATCGAAGCTCACGTCATGATTCTACGTGACACCGGCTTCATTCGCAGCACCATAGAAACGATTAGAAAGAGGGGTATTAATGCCGAATGGGCCCTGGAATTAACACTGTCTCGCTACCGGGACGTATTCGGCAGGATGGAAGACGTCTATCTGAAGGATCGCATCCGAGACGTGGAAGATGTGGTACACCGGGTCCTTCGTCACCTTTTGGGAGCCGGTGGGGAGGCCATATCCGACATTAAGGAGGAGGCGATCATAGTGGCTCATGACCTCTCCCCGGCGGAAACTGTCCAGATGAAGGGGAAGAACATTCTCGCCTTCGCGACCGACGTGGGAGGGAAAACGTCTCATACGGCGATTGTGGCGCGGTCTCTCAGTATTCCCGCCGTGGTCGGACTGGAGAATATCACCAAAAAGGTACGTAAAGAAGACAAGCTCATAGTGGATGGTACATCGGGGGTTGTAATCGTTAATCCCGATCAGGAAACGGTGCGCCGCTATGAAGATAAAAAAAGACATTACAGGATCCTGGAAGAGGATTTTATCAAGGGAGCCGGTCTGCCAGCCGTGACGAAGGACGGCAGGGGCATCGGGGTGGGGGCTAATATCGAATTCGTTGAAGAGATACCTTCGGCGATTTATCACGGCGCGAACGGAGTGGGGCTCTTCAGAACCGAGTTTTTTTACGTTAACAGGGAACAATCCCCCACCGAGGAGGAACACTACGAACATTATCGAATAGTTGTGGAAAACAAGGATATCAAGTGGGCGACCTTCCGAACTTTCGATCTCGGCGGCGATAAATTCATATCCGATCCCCGCCTGGCCGAGGAAATGAATCCCGCCATGGGACTCCGTGCCGTACGTTATTGCCTGAGGGAGCCCGATATATTTGAAGTACAGCTTAGGGGGATCCTGCGGGCAAGCGCCCACGGTAATACGGGTATCATGATTCCAATGATTTCCGGCCTGGAGGAAATCTTGGAAGTCAAAAAGATTATTGAGAAAGTCAAGGATAACTTACGCGCAAGAAGAATTCCCTTCAACGAAGGCATCAAACTGGGGATAATGGTGGAAGTACCTTCGGCGGCGATGGTGGCCGATGCCCTTGCCCGCGAGGTCGATTTTTTCAGTATCGGCACCAACGATCTTATCCAGTATTCCCTTGCCATAGACCGGGTCAACGAACACGTGGGGTATCTTTACAGGCCTTGCCACCCGGCAGTTTTGCGTTTGATAAGATACGTCGTGGAAGCCGGTCACCGCGCCGGCATAAAGGTGGCCATGTGCGGTGAAATGGCGGGCGATCCTTTTTGCACCATGCTTTTATTGGGCCTGGAGCTGGACGGCCTGAGCATGACGCCGCTGGCCATTCCCCTGGTGAAGCGGATCATCCGGGAGGCCACAATGGAAGAAGCCAAAAAACTTGTAAATCATGTTATGGGCTTCGACCGCACGGACCAGATAGAGGAATACATAAAGGATTATATGAGGCGACGGTTTCCCGACTACTGTGCCGTCGCGGATGTGGAGTGAACGGGCGAGCCCGCCCTGTCCCCGTTCGAGGGACAGCCATTAAGCGGCTCGGGTAATCGTTTGTGATTTCAGCCGACGCCGGAGACATAGATGCTGAAAGAATTCATCCACGGTACCGAGAGGGAAAATGGGCCTGTCAGTCTTTTGTTCGCTTCGTTGCGGGAAAGGATCAAGGGCATGGGGGAATATTATGCCGGCGATCTTTATCCCCTGAAGCCTTTTCCTTTTTTTTGGCTTCTGAAGCGACTCCTGAAGCGGGTTACCATCGCGGAAGAAGACGTGGCCACTCTCAAGGACCTGTCTTCCAAGGGCGTAGTGGTCTATAGCTTGAAAAACAAGAGTCAGCTCAACTGTCTTATTATCGGAGATCTGCTCGAGAGGCACGGTATCGAACGCCCGCGACACGCTCACGGCATCAACATGATACTATGGCAACCCTTCGGAAAGGCGCTGAGGACCATTATTTCCCGAATGGTCAATAATCCTTACGAAAAGGAATACCTGAAGCGGATCACCCTGGATGGGGCGAGCAGCGTTATCTATGCCCGCGGGTCGGCTCATGTAGGCAGCGAATACAAGAAAGATCCTTTTTTGCAGCTCATCGACGCTCAGGTTCAAGGGGGAAAGCCGGTTTTCCTGGTTCCACAGCTCGTTGTCTACGGGAGAAGACGTGAAAGGCAACACAGGAGCTTTTCAGAAATTCTTTTCGGTCCCTCAGATAATCCCGGTCCTTTACGCCGGGTGGTTCTTTTCCTGAGGTATTCAAAAAAGGCCGCCGTGATCTGCTGTGAACCCATCGATCTTTCAAAATTCCTGGATGACAATAGAGACAAGCCGCCGGGAATTCAATCGAACATGCTCAGGGGGGAGATCATATCGCGAGTCAACGCCGAAAGGCGCTCGATCCTGGGGCCGGTCCTGAAATCCCGGGAGGAAATCGTGGGATTGGTCCTCAGGGACATGGAGTTGGTAAGGACCATGAAGGAATTGGCGAGGGAAGAAGGAAGGAACTACCAGGATGTAGTTCGGGAAGCATCCAGATATCTTCACGAGATAGCCGCCGATTATCGGGACAGCTACATCGCCTTCCTGGACCGTGTTCTTACCTGGGTGTGGAACAATATATATGACGGCATAGTCGTTGATCGTGAAGGACTCGCCCGAATAAGGGAAATATCGAAAAAAATGCCTTTCGTAGTGGTACCCTGTCACAGGAGTCATATAGATTACCTGCTCATCCATTACATATTTTATTACAACAATATTCAGCTTCCTTTCATTGCCGCCGGGAACAACCTGATGATCTGGCCCCTTGGTCACATCTTCAGGAGGGCCGGCGCATTTTTCCTCAGGAGGACATTCACGGGGAACAAGCTCTATGGGATGGTATTCGAGAAATATATCAAAGTCCTGATCCAGGAAGGCCATCCCATTGAATTCTTTATAGAAGGAGGCCGTAGCCGTACAGGAAAAATGGTGATGCCGAAATACGGGCTTCTTTCCATGGTGATACAGGCGTACCGAGAAGGTGCCTGTGATGACATCGCCATTATTCCCGTCTATATCGGCTATGACCGGGTGATCGAGGAACAGAGCTATATCAAGGAACTGGTCGGTGAAACGAAGTCGAAAGAATCCACGAAAGACCTGGTAAAAACAAGCCATATACTTAGGAAACGTTATGGGAGGGTCTATCTCAATATCGGGGAACCCATACAGGTAAAGGAGTATCTGGCTCGGGTCGTTCCTTCCATCGAAGATCGAAGCACGGGACAGCGGCAGAGTCTGTACCGGAAAATGGGGTACGAAATAGCCCTGAGGATCAACAAGGTCTCGGTGGTCACGCCGTTCGCCCTTGTGGCGGCCGCGCTGCTCAGTCATTATCGGCGGGGTATCGCCCACGGAGATCTCATGAACATCATCGATGAGTTCATGGATTACCTGGAGCGTACCGGCATCAGCTTTTCCTCCACTTTTTTAAGGAAAGAGCGGGCGGTTAACGAAGCCTTGAGCATTTTCGAATCATCGGGGTACCTCACAAAAATGGGATTTGACGAAGAGGAAGAGGAAGACGAAGAATTTTCGGAGATAATATATTCGGTTGAGGACGAACATCGATTGAGTCTCGAGTATTACAAAAACACCATTCTCCATTTTTTTATCCCCATTTCCTTTGTTTCCGCCTCTATTCTCTCAAGCGATGCCGATAGCATAACCCTTTCGCAGGTGATCGACGATTACCGGTTTCTAAGGACCCTTTTCTGGCACGAGTTCATTTTCGATGACGAAAAGGACGATATGAATGAAATACGTGAGACCCTGAATTACCTGGCAAACCGGGGCATGGTGGTGCATCACGCAGGAGCCGGCGACGAGGATCGAATAGAGGCGACGGGGCGGGGCCGGGTCAGCCTCGTTCCTTTCCCCGGGCTGATCCAGAACTACATTGAATCCTACTGGGTCGTGCTACGGGGAACGTCCTATCTAAAGACACATCCCCGCGGAGAGAGGGATCTTCTCAAGCGATCGCACAAGCTGGGGATAAAGATGTATAACAAGGGGGAAATATCCCGCGCCGAAGCCCTGTCCCAGGCGAACTATCGGGGTGCCCTTCGCTTTCTGCAGGATATGGGTGTTATTGAAAGCGTTGAGTCGGGTGGTGAGCGGGAACGAAAAAAGGACGGGGCTATACTTAGTCTCGCCGACGACAAAAGCAAGATAGACGCACTGCGACAGCGCCTGTTCAAGTTCGTCGCGAATCGTTGAAAGAAAGAGGCGTCCGGGTTCCTAAATAACGACCCCCTTTTTTATTGTCCGGTTTTTACGCTGTAAAGGGCCCTTCGGCCTCGGTAAATTCCAGAGCCACCCAGCGCTTCCTCTATCCTCAGGAGGCGGTTGTACTTGGCCAGACGTTCGCTTCGCGACAGGGATCCGCTTTTTATCTGTCCACAATTCATGGCCACGGCCACGTCGGCCATGAACGTATCTTCCGTTTCTCCGGACCGGTGGGAGATGATGGATGTGTATCCCGCTTCCTTGGCGCACTGAATCGCTTCGAGCGTCTCCGTCAGGGTCCCTATTTGGTTCAGCTTGATAAGGATGGAATTTGCAACTCCGAGAGAAATCCCCCGTTCTAATCGAGTCTTGTTTGTAACAAAGAGGTCGTCGCCGACCACCTGGATTTTCGATCCCAGTTTTTCCGTCATCAGCTTCCATCCATCCCAGTCATTTTCGTCCAGGCCGTCCTCGATGGAGACGATGGGATACCGTGCTATCAGATCGGCGTAAAAGTCGATCATTTCAGGGGCCGTCCTTTCCGCGCCGCCTTCCGCTTCGAGCAGATATTTTCCATCGCGGCAAAAAGAACTTGCCGCCACGTCCAGGGCGATTGCCACATCGCGGTCCGGCTCGTACCCGCTGGATTTTACGGCCTCCATGATAAGGGAAAGTGCTTCCTCGTTGGACTTGAGGTTGGGGGCGAATCCACCTTCGTCACCCACTGAGGTGTTATAGCCCTTTTTTTTCAAAACTTCTTTCAACTTGTGGAAGACCTCCGCGGCCATTCGCAGTCCCTCTCTAAAGCAGGGGGCGCCCACGGGCATGATCATGAATTCCTGAATGTCCACGTTGTTGTCGGCGTGCTGTCCGCCGTTGAGAATGTTCATCATGGGAACGGGCAGTTCACACGAGGCTGCGCCGCCAATATAGCGGTAAAGGGGAATGCCCAGCACTTCAGAGGCCGCTTTGGCGCAGGCCAGCGATACTCCCAGGATGGCGTTGGCACCGAGCCCGCTCTTATTAGGGGTTCCGTCCATGTCGATCATGAGATGATCGATTCCTCTCTGATCCAGGCAATCACGACCCAGGATTTGGGGGGCGATTCGTTCATTTACGTTTTGAACCGCCTTTAGAACGCCTTTGCCGCCGTAACGAGCGGGATCCCCGTCTCGGAGCTCGAGCGTTTCATGCTCTCCCGTGGATGCGCCCGATGGCACGGAGGCTCGGCCCATGATATCCGAACTAAGAGTCACCTCTACTTCAACAGTGGGATTACCCCGGGAATCCAGAATTTCCCGTGCATGTACGTCAACTATTTCAGTCATGGCCTACATTCCTTGGAATCTTTATTCTGAAGTCGCTTATGCATATATCGATTTTCGGGAAAATTCAAGAAACAACGCAAACGGCGTAAGTGATAAGGAATTTCCACACCGCAGGATGAGGCGGACCGCTTGGCGTGTGGGGGCGGCGAAGCCACGGCGTCCGGTGAAGTGAATTCATCCGGAGCCGATCGTTCCTTTCCGCCGGCCGCCTACTTTGTTCCCTTCACGTGGGCGAGAATATCATTGATAACCGTTTCCACCTTGTCGCCGGATATCTTTTTTAGCTTCGCGGCCCTCCGCTCGGCCTCGACGATTTTCCTCTGCGCCTCTTCCCGGGCCTTGGCGATTATGTCCCCTACTCTTTCGGATACATCATCCAGGGATACTTCGGCCGAAAGAATCTCCTTTGTTTTCGCTCGGGCTTCGTCAATTGTTTTTTTGGCCTCGGCCTTTGCTTCCTCGATTATCTTTTCGGCCTCCGCCTCGATGTCCTTGATACTGGTGTACGTATCGGCGACCATGAGATGAGCTCCTTTTATTGTTTGAATCTCAATTCATCGTATTTCTTTATGAAAATATATATACCATGATCGAAGATACGAATGGTTCGGTTTATGGTTTCCACGGCCTGATGGTGGTCCATTCCCGTTAAAAAGGGTGCCTGGAAGTCAGCGTAGAGCCACATGTGACGGCGCATCATGATGAGAGCGTAAACCGCCTCGTGAAGGGGGATGTTCATCTTGAAAAATTTTTCCGCGTAGCGGGAGAAAAACTTGTCAACCTCGGGGTATGGAGGAACATCGAAATACATGTCCTTGAGCTTGATGTAGTAATCAACCGCGAGCTCGGTGCATTCTTCCTCGGAGAGTTTCTGAAACGACGTCGTACGGCGGTTTGTTCTGACGTCTCTCGCCCATCTCCGCGCCATTTCCTCTTTATTTTGCGACGTGATGTTGATCAATTTGTCCGAAAATGACATCATGGTTCTCTACTCCTTTCCATCGGTCGTATTCGTGTTATCGTTCAGGGTGTAAACACATACTGGGTGCATGTTTTCAGTACCCTACGCAGCAGGAAGAGGTGCGGCCTGAAAATGACGACCTTATTCATACTCCAGGACATTTCCATGTCAAGTACTTTTGACAGTAGCTTCGCTTCGATTCCCCGGGGTGAAGGAACGGTATAACCCCCTCCTTCCGAGGATACCTCTATCAATATTGGCAATAATAATTCTTCCCGTTCTTCCTCCTCGAGCATGCCCGCTAACAGGGCGAGCTCCTTTTTTCTGAAAAAGTGCTCGCTGCCGTCACCGCAGGCGATCTTCGGTTCCTCTTCGTTTAGGAGTTCGGCCAGGCTCTTCCTCCGTCGCGGTATGTGGGCGTTGATGGCCCTGAATTCCTCCATCAAGTAACGTTCCTCCGCATTGCGATCACCTTCGAGATCAGTAGGCAATGGCTTCCTTCTTTTCCAGGAGCTGTTTGACATATTTTAGACGGGCGGTTTCTTCCCGATCCCGTTCTTCGAATTTCATGTTCAGGTATCGTATGGTCACGTCAAGGGCGGGAATGACAATGAATTCCAAGGCGTTGTTGATGCGCTTGACCTTGTTGATCTCCGTTCCCAGGAGATCCAAGGAATTCTGCAGTTCCGTCAAATGAACGATGGTTTCGAGGCATTTTTTTGACCGCTCGATGCTTTGATCGAGGACCGACGATCCGTCGAGCCTGTTTTGAACCCGGGCGGCCGATGCTTCGCCTTTCTCTATGTCGAAAAAGGGGAGTTTGACGCCCGCCACGTTCCGCGTCCCCGCCGACACGGTGAAGGGCATTTCCGCGAGGGACATTTCCTTTTCCAAGGGAACCTTTCCATGATACCCCCATGCAACGCAAAAGGCACGATAGGCCTGATCGAATTCGGATTGAAGCTGTTCCCTGACGGCGGCGCATTCCTGGACCGTCTGAAGGAATTCCATGACGAGGAGCGAGAGACGGTCTTTAACGATCTTCTGTATGCGCGCCGCCAACTTGTGCCGCCTTTTCAGGCGGGCGAGCTCCATTTTTGTGGGTCGTGTTACCTGTATCTTAACGGCCATGACATTTCGTACCTTCCATCCCCCATATGTTTCTTTATCAGCGTTTAGGCAAATATCGGTCGATATATTCCTGTTGTATCAACTTCAAATCTTCCACGGGAAGGGCGGAAAAAAGTTTCCACGCGATGTTCAGAGTTTCTTCCACGGAACGCCTTTCCGTTTCAGACTGGGAAATGAACTCCTGCTCAAATCGGTCGGCTATCCTGAGATAGGTCTTGTCCCTCTCGCTCAAGGCTTCCGAACCGATGACCGTCGATATTTCCCTCAGGTAATTCCCCTCGGCGTACACGGCATAGGACTGCATGAACACGTTGTTGTGATCTTCCCGGGTATTGCCTTCGCCGATGCCCTCTTTCATCATTCGCGACAGCGACAGGAACACGTCGATCGGTGGGTAGATGCGTTTCCGTTCCAGCGCCCGGGAAAGGACTATCTGCCCCTCGGTGATATATCCGGTCAGGTCGGCGATGGGGTGGGTTATGTCATCGTCGGGCATGGTCAGGATAGGCATAATGGTGACAGAACCTTCCCTTCCCTCTATGCGGCCGGCCCGCTCGTAAAGCGATGCAAGATCGGTGTACATGTAGCCGGGGTAACCACGCCTGCTGGGGATTTCCCCCCGCATGGCCGCCAGTTCCCGGAGGGCGTCGCAGTAGTTTGTTATGTCGGTCAGGATGACCAGCACGTGCATGTCTCGTTCCCAGGCCAAGTACTCGGCGGCGGTAAGGGCCAGTCGCGGTGTGGACAAACGTTCTATAACGGGGGACGAGGCCGTGTTGATGAAAGCCACGGCCCGGCTCAGCGCCCCCGTCGTTTCCAGGTTTTCTATGAAGTAATTGGCGTCGTCGTAACTGACTCCGATGGCACCGAAGACGATGGCGAACTCCTCTGATTTCGCCTTGAGAGACGCCTGGCGGAGAATCTGGGCGGCGATCTTGTTGTGGGGCAACCCGGAGCCGCTGAAAATAGGGAGTTTTTGACCCCTTACGAGCACGTTCAGACCGTCCATGGCGGAGATGCCCGTTTCGATGAATTCAGCCGGAGGTATGCGTGAAGCCGGATTTGCCGGTATGCCGTTTATATCCAGGTACGAGTCGGACACGACGGGAGGTCCACCGTCAATGGGATACCCGCTTCCGTCGAAGATTCGTCCCAGGATATCGGGGGACACCGGAAGTTTCAAAGTTTCACCCTTGTAGATAACCTTGCTTCGGAGCAGGTCTACTTCGCTGACTCCGCCGAACACCTGGACCACGGTCATCACCTTGCCCACCTCTATGACCTGCCCCGTTCTAAGTTCACCGCTTCCGAGCTGGACATCGACGATTTCGTCGTAGCGGATGCCGGGAATACTTTCGATTATCAGGAGAGAACGCCGGGCCACGGCGATCGCCTTCGTCTGCCGAGTAAAGAGTTGCGAAGCCTCCATCAACTATCCCCCCCCTTCCTCGTGAATCGAGCTCTTTTCGATATCCAACAAGAGATCCGCGATGTACTTGTCAAACTCTTCATTGGGAATGTCTTTCATGCGCGATATTCTCTGCTTCAGCTTCATCCCGGCGATATCGCTCACAAGTGCCCCCGATTCCACCATCGCACGACTCATTTCGTAGAACTTTATGATCACGTAGATCATCTTGTGATTCCGTGCCGGATCGGTATAGGTGTCTATGGGGTGAAAGGCGCTCTGCATGAGGTAATCTTCCCTTATCATGCGGGCCACCAAGAGCAGAAGCTTGTCGTCCTCGGGCAAAGCCTCGGGGCCGACGAGGCGCACGATCTCTTCGAGATCGGCCTCTTTCTGGAGGATGGTGAGCGTTTGGTTCCTCACATAGGTGTATTCTTCGCTGACCTTTTTCCACCATCTGTCGACCGTGTCGGCGTAAAGGCTGTAGCTTTGGAGCCAGTTGATGGTCGGAAAGTGTCGTTTATTCGCCAGTGCGACGTCGAGAGAATAAAGAGCGTCCACGATCCTCAACGTCGCCTGGGTGACGGGTTCGCTGAAATCCGCCCCGGGAGGGCTTACAGATCCGATGACCGTTGCCGATCCCATCCTGCGGGGAGAGCCCACGCATTCCACTCGTCCCGAACGCTCGTAAAAGGATGAAAGCCGGGAACCGAGGTAAGTGGGGAAACCCTCCTCGCCGGGTGTTTCCTCCAGGCGCGAACCGATTTCCCGCATCGCCTCAGCCCACCGGGAGGTGGAATCGGCCACGAGAAGCACGTCATACCCCATGTCACGGAAATACTCCGCCATGGTGATGCCGATGAATATGCTGATTTCGCGGGCCACCACCGGCATGTTCGACGTGTTAGCGACGAAAATTTCCTTTTCTTGAAGCATGCGGCCCGTGGCCGGGTCTTTCAGTTTTTTGAAACTATGCAGGACGTCGGCCATCTCGTTGCCCCGTTCACCGCATCCCACGTAAATGTTCAGGTGGGTCTGGGACCAACGGGCCATCTGCTGGAGATTCACCGTCTTGCCCGTGCCGAAACCTCCCGGAATGGAGGCCTTTCCGCCCAAGGCAAGCGGGAAGAGGTAGTCGATGATCCTCGTCCCCGTCACCAGGAGATCCTCTGGATCGAATCGGCGCTTGTATACGCGCGGCTTTCGGGCCGGCCATCTCTGCGCCATGGTGAGTTCCTTCTTCCCCCCCCCGTTTTCCAAAACGGCGATTGTGTCTCTTATGGTGAATTGTCCTTCCTTGATGCCCTCGATGGTTCCTTCCATACCGATGGGGACCATGATCTTGTGTTCAATAAGGCCTGTTTCAGGAACGGTCCCTATGATATCGCCTTCGCTTACCTTGTCACCGGCCTTGACCGTAGGCGTAAAACTCCATTTTTTGTCGGGATCGAGGGCGGGGATCCGCGTTCCCCTGGCTATAAAATCGCCTATTTCCTCTTTCATGGTGACAAGGGAGCGTTGCACGCCGTCGTAGATATTTCCCACCATGCCGGGACCGAGTTCGACGGTGAAGATTTCCCCTGTGCCGGCGACAGGCTCGCCTACTCTTAGCCCTCCCGTGTCTTCGTAGACCTGGATGACCGCCTTGTCGCTCTCGAGCCCTATTATTTCGCCGGAAAGCCGGGCGTCACCCACGTCAACCACCTCGTATACCTGGGATCCACGCATATCCTCGGCAATCACGACCGGTCCTGAAATTCTCCAGATTTTCCCCATAAGTCCCGCCTCACTTTACTGGTTTGCAGTTGCCGGACCACCCCGCTGTTTCCGGATGTCCTTTATATCTCTACGTTGAAACCTATAAGTTTCTTCGTGTAATTTCGATAGAAGGCCTTCACGTCCAAGGGTTCCGTCTTCAGGTCCGGCGGGAACTCTATGATTGCCTTTTTTTGAACACCCTTGGCCTTTCTCATCCGTTCTATCATGTCCGCAACGTACTCGATCCAGTTTTCAGGAATCATTATAATGCCCACAGTGGGATCTTTGAGATAGAGTTCCATTGCCTTTCTCGCCTCTTCGCGGATGTCGCTTTCCTCTTCAGATATCCGGTGGTATTTTCTCACCCCTGCCAACCTCATTATCGAGGTCTGGTCTTCCGTTCCAATGATCGCCATTTCCATGTCTTGAAGTTTTTTCATCATATGGCCACCAAGTATTCACGCGTTTCCGACGGTTCCAGGCCGTCGAAGGACGCTTTCAGCGTCAACCTGAGGTTTCTGATCTCGAGTTCCTTGACCATGAAGTACCAATATAAATTGCAGGGAGAAAGGACCCGCGGTGACAGCAGGTCCTGAAGGAGCCTGTACTTGTACCTGTCCATCACCCTGTCTACGGCGTCGGCCGTTCCCGTCTTGTCGAAAAGTTTTACGATATCCTGCGCCAGAAGGTCGTAGTCCGTTTCTTCGAGCCTCGATACAATCTCTTGGTGCTTCATTGCGGACAGTTCCCTGAGAGTCGCTTCGTCGAAAACCTGTCCCCCGTCCAGAAAGAAATCACCGAAGGATTCCGGCTGTTTTTCCAGTGCCTTCCTGAAAAGCACGGCCATGTTTGTAAGGTCGATAACGGTCCTTACGGCTATGTTCATAATGCCACCGTCGATCATTCCGGACATGGATTTCTGCATCTTGTTATAGTACCTGCCGTCGAGGCGCGTCTCTCCCTCGATGAGGGAACGGCGGTCCACGTCTTTGATCGAGTCGAGAACGTCAATGTAGTCGACGAGATCGGACTTGACCAGCACTTCACTGATGTCACGGATTGTTTCGGCAATCATCAGCTCGTCCAGGTTTCCCATGTCGTAGATGTCGCCGATCGGGGCAGGTTGGGGAGTTTCTTTACTTATTACCTTTCGGAGGGCTATTTTTACATTGAGTATGTCGTATTTTTGCAGGTAAAGTTTAAGGAGCAGCTCCATGTCACGGGGCAACCTGAACCGCTTCAAACGTTCTCCGCATTCATGGAGGTATTCCCACAGGACGAGATCGATATCGCTTACCTTGTTGATCGGTCGGTCCCATAGGTATTCTCCCAGGTCCGTATCCTTGATGATCTCTAGACTCTCGCGTATGGAAGATGTCCTCTGGAGCAGGCCTTCCACCTGTTCCGATGAGACCGTTCTTGCTTCCTCGCCCTTGAGATAGGCGCAAGCGAAAGAATAAGCCGCGTTGGTTGATTTCAAAGGTTTCTATCCCCCAAAGAGAGTGTTTCCGATCTCGGGTAAAATCTTGGGCATCAGCATTTCAAGTCTTCTTTCATAACTGTTGTCTATGCTGATCATTCCGTCTTCCGTCTCGGCGACCATGCCGCCCATCATGTCTTTTTCCTTGACTTCCACCACCCTGTTTTTGAGGTCATCCCGGGAATCGACGATATTTTTCACGACTTCCCTGTCTTTTGGCGCGACGAAAATACGGATCTTCTCACCCGCTTCAAACTCGAAGGCGTTGAGCGTTTCGTCCAGGAGACCTTCGGCCTGCTCCGGTTCCATAGGACTTTTGTTGAGTTCCTCTCGAACCCTTTTTAGGATATCCTTGATAATGCTGTCTTTTTCGCCAAGAATGATCTGCCGCTCTTTTAGATCGGCCTGGGCGAGAATCCTCGCGGCTTCCCTGCGGGCTTCGGCGAGTTTCCTTTCCTTTTCTTCCTCGGCGAGTTTCTTCTTTTGTTCTTTCGCCTCGGCGATCAATTCCTCCGCCTTTTGTCCGGCTTCGGCCTTGATCTGTTCGGCTTCGTCCCGGGCCTTTTTCAGGATAGCTTCTCGAATTTCATTGTTTTCCATGAATGCCACCTTCGTTCTTGAATGTTACATGAGCTCCAGCAAGGTAAGGGCCATGATGCTGAAAACCAATCCTAGGACGCCTATGAGTTCGACAAAAACGGCGAGCATCATGGCGAGTGTGAGGATTCGCCCCCGTGTCTTTGGCAAGAGAGCGATCCCGGCGCCACAGACGGAGCCCTGGAAGGCGGCCGAAAACGCCTGCGCGAACCCGCCCATGATACCGATCCCCATGACGGCCAGCCCCGTGCCGATTCCAGCGGTGGCGAGGTTGGGCAGAACGATGGTAAATATAATGATAAGAATTATGAGTCCGTAAAAGCTCTGGGTCATGGGCAAGGAGGCCAGCACGATGACGTTTCTCAACTGTCCCGAATCTTCGGACAGGGTCGCCGTTCCGGAAGATGCCGCGTTTCCGATACCGATTGCCGAGCCTGCCAGGCCGCCTGCCAACGCCATGGCGCCTCCAAAAATCGCCAAACCTTCGATCAAAGTCATTGTCGTTCTCCCCTCCTTCGAGATTATTTGCCTAATAGGACTTCCCGCCGAAATTGCATGCGGAAGGGGGTATATTCACGTCCCCCGCCCTCGTAAAATTTAAGCAGGTATTCAACGAAACAAAGCCTGAGCGAGTGAATGAAAGCAGCGAGACTGCTGAGAAACAGGTTAAACACATGAAATATCAAAAGCAAAACAAGTCCCGACAGGAATGCCGCCGCCGCGCCGGCGATGCCGGGAAGCAAGCTGTCGGCTATCTCCGCGATCCACTTAGACAGAAGATTAAAGGCCGAGGCGAGATAAAAGGTTGCCAATCCCACGCCCGCCAGTCGCGAATAGGACATGATGTCTCCCAGTATACCCGTGAGGTCGAAGATCCAAATGAAGGACCCGAGGCCGCCCATTTTTATCAGCGAGCCGATGATCAGCAAAACCACGCCCAAAAGTACGAAATAGGGGAAAATACCGTATAGCGCATCGTTTACGGGAATAAGTCTTACTTTGAACATGACTTGCATTATGTATGGAATACCGAAAAGCTGAATCAAAAGCAGGCCCGCTTTGTTGATGACGGTTCCCCTGTCTCCTTCCTTTATCGCCCTGACCGCACCCAGCAGATGCGCGAGGTTGACATGGACGATGCCGACGATGAGGGAGAGTATGATGAAATATATGGGATCGGCCAAGGCCTCCTGGACTGTCTTGATAAGCGCCGTCGATTCCAAGTCGATTCCCAGATACATTTGCGGGAAATCACCCAGGTAGGTTCCGGACAGGAGGCTGACGACAAGTGCCGCCGATCCGCTCGTATAAAGCACCTTCCTGAACAGCCTGGTGCCTTCCGAGTCGGGGTCCTCTACAAGTTTATGAAGAACGAAGCGGGCAAGAAACAGAAGTCCCAAGGCATAAACCAGGTCGTTCAGCATAAGACCGAAGAAAAAGGCGAAAAAGTAAGCGACGCCGGGTGTGGGATCCCAATCGCCGTACTTGGGAAGACTGAAAAGTTTAACTATCACTTCAAAGGGTTGAATAGCCTTTGGATTTCTCAGCTTTGTGGGTGGAAGATCGTTCGGCCCGGGATTGGTCGTTTCGACAAATACATTGTTCGAGGCGTCTTTGAGTTTTGATTCCAGGAACGGGGCCGCGATTTCGGGGATCCATCCCTCGATAAGCGTGACGTAGCGCGCCTCGGCCGCCTGGAGAAGTACCGAACACCGGCCGAACTCGATGGTTAAAATTTCCCGGTAGAGGGCGATTGCGCCTATTTCGCGCATGATGCTGTTTTGCACATCGCGCCGCAACCTTTCCGATTCTGATCTCAGCTTTTGGATGTCCTCCCTGTTTTGAGCCAGGAATGTTGAAAGATCCAGGTCACTTTCCGGTATATCCAGGGTCGCGATACCCAGGTCCTTGATCATGGTTTCTATCTGTTTCCTGGAATCGGCTCCCGCCACGAAGTAGCAGACCACAGTTCCGTCATCCGTGGTTCGATTGAGGTTTCGTAGAAGAAGCGCCTTCGTTTTATCTTCGAAGATGCTGTAGGTATCCTGGGACAGGACGATGACATTGCTGTAGAGGTAGTTGCCTGAATATTGCAGATCTTTAATATGTGGATTTGCCAGCTTGGACAATTCTCCCAGGAATCGGTCGAGCCGTTCGGCGCGGAGCGACTCTTCCCGGATCCTTGAGTACGATTCTATCAACTGAGAGAGTGATCGGTGAAGTTTGTCTACCTCGGCAATGACCCGCGAGACTGTATCCGCTTCACCGGCGTCCCCCACATAAACCTTCTGAGGTTCGGGAAGATAAGATATTATGTCGTCCAGCAGGCCGAGCGCCTCCCGTATACGTCTCCGTTCGTCCTCGATGTGCTCGCGGTCGATGGGTTTCAGCTCGGAGGCCTCTTCAACGTGAAGAACGCCGAGTTCCTGAAGTGTTTCGAGAATTTTTCTTGACTGGTCTTTAATGGCGATAACCCTGACCTTGGCCATGGGTTCAGGGGTATTGATAAGAAGTACTGCCATGCGATAGGACTCCACAAAGACCTCTAGAGAATGTTTGCGGAAAGACTCTTTTGCTTCCCTATGTCATTCGCCACCTGTAAGACCGTCGGTGTTACAAGCAACGTTCTGTTTGAATGCGAGGGCCGATCCATTAATCCACAAAACCCCGGGTCAGTTTCAATCCTGGAGAGGATGTCTTTGCTATACGGCGATAAAAGTCTGAGTTCTTCGAAAGCGGCGCCGCATCGTATTAAAAGAACTGTGTGTATATCGAAAAAACCCACAATTTATACTTGCAATTACAGCAATTAAAGTCAAGGTTTTTTCAATAGTTCAGGTCAAAATGTTTTAAAAAACTTAATTGTTCCGTAATGTCGACCACATAAATAATAATAGATGCCAAAAGATTTCCCGGCGGTGGTTCCGCCGCCTTTTTGTTGCTTTAAAGTCGACCGAGGGGTTTTCTTTTGTGATCACGGCGCAAAGATCCCGGTCTTCCGAATGAAATGTTCGGATTCCGGTTTGAACTATTCGTTTAATCGGGAAGTGGTTTCTGATATAAACGACCCGTATATTTTCATTAGGATTTCCATCATGGGCAGAAAGAAAGATACAAAGCTTTTTCTTCACCTGAAAAAGTGGATGGAGAAGGCCGCCATCGATTATGATATGATTGGTGAGGGAGACCGAGTGTTAGTGGGGGTTTCCGGCGGGACGGACAGCTTGGTTCTTCTTGATTTGCTTGCGACCCCCATGCTGTACCTGCCGCGGTTCGAAGTGATCGCCGCTCACATTGACCATGGTTTTGATTCCTCCTATGGTGGGTATACCGTCCTTGAGCGGCACCTTGAGGGCAGCGGCCTCCCCTTCGTCATTAAAAAGACCGACATCGGAATCGTCGCCCACGGAGATGCGAACAGGAAAAACCCCTGTTTTCTCTGTTCCCGACTTCGGCGAAAGGAAATCTTCACCGTGGCCGAAGAGTTGAATTGCAACAAGATAGCCTTCGGCCACCACAAGGACGATATTATCGAAACGCTTTTAATCAATATGTTTTACGGGCGCGAAATCAGCACCATGGTTCCCAACCAGTCGGTATTCAACGGCAAGTACCACATTATCCGACCGTTGGCGTACCTCGATGAATGCCTTATAAAGCGGTACGCGCGGGAGCGGGAATTTCCGATCATTGAGAATCCCTGTCCGACCGCTTCGGCATCCAGGAGGGCATATATAAAGAACCTCCTTAAGGCACTTGAAAAAGACAACAAAAAAATCAAGGATAATATATTTAAATCCATGAGCCATGTAAAGCCGGATTATCTATTGAAAAAGCCGGCGCTGTGACATGGGTGAAGGCGACGACCGTATGTAACGGTCTGTGGGACGACAATGGCAAAGAAAAAGGACCGAACCGGAGAAAAACTGATATGTCGTAACAAGTTTGCCGGGGTGAACTATGAGTTGGAAGGAACTTACGAGGCGGGCATCGTCCTGGTGGGAACGGAGGTGAAGTCTCTCAGGGAAGGTCGAGCGAACCTCAAAGACAGTTACGGTGTCATAAAAGACGGCGAATTGTTTCTGGAGGGAATGCATATAAGTCCTTATACCCACGGCAACCGCAATAACCACGATCCCCTCAGACGAAGAAAGCTCCTGCTTCACAAGAGGGAAATCAAGCGGCTTTACGGGAAGATACAGGAAAAGGGGTTGACGTTGGTACCCCTCCGGGCCTACTTCAAAAATGGGAAAGTGAAAATAGAAATCGCCGTGGGTCGTGGGAAAAAACTCTATGACAAGCGGGAAGACTTGAAACGAAAAACAGAACGGCGGGAAATGGAGCGTGTCGTAAAAGAGAGATACAGATAGAATCTCAAGGACGTTGTCAATGGACTTGGGAGGGGACGAAGGAGGCGCGTCCCCGTCATCCGCCAATTCTTGACTAAATCGGAAGAAATGATTATATTGGAGCAGTCTCTGAAATACATGGGGGCGACACGGTTTCGACGGGGATAGTTGAAGCTGCAGAAGCGTGTCGAGGTTCCTACAGGCCTCGTTAAACAGGTAGGAAAACATAATCGCAGACAACTACGATTACGCCGTAGCCGCTTAAGACGGCTGCCGTTCTCCCGATCTTTCCTGTCGGGTCGGATGAGGGCGTCGAATAGGCAGGATAGCCGAACTTTCCATCCTGGGGAAAGCGAGGCGAATCATTTACAGGATAGCAACGGAAGGATCCTGTCCCTGGGAGCCTTCCGGAGCGAAAGTGAATCAGGGACTACACACGTAGAAACTGCAGTGGAATATTTCCGGACGCGGGTTCGACTCCCGCCGCCTCCACCATTTAGAAAAGACAAACCCGTCTCTCTGGGGTCATTCTCCGGGGTGACGGGTTTTCTTTTTCCCCTTGTTTCTAAAGGGTTTGCGCCCGTTTCACATCTTTCCAAAGCACCTCTCCGCACCATCGATTCTCCCCATCTTCCAGCCTTTCTTTCTCTGTTTGGCCCCTGATTCTCTGTTTTCTCCGGACCAAGTCCGAAGCGCGTCCGGAAAGCTACATCCTT
>JAHDRK010000109.1 GCA_018433345.1 Syntrophobacterales bacterium | reverse complement strand
TGCGGCCCTTCCGTACATGACGTACCTCACCTGGGAACGCATAGGCGCTTCGTCATAGGGGACATGATCGTACGCCACCTGGTGCTCAAGGGATTCAACGTCACACATGAAATCTGCGTCATAGATATGGCGGACAACGCAGTACGGAACGCCTGCAAGGCAGGACTCGGAATCGAGGAATATACGGAACAATATATCCAAGCCTTTCTCCGGGACATGGAAACTCTCAACATGAGTCCTGAAACCCGCTATCCCCGAGCGAGCCGCCACGTGGACGCCATGATCGACCTAGCGCAAAAACTGATAGAAAAGGGATACGCCTATGAAAAACTACGTTCCGTGTACTTCGATATATCCAGACTCGAAAACTATGGCAGTCTCTCGAATATAAACCTGGGGCGGGTTCGCCATAGAAAAACGACCGACCGAGACGACTACGAAAAGGACAGCCCCGTGGATTTTACCCTTTTCAAGCGGTCGACCCTTGACGAGTTGAAACAGGGTATCTACTACAGAACGCGATGGGGCAACGTGCGTCCCAGTTGGCACCTGGAGTGTGCCGCAGTGGCGGGCAAAAACCTGGGCGAAACATACGATATCCATCTATCCGGCACTGATATCCTTTTCCCCCATTGCGAAAACGTCATGGCCATCGGAACGGCGGCTTACGGAGCAAGTCCGGCCAAGCATTGGCTCAACGCAGAACTAGTAATGCGGGACGGCAAAAAGATGTCGAGGTCACTTTCAAACACCTTCACCATAAAAGAATTGGTTAAAAGGGGATATACGGGACGTGAAATACGTTACTTTTTACTGAGCTCCCACTACCGAAAACAACTGAATTTCTCTTTCGGCGCCCTTGATACGGCAAGCAATACAGTCAGAAGGCTTGATAATTTCATTCAACGTTTGCTCAAGTACAGACCCTCAGGTCATTGCGGAGAAATCGATCAATACATCTACGACCTCAAGCAGAACTTCATGAAGGCAATGGATGATGATTTCAATATATCGGGGGCGTTGGCGGCGGTCTTCGCATTCGTAAAGGCGGTGAACATACCGCTGTCAAAGAGGAATCTAGATGATCGAGAAAGGATATCCGTTCTCGAGGCCTTGAAAACCATCGACAGTGTGCTGGGAGTCATGAGTTTCGAAGAACAACACCTCGGTGACGAGATCGAAGGCCTGCTGGAGAAACGGGAAGAAGCACGGCGTCGAAAGGATTGGAGGGAATCGGACAGGATACGTGACGAACTGCTGCGGGAGGGTGTTGAAATCCAGGACACACCGGAAGGAACCATCTGGACGCTCCGTAATTGAAACGACGAAGACATAAATCGCCGCTGCCGCCGTTCCGAGGTAAATCGCAATCCGAAAGTTATTGAACTTTATGTATCTCATCGACAATAAGATACACTGTTACGGAAATTTTTCGTGAGCTCATATAAAATCCTCCGATAGAAGTAACCGCAATTAAATTCACTTTTCCACGATGGAAAAGGTCAAGGAGATTCGGCAGGTGATATCTAGAATAGACCATGTATCGATAGCGGTACGCGACTACGAAAAGGCCTTTCGATTTTTCAGCAAACTCCTCGGAGCCGTTCCGGGGGCTCGGGCGGAAGACCCTTCCATGAAATACACATGGCAACTATTTTCTCTCGGAGACCTGTCCCGCATCGAATTGATGAAGGCCACGGAACAGGGAAGTTTTCTCGAAAATTTCCTTCGCCGAAAGGAAGGCGGCGTTCACCACATAACCTTGGAAACACCGAATATAGAGAAAATGCGTCTATGGCTGGAAGAGGCAAACGTCCCCTACTTCGGTTATGGTTCCCAGGGTGATCGGTGGAAGGAATTGTTCATCCATCCTCGGGATGCCTTCGGCGTTCTTATACAGATCGCCGAATTCAATCCCGACGAGTGGCTTGACGATTCAATGAAGATGAAAGGACCTCGCCGCTTTTCGGTTACCCGTAAAGGGAAGGATTTAATCCTCACGATGGCTCACCCCGGCGGCGGCAGGGTGGCGGTGGAACTTACCCCTTCCGAAGCGAAAGAATTGGCGGCGGAACTGGAAAAGATCGCGGAAGAACCGGAAAACAATACCGTACAACAGAAAGGAAGCCATGAAGATATACACTAAACGCGGTGACAATGGAATAACCGACCTTCCCGGGGGGCGGCGATTGTGGAAAAACGACGTTCATATCGAAGCCCTAGGAGACCTGGATGAACTCGTCTCCATAATGGGCGTAGTACGCGCCCTTTTGCCCGAAGGGCAAACGAACCTTGACGAAGAACTCCGATCCGTCCAGGTTGCTCTGGTGAACATCTCGGCGGCATTGTCGGGTCCACGAAAGGACGATTGCTACGATTCAACAACATCGTTGGAAACCGCCATCGACGGCATGGAAGAAGGACTCCCGCCCTTGAAAAGCTTCATCCTGCCCGGGGCACAGATTTCCGCATCCGTTACACACGTGGCAAGGGCTGTCTGCAGAAGGGCCGAACGACGTCTCGTCGCACTGCTGGAAGCAAAAAGCGAAACGGGTGAAAAGGTTGACGAACAACCCTTGGCCTACCTGAACAGACTGTCTGATTACCTGTTTTCCCTTGCGCGGCATCTCAACAAGCTGGCTGGTGTGGCCGACGACGACATCTCTCTATAATCAATTTGGAGGGGCGTTGAGCGGACATATAAATGAACTACAGCTGGATGCGGAAATTCTTTCTTGATTTCATCGTGTTGGAAAGAGACCTGTCGAACGGGACGATAGGGTGGAAAAACCCCATAACCTCGCCATCCTTCCTCATCGGCTTCTCGCAACCCCCACCCGATCACAATGAGCGGCCACGGGGCACGAACTGCACCGGGGCGACAGGGGGGTACAAACGGCCTTTCCGAAGGCGACCATCACGCTGTTGTACTCCAACCAAAAGGCCTCCGGTAACTTTCTTCGCAGGGCGATCTCCGTTTTGTCCGGTGTAGGTTCACATACATACCCCAGCCGGTTCGACACACGATGTACGTGAGTATCCACGCAGAGGGCGGGAAGGCCGTAGCCCATGGAAACAACCAGGTTCGCAGTCTTTCGACCCACCCCACGGATACTGACCAGTTCCTCGATGGTTAAAGGAACCCGGGACCCAAACCGTTCGATCAGCTCCCGGGACACATGAAGAATCGTTTCAGCCTTTTTTCGATAAAATCCGACGGGATATATCGCCGCCCTTATGTCCGATTCTGTAAGTCGCACCATCTCCTCCGGCGCCGAGGCCAATGCGAAGAGACGCTCATCGGCGAGGCGCGTCACCTCGTCTTTGGTACGAAGGCTGAGCAGGGTGGAAATGAGAATCCGATATGGATCGGACCTTCCCCTCGCTGTCTCCGCCATCATGGACAACCGCTCAACCTTCACGGCCTTTCTGATGTCAGCTATTATTTGCCCTATATCTTTATCGCTCACTGGAAAGGACCTGAAATAGAAAAAAACCGGGATACGGCTCAGAGGATCAACCAAGTTTCCCCGTGATTTGCCCGGCCGACACTCCCCACCGGTCGGAGGTACGCACGATGAGATCATGTGGTATGAAATTGCGACAGGGGCACACCTACGCACGGGCAATGTCTTATGCGTGCACCCTCAAGGTGCGAGAAATCGAAGGTGTCAGTCGTATCCCTCGTCGTTCGCGAGTATATCCAGATGCAAAGTGGCTATGTCCTCGACGTCCATGTTGGGCGTTTCGTTGATCTTTCGGAAGTCGATTGTCTTTATATAACGATTGCACACATTACACACGTCGACTCGATACTGTTCCTCGTCTTCCACGGTAAAAAAGGCCAATGTCTGCTGGTCGTCGTTCTCACAGAAGGGGCACTTCAGACGGGGATAGCGCCACTCAATGCCACACTGACCGCAGAAAAGGTATTTTTCCCCTTCCTCATTTTTAAGTTGCGAAATTTTGGGCTCCCTCCCGCACACCGGGCAGTAACCCTCGTTCCACCCCGACGATTTTACGGCCTCGCCGTATTTTTCAGCCAGAATCTCCAGGGAGGGCCTCAGGCTTTCTTCCACCAGGAATCCCAGCAGGTCGAACATGTCTTCTTCGACTTCTTCCTCTCCTTCATCTATAAGAGATCCATCAAAAGACGCCCGCACCATTGCATAAAAGTCGATATTTCCCTCTTCCAGGTCCCGCCGTATCCGACCAGCCTCTCCGAGCAGCCGCTTTGCCGCAAGTTCAAGAAGGGACATGAAATACTCCTGCGGCTCATCCAGGTTTATATCGCCGTCCACAAAGTCAACCAGAGGCATCCCGCTTCCGAGTTTTTTCTTCAGCAGGGATTCCTCTACACTGTAAATGTCCTTATGGGCCTTTCGGCGGTATTCCTCCCTCAGAATCAGAATATCGCCCAGTATGTCAAGCAACTCCTCGTAATGAGGACTGGTATGTTTGTAACGCTCAATTGTCTTGAGCGAATCGTTCAGCCTCTGTGCCACATCATCACCGCCTTTTATCTTATTCTCACATATTGTGCCCTATCCATGTCGCGCTCTATATATGCTTTCCAGCTCTATTTCAAGTCATTCTTTCGGACAAGTCGCTCCATCGAAAAAGACCCGCCCCCGTTCAGGGGCAGGTCTTTTTCGAAGTACCTGAAACTAAAAACATGTTCAGCCGTGGCTTTGTTCCAAGGCTTCCTTTTCTTCTCCGTAGACTTCCAGCGCCCCCTTTTCCTCCATTTCCCTGAGCCAACCGGTACACTGTTTCTCAGCCCAAGACCGGGTGACATAGCCCGTGAAGATTGCGCTTGCTGAACCGGGAACGCCTATGGTCCCCAGGTAGATATGCACGAACACGAAGGGGAAAATCACCAGCACGCCGAGCGCATGCAGGGGATACATCCACTGGACCAGGACCCGAGGAAGCGACAGGGGGAACCACATGATAAGTCCGCTTATAATCATGACAACTCCGAATATCGCCACAGCGATGAAAAAGGCCTTCTGGCCGGCATTATACTTGTGGGTTTCAGGAACATCTTCCACGTGCCACAAATACCCGCCGGCCACCTTTATCCACTCGATATCTTCGG
>JAHDRK010000064.1 GCA_018433345.1 Syntrophobacterales bacterium | reverse complement strand
TTTAACGATTGTAACGCCTCGCGCCTGCTGCCCGAGGCGTTGACCGCCGCGATCTGGCGGGCCACGCCGGGGGTGGAGAATCCCCGCCCAAAGGATTGTTCCGCGTAAACTCGAACACGTTTTTCATCCACGGGGAAGCGGGGACCGCTAAGAATCCGCCAATTTTGCATAAAATGAGCGATAAAACCCTCCCGGTCGGACGGAGGCGGAACGGTGATGACCTTCATGGCCTCGGGCGTGGGTTGAGGAAGGGAGGGATGGCCGGTGGTGGAACAGAGCGAGGCAAGGGAGCGGACTCGTTCCGGTCTCTCGATCGCCATGGTCTGACCGATCATTCCTCCCATTGATATGCCCGCCACGTGGGCCGACTCGATTTCCAGGTGATCGAGGAGCCCGAATGCGTCACCCGCCATATCCGAAAGCAGGTAAGGGGCCGAAACGGCTTTTCCATCCATGACGTTCCGGATCAATTCGCGGATGTTTGGTGTTCCTAAGGATTCGAGTTTCGTAGAATGCCCTATATCACGGTTGTCGAAGCGTATGACAAAGTATCCCCTGTCGGCAAGCCTGCTGCAGAAATCTTCGTCCCAGAGGATCATTGACCAACTGAGACCTTGTATAAGCAGGATAGGGTCGGACGAAGGATCGCCGAAGGTGTCGTATGCGAGGACAATCCCCGAGGGTAGCCTGGCCGGCTTTTCATCACTGCGCCGATAGTTTTTCATGTCCTCCCCTTTTTCTATTTTATTCGGTGAGTGATTATATACCCATCGTTTCCCCGGTCAACGGCTAAAAATATCTTGACATTTATAAAAAAAACGTTAAAGTCCGTCCATTCTCAGCGTTGACGGCACTTCAGGCGGGTGGCTGGGCGCGGTAAAGTTTGGGTTGAAACATTTTGAAGTATGAAGTTGAACAAAACATGTTTCGATTGTCAGTTCCTTTCATATGTGGCCGATCCAACTTTAGGAAAATCTAAAAAGGAGGATTGCTGCTATGTCAACCGGTGTGGTGAAATGGTTCAATGAAAGCAAGGGCTACGGCTTCATCCAGAACGATGAAGGCGGAGACGTATTTGTTCACTACAGCGCCATCCAGGCGGAAGGTTTCAAGGTTCTTCACGAGAATCAGCGTGTAAGCTTTGACATCGAACAGGGCAAAAAAGGCCCCTCTGCCGCGAACGTGACGGTTCTGTAAGAAGGTTCCCTGAAAAAACCAAAAAGCGCTTCCGGCGGGGGTCGGAAGCGCTTTTTTTTTTACACATACAGGAAAAGCTGCCGAAAGGGCTTTCGGGTTGGCAGACTGACGTGATACATGCTTACAATTTTGACGTGGGAGCCATAAAGTGAATATGGAATCAAGGAAGGAGTGTTGCCAGTAAATGAGTGGCGATGATCATACCTCCGGCGATTTTATCAGGGACATCATTGACGAAGACCTTCGTCTGGGGAAGGTCGATTCCGTTGTTACCCGTTTTCCACCAGAGCCCAACGGTTATCTCCATGTAGGTCATGCCAAGTCGGTATGTCTCAATTTCGGCATAGCGGCCCAATACGGCGGTAGATGCAACCTTAGGATGGATGACACCGATCCCGCAGGAGAGTCCATGGAATACGTCGAATCCATCATCGGAGACGTGAAGTGGCTCGGTTTCGATTGGGGGGACCGCCTGTACTTTGCATCCGATTATTTCGAGGCCCTCTATGATTTCGCGGTGGAGCTCATAAAAAGGGGTGAGGCATACGTGTGCGACCTCGATGCCGAGCAGATCCGCGAGTACAGGGGCACCTTCACGGAACCCGGCCGTGAAAGTCCCTGGCGCAATCGTTCCGTGGAAGAAAACCTGGATCTTTTCGCCCGCATGAGATGGGGGGAATTCCCCGATGGGTCGCGTGTCCTTAGAGCCAAGATCGATATGGCCTCCCCCTACATAGTCATGCGTGATCCCGTAATCTACCGTATCAAGCGGGAACCTCATTACCGGCGGGGCGGGGACTGGGTCATCTATCCCATGTATGATTTCGCCCATTGTCTTTCCGACGCCCTGGAAGGCGTCACCCATTCAATCTGCACCTTGGAGTTCGAAAACAATCGGCCTCTGTATGACTGGTTTGTCGAGCGCCTCATCAAAAAAGGAACCCGTCCGCGGCAGATCGAGTTTGCCAGGCTCAACTTGAGTTACACCGTTCTCAGCAAGCGGGTGCTTATCGAGCTGGTGCGCCGAAACATCGTGAACGGTTGGGATGATCCACGGATGCCGACCGTCGCCGGCATGCGGCGTCGCGGATTCACGCCCGAATCGATACGGTCCTTCTGCGCAGTTATCGGAGTGGCAAAGAACGACAACCTGGTCGATGTATCGGTTCTAGAACACTGTGTGCGGGACGACTTGAACGAACGAGCCCCTCGTGCCATGGCCGTTTTGAGACCTCTAAAGGTTGTCATCGAAAATTATCCCGAAGGGAAAGTGGAGGAATTGAAGGCGCCTAACCATCCCGGGAAACCGGAGATGGGGACCCGCAGGATTCCTTTCTCCAAGGAGCTTTACGTTGAACGGGATGATTTCATGGAAGATCCTCCGGGCAAGTTCCATCGGCTGGCCCCCGGCAGGGAAGTGCGCCTGAGAAACGCCTATGTCATCCGGTGCGAGAGGGCCGTAAAGGACGAGGACACGGGAGAGATCGTTGAGCTTCGCTGTACCTACGATCCAGAAACGCTGGAGAATCCGCCTTCGGATGGTCGCAAGATAAAAGGCGTTATCCACTGGGTTTCGACGGACCATGCCGTCGCCGCCGATGTTCGTCTTTACGACCGATTGTTCGACATCCCTGAACCGCTTGGGGAGGGAGGTGACTTCGCCGATCATCTGAATCCCGAGTCGTTGATAAGGCTCTTCCCATGTTTCCTGGAAAGGAGCCTGAATGAAGCGAAACCGGGCGTTGGTTACCAGTTCGAACGTCTCGGTTACTTCTGTTTGGATTCAAAAGACTCGAAAGTGGGAATGCCCGTTTTCAACCGGATCGTGCCATTGAGGGATTCCTGGGCGAAAATCGCCCTTAAAGGTTCTCAATAACATCGGTCACAGAGGCGTGTGAGCCCTTGTTAGAAAATTCGCAAAGACTTTGAGGGTCAGGATGACAGGTAATTTACCGTGGGCGATTTTTAATCAATTATGATGGAACTGCCAAATTTGTAGTTGAAGCTTCCGCGGCCGAATGGTTACTATCGTTGCCATGAGACGACAGGGAATTCCCACGGATATCGACTTCAATCACCAGTTCAACCGGGCTTTCGAGCTCATGGAAAAGACGGACCGGCACGTGTTTGTCACGGGGCGGGCGGGGACCGGCAAGTCTACGCTGCTTCAGTATTTTCGATTCCATACTACAAAAAACGTGGTGATCCTGGCGCCCACGGGCGTGGCCGCCGTAAACGTGGGCGGCCAGACCATCCATTCATTTTTCAAGTTCAAACCCAACGTGACGCCGTCGTCTATCAAAAAGAAAAGGCGGAACGATTCTGACAAACCAACGGTTTACAAGAAACTCACCACTATCGTTATCGACGAAATCTCCATGGTTCGAGCGGATCTGCTGGACTGCGTCGATCGGTTCTTGCGCTGTAACGGTCCCGATCCGAAGCGTCCCTTCGGCGGGGTCCAGATGATCTTTATGGGAGATCTTTACCAGCTTCCCCCGGTGGTTACGAGCCGGGAACGGGGGATATTTGAAGATTACTACGACACCCCTTACTTTTTCAGCGCCAAGGTATTTGGAGAGATTGACCTTGAATTCGTGGAACTGGAGAAGGTCTACCGTCAAAAGGATGAGGAATTCATCCGCCTTCTCAACGGCATCCGCAACCGCACCATTACCGACGACGACCTGGAGATTCTAAACAGACGTTGCGATCCCCGCTTCGAACCGACCGAGGACGATTTTTACATTGCTCTAACCAGTGTCAATGCCACGGCCGACGAAATTAACGATGCGGGACTAGCCCGCTTGCCGGGAAAGGAATGGAAATACAGGGGACACGTGGAAGGAAAATTCGAGAAGGAGTATCTCCCCACGGCGCTGGAACTGAAACTGAAAAAAGGCGCACAGGTCATGTTGCTAAACAATGATTCATATGGCCGCTGGATAAATGGAACGATTGGAAAAGTGACCGGGTTTGTCGAGGACGAGGAAGGAGAGGAGCTCATCACGGCGGTGCTCGAGAATGGCGAGGAAGTTGAGATTGCGCCCTATACCTGGGAGATCTATCAGTACTTTCTGAAAAACGGAGAACTTGCTTCCGAGCCGGTGGGTTCCTTTACACAGTACCCCTTGAGGCTTGCCTTTGCCGTCACCATTCACAAGAGCCAAGGGAAGACCTTCGAGAGGGCGCTCATCGACGTGGGTCGGGGTACCTTCGCGCATGGCCAGATGTACGTCGCTCTTTCCAGATGCGTGTCCCTCGACGGGATAGTTCTGCGCCGGCCGCTCGAGAAACGTCATATCATGATGGACTGGAAGGTTGTGCGATTTCTGACGGGCCTCCAATATGAAAAGGCGGGCAAGCGGTTTTCCCTGGAGGACAAGATCGCCCTGATCCGCGAGGCAATCGAGAAGAATAAAGACCTCGAGATACTCTACCTGAAGGCGAAGGACGAAAAAACCCGTCGGCGGATTCGCCCGATCTCGGTGGGTGAAATGGAATTCAACGGTCATTCCTTTACGGGTTTGAATGCCTGGTGTCTTTTGCGTGGCGGGAAGAGGGTCTTCAACGTAAACCGGATCCTGGAGGCGGCACTTTGTAAAGATTGATAAGTGGATCGTCGGCGGAGCCGTCCTCTCGGCTCATGTTTCGCCTCTACGCGGCACTATGCAGATGAAATCAAAGTGCCCCTTGGTCCTGTTGGTGAAGCTGTGAGTTTCATTCGCCGGAATAAAAACAAAATCGCCCCTGTGCAACGGGTGTTCTTGTCCTTCCGCGTCTGTGTAGATCCCCTCTCCGGCATCGATTTTCACCAGGTGAGGAAAATCGTGTGCGTGATAAGGGGTCTTACCCCCCGGTTCCAAGCTGAAGTATCGTAACACAATCTCATCCGATCCGTCATCGGGGCCGATGACGATACGTTTGACGACTCCCTCGTAACCTGTAGAGTCGGCTAAGGGGACCCCCTCCAGTTTCTTGATCATCATGGCTCTCGTCCTTTCCCGACGCCGAAAGATTTCATCCACTATCGCATTTATTTTTTATCAAATAGTTTAAAATTCAGGCTTTTTCAAGAAATATCCTTTGTTTTCATGATCTTTCGTCCGCCCCTTTGGGGGAGACACCGGGTTTTCTGCCGGGCCGCCCTATCTACTCACCGTAATTGTAGGGGGACCGTCAACCTGGCGGCATTCTTCGGACAGCTCGCCGGACTTGACACCGGTTTCCGGGGGCCGTATATAGCAACTGATCAAAGCCGCGTAAAAACATGACGTTTCCGGTGGGGATTGCGGGTTGAGGTTGTTCATGGAGAAGGACTGCGGAAGGACCTCAGTTTTGTCTCACGCCTGCCCCCGGCAGTCTTAGGCGGCGGTTTTGCACTGCTTGTCGGGATTTGCGACGGTTCACCAGCCGCTGGATATATTTGTGATCGGCCGACGTATCGTCCGGAACGCCTATAAAGTTGACAAGAAAGGCAAAAAATATCGAGGAGGTCATCGTCATGTCAGTAGCCGAAGCCATTGAAGAAAAAAAAGAACTCATAGGTAAAGAAATCTTCTGTTCAGACTGGGTGGAAATCACCCAAGAGCAGATAAATCAGTTTGCGGACTGCACCAGGGATCACCAGTGGATTCACGTAGACCAGGAAAAGGCCGCCGCGGGTCCCTTCGGGACCACCATTGCACATGGATTCCTTACGCTGTCACACATTCCCTATTTCAGCTATCAGGTGCCCATGCGCTTCGAGGGGGCTCTCATGAGCGTTAACTACGGTCTCAACAAGGTACGGTTTCTCAACCCCGTTCCCTCCGGTTCACGTATCAGGGACCGCATCGTTCTTCTAGATCTGGAGGAAAGACCGGGCAATCGGATACTGATGACCCATAACCATACGATCGAAATCGAGGGCGCGGAAAAGCCGGCCTGTGTCGCCGAGACATTGTCGATGTTGTTTTTCTAGGAGATATGTTCCGGGGCTTCCTTGGGCGGTCTGACGCCGTTGATTTTGGAGGCGGAGGGGCGGGCGGCTTTCATCACCGCCCCTTTAGTTCATTTCATGCCGCCGAAAAGGTGATTACGTCAGATCCGACATTGCGGCGGACGCGTCCTTCGCTTTCGAGGTATCGAAGGTGGGCGATGGCCTCGCCGGTGGCAAACCATTTCTGGGCGACGGGAAAGTCCTCCCACCTATCGCAATCAATGTCCCAGGTCATTTCCGCCGCTATTTCGTAAGCGTTCATTGTGCGACCGTTCATAACCTCCAACACTTCGGAGGCTCGTTCTTCGTGATGTTTCTTGAGTTCGTCGATTCTTCCCTTGAGATCTGTGAAGAAGGTGCGGTGGCCCGGCAGAACCAGCCCTACAGAGAGGTCATAAACTCGATCGAGACTATCCAGGTAGTCCTGCAGGGCGTTCACCTGATATGCCCAGGACTCGATGTGGGGTGTTATGTCGTAGAGGATGTGATCGCCTGAAAACAACAGCCTTTTCTCTTCGTCATAAAGGCAGATATGACCCTGGGTATGCCCCGGCGTCAAAAGGCATTGGAGGCGAAAGTCTCCGATGGTGATTATACTGCCTTCGTCCACCAGTTCAAAATTTGGAACGCCCTTGGGGCTGTATTTGAAACCGGGGTGGCTGTTTAGTGCCCTGGCAAGTTCTTCCGCGGGGAAACCATTGATTCCAGCGAACTCCAGCATGGGTCGCCAGTCCGAGTCCTTGTCGAAAACCCGTGCGTCTATTCTGCTGAAATAAATCCTGCTTGTTTCCGTCGCCAGTCTCGTTACCAGACCCGAATGATCGGCGTGCATGTGGGTTATGAAAAAATCTGTTTTCGAGAGATCCAAGTCAAGGTCGGCGATTCCCTTCTTCATGGCCTCGAAACAGACTTCCCGGTTGAATCCCGTGTCGATCACAAGGTTGCGGTTGTCGCTCATGATGACGAATGAATTCAGCTCCTTCAGGGGGCTGTTCGGGAGAGGGACTTCAATACGATAAAGCCCGTCCATTACGATGTCGGTCATTGTTCGGCTCCTCTATTATTTTAATTGAAGTATCGATTTTCCATTTGTATAAATAACACGGCAAAGAGGTATAAACAAGTATCTTGTCTGCAGTGGATCGCCATATTCAGACGACAGATCGTCCTTGTGGCGCTTCTATTTTTCGCCGATTCCGGATCGGTGAGCGTCGAAGTTGCCCTGAAGATGGCCATCCAATATTGGCAAGGATCCGGACGTCCCGAAAAGAACCGCTTTCTTACGGTCCGCGGGGGTTATCACGGCGATACATTCGGAGCCATGGCTCTTTGTGATCCCGTGACGGGCATGCACGAACATTTTACGTCCCTCCTGTCGCGGCATTATTTTGCCGAAACCCCGCGTTGTCGATTCGATGATCCCTGGGATGAAGAATATATAAGCGATTTCAAAAAAATCATGGAGAAACGTCACGGGGAACTGGCGGCAGTGATGATCGAACCGGGGGTGCAGGGGGCGGGCGGCATAATGGTTCCACTGAACGAAGAAGCAATGATGATTGATCTGATGGCGCGGTTCGGGCTTCCGGTCCTGTTGGTGGCCGGGAGCGGGCTGGGAACCATCAATCATACGCTGTTGTCGCTGGAACAGTTGAGAAGACGGGGGATTTCAGTCGCGGGGATCGTTATGAACGGTGACGTCAACAGGGAAAACAGGGAAGCACTGGAATTTTACGGCAAAACCGAAGTCCTGGCCGAGGTGGAGCCGATGGAAAGGCTCAACGCGAAGGCGTTGACCGACTGTTTTTACCGCAACTTTGTTTGAGGGGAATACACGATACGATGGATCGAAAAAACCTGATCGAATTGGCTGAATGCATCGCCGAAGGACAGGATCCGGGAAGCGAGGCATACCGAGATCTCGCAACGCTTCCGGAAAGCCGCTTTTTTACGCTTCTCGCGGGTGCCGACCTTATACGGGATCGTTATTTCGGGAAACATGTTCACCTATGCGCCATCTGTAACGGTAAGTCGGGCCGTTGCAGCGAGGATTGTGCCTTCTGCTCCCAGTCGAAGGTCGCCGGCACGGATGCCCCTGTCTATCCCCTCCTTGAAGCGGAAAAGATGCGAGAAGGCGGCACAAGAGTGGCGGCTGCTCCCGTGGACAGATATGCCGTTGTTACAAGCGGCCGCAGGATCCCGCGGGCCGAAGTGTATGCGGTGGCAGAGGCCCTGGAAGGTCTCAAGGGTGAGCGGATCGGTCTTTGCACGTCTTTGGGCATCCTCGGGGAAGAGGACTTTCGGATTCTCAAGGCAGCGGGGGTTACTCGATATCATCACAACCTGGAGACCGCCGAGAGTCACTTCGAACACATCTGTACCACGCACACCTACAGGGAACGGGTGGCCACGGTAGAGGCGGCCCGCAGCGCCGGGTTCTCCATTTGCTCCGGCGGCATCTTCGGCGTGGGTGAGACCGACGAACAGGTTATCGAACTGGGTCTGGCGCTCAAGGAACTCCAAGTGGATGCCGTGCCGGTCAATTTTCTCGTTCCCATTCCCGGAACAAGGCTCGGGGAAAGCGAACCTATAAGTCCTCTCCGGTGCCTGAAGATTATAGCCGTGCTTCGTTTCATTCTTCCGGGCGCAGACATACTGGTTTGCGGGGGACGTGAAAGCGCGATGAGGGACATGCACCCCCTTGTATTTTATGCCGGGGCGAGCGGCGTTATGACCGACGACTATCTAACCACCGCGGGGAGATCACTGCAGGATGACCTGGAGATGTTGGAGCGCCTGGGTTTCAAGCCTCGGAAGGCGGCCGACCGGGTCTTCAAGTAATGCGCGACGGTTGCCTGTCTTGGGAGTGTTCGTGATTTTCGGTGGGAATATCTGTTGACTTTTTGAGATCTTGTTGCTATTGAGTCATCCTCTCATCCCGATAGAGTTCCTTTATCCCTGGTCATTATCGTCACTTACAGAATGCTTGATTTTTCATTGAATACTTGGACCGCCACCGATGTCATGTTCCGGTTCCACTGTTCCCAACGCTTGAAGGGAAGGACCGCTCGAGCCACAAGGGGAGGTGCGTCATGGGTGAACAGGATTCAAATTATACTGTTGCCATCAGGGAATGGTCCGAGGAGGATAGGCCGAGAGAAAAACTGCTCAAGTACGGCGAGCAGACGTTGAGCAATGCCGAGCTAATCGCCATCATCATCAGGACCGGCACGAGGGGCCGGAGCGCCGTCGATATAGGCCGCGAACTATTGCATCGCTTTAAATCGCTCAGGGTCATGAGCGGTGTCGACGTGAGTGAATTCCGGGAGATCGGTGGCATGAAAGAAGCGAAAATAGCCCAACTCAAGGCGGCCATAGAGTTGGGACGTCGCATGCAGAGCGAAGAAAAAAGCACCAGCGATCCCGTGCGCCACTCATCCGACGTGGCGCAGCGCTTAATGCCCATCATGAGAGACCTGAAAAAGGAACGGTTCGTTCTTCTCCTCCTGGACAGAAAAAATGTCATCAGTGATATGATAGACGTTGATAACGGAACAGTGGATCAGGTCAATCCCCACATCAGGGAAATTCTCCAGGCGGCGATCCGTAAAAACGCATCCTCCATAATTGTAGCCCACAACCATCCATCCGGTTCAATCCAGCCCAGTGACCAGGACAAGACCTTTACACGCAACCTGGTCATTGCCGCCACGGCAACGGGCATAACCTGCTTCGATCACATTATCATAGGCGACAACCGTTATTTTAGTTTTGCCGACGAAGGGTTGATCGGCGCTTACGCAGCAGCGGCGAAGCAGGGGATATAATGGAAGAATGGGGGTCAAATCTTTAAACTTGACATTTGGGGAAAAAGATATGGGCGAGGGGCGCGGCTTTGCCGCAGGTAAGGGGTAAAGGGTGAAGGGTAAAAGGTGCGGCTTTGCCGGAGGCTATGGGCTAGAGGCTATGGGCTAGAGGCTATGGGTGAGGGGTCGTAAATATCCCTGACAAGCTCAGGAGAGCCCTGTCGAAGGATGTAACGGGGTAGGACCCGGCAAGGGGGGATCGGGATTTTGCGAAATAATATTTCGTGGCCATGATTCCTCGGTCTCAGAATCTTTTTTCGACAGTTCCGGATCTCGCATCGCGCCTCGAAACCCGCCCTTCGGGCTCGGACAGTTCGAGGCGCGGTCGTTTCGCTTCGATGGGAACAGTTATCGAAAAAATCTTGATTCGCCCTTCGGGACCACGGCCGCGGCCACTGTGAATATTTGGAAGGAACTTAAAATCCACTCTCTTTTCAGTTTATTCCCACCGTATGGATGACGCCTTGAAAACCAGCCATACTTCTTTTCCCGGCAACAGCCCCAGTTGTCGCGCTCCTTGGCGTGTGACCCGGCAAGAGAGGGGAATGTCGGCCACTATGACCTCGACGATGATGGCCCGTTCTTTACCTCGGGCGGTCATGCGGCTGATGCGCCCGGGGAGAATGTTCTGCGCGGAAACTTCCATAGGCGGTTCGAGTGCTATAATGATATCCGATGGATCGAGGATGCCCGTGGCTTCGCTGTGCGGCGGTGTGACGGCGTAGATCAACCGTTCATCGGCCAGCTTTTTGGCGAATAGTTCCTTCTCCTGTTTTATCCAGGGTCCGGGGATCAAGTTGGCCGATTCAGTCGTCACAATGCGTCCGTCGAAAAGCTTGATTACGCGGTCCGTTGCGCCCGCGAGCCAGAGCGTGTCGTGGCTTGCCATGATAAGTGATGTCCCGTATGCCTTCCTGAAAGAAGTGATGGCTTCCTTGATAAGGAGTGCGTTTGTCTGGTCGATGCCCGATGTCGGTTCGTCTAGGATCAATACTTGGGGTTTGAGCACCAGCCTGGCGGCAAGGGCGACCCGTTGGGCCTCTCCTCCCGATAGCTCGTACCACCGTCTTGAGGCGAATACATTCGGTTTTAGGCCGACCATGTCGAGGGCTTCATAAACCTTCTTTTTTATCGATCCGTAGCGCCCCCTTATTTTCAATGGATAGGCCACATTGTCAAAGACGCTTCTTTTAAGGAGGTATGGCTCCTGCGACAGGTGGGTGACTCCCTTGTTGGAATTGTCGCTCTTGTCATACCATGCATCATGTCCGTTGAACATGATGCGTCCCCGTTGCGGCTTGTCGAGGAAAGCAAGGAGGGACAGTAGGGTGCTTTTACCGCCTCCGCTTGGCCCAGCCACTCCCAGTGACTCTCCCCGATTGACAACCAGCCGAGGGACGCGAAGTTCAAAGTGTTCACTGAGACGGTGTTCGATGTTTTCAACAAGGTATAACGGTAATCCGGCGGTTGTTTCCATCATGCTTTTTTCTTTAAGGCGATGAGCATAGCGTTGACTATCAGGGCAAGTAACAGAAGCACCATGCCCAGGGCCATGCCCAAGGCAAACTCACCCTTTGCCGTTTCTAGGGAAATTGCCGTCGTTATAGTCCTTGTGTGCCACTTGATGTTGCCGCCGATCATCATGGAAACGCCGACCTCCGATATTGCGCGGCCGTAGGCCGTAACCGCCGCTGCAGCTATCCCGTGGCGCGCCTCCATAACGCTCGTGAGTAGAATCTGGTTCCCCCGCGCCCCGAGGGCCACCAGTGTCGGTCGTAGGCGGCGGTCGAGACTCTCGATGGCCGTAGCCGTGAGAGATACAACTATGGGAGTTACAAGAATCGTCTGGGCGATAGCGATTCCCGGAATGGTGAACAGTAATCCAAGTTCCCCCAGGGGGCCCTGACGGGAAACGAAGGCATAAACAAACAACCCCACCACTACCGTGGGAAGTGCCAGGAGTGTGTCCACCACGGTCTTGATATGGCGTTGCCCCGGGAATTCGAAGTATCCCAGAAGAAATCCCAGGGGAACGCCGATCAATAGACTCGCGGTGATGGAAAGTGACGATACTTTGACGGTGGTGAAAACCACCGTGTATGTTTCATTGTCGCCTGCAAGAAGAAGCCTCGACCCCTCCAGGAACCCCTGTAAAATATAGTCCATGATAAGCAGTCACAGAAGACGGGATTACATTTCTATTCGTCGCCCGCGTTGGGAACAAACAACTGCTTCCCAAGAATTTTGAAATCGGCGATCAATTGTTGACCCTTGGGCGATACGATCCAGTCGATGAAAGCCTTCGCTAGATCGCTCTTTGCGTTTTCGCATTTCTCGGGGTTTACGGCTATGACACTGTACTGGTTGCGGAGGGCGGCATCGCCTTCCACAAGAATGACGAGTGGTGGTTCATCTTGGAAGCGGGATTCCCAGGTAATGTAGGTCCCCCTGTCGGTGAGGCAATAGGCATCCCGTTCCTGGGCGACGACAAGCGTGTTGATCATGCCCTGGCCCGTCTGAATATACCAGCTTTCTTTTTCGGGGATCGATACGGATGAAGCTTTCCAGAGCTCGAGTTCTTTCACGTGCGTTCCCGATTTGTCCCCCCTGCTTGCAAACGGCGACTCGGTGCGCGCTATCATTTCAAGGGCTTCGATCGCGGATTTTCCACGGATTCCGACCGGGTCATCAGGCGGCCCCACGATTATGAAGTCATTGTACATGACTTCAACACGCTCTATACCGAATCCGTCCTCCACGAATTTCTTTTCCTCGTCGGGCGCGTGAACGAATACAATGTCGACGTCGCAGTTCCGTCCCAAGGCGATGGCTTTGCCTGTCCCCGTAGCCGTCCACCGCAGTTCTATGCCAGTGTCTTCTTTAAAGATAGGCGCCAGGTATTCAAGGAGGCCCGTGTTGTCGGTACTGGTAGTGGTGGCCATCATGAGTACGCCCGAACTCGCCTCTCGGGCGTACGAGAGAGATCCTGTAAATATCACCATGAGCAGTACGGTGAGAAAGACAATGTAAGAACGTTTTATCATGGTAAGGCCTCCTTTTTAAAATATTTCAATTGATTACGGAACGCTACCACATTTATTACGGTCAATCAATACTTTTTCAGGTGAGCCGGACCTCCATGCATCCTGCCGCCGTCCACCACTATGGTGGCGCCGGTGGTATAGCTTCCCGCATCGGAAGCGAGATACAGAACGGCTCCGGTTATTTCATCCGGTTCACCGAGGCGCATGAGGGGGATGGAAGAGACAGCCTCTTCGTGGACTTCGGGATCCTTCCAGAGGGCTTCACTGAGGCGTGTCTTTATTATGCCGGGCGCTACGGCGTTGACCCTGATATTGAACTGCCCCCACTCCTTGGCCATGACCTGAGTCAGCATAATGACCCCCGCCTTGGTAACGCAGTAGCATCCCAGGTCGCCGGCGCGAAGGCCGCCGATGGAGGATACGTTGATTATGCTTCCCCCTCCCTGTTTTTTCATTACCTTGGCCGCAAGTTGGCTCAAAAAGAAGAGGCCTTTTAGGTTCACGTTGAATGTCACGTCCCAGGTCTTTTCGTCCTGTTCCATGAGCGGTCCGTAGTATGGATTGGTGCCGGCGCTGTTCATGAGGATGTCGAGGCGTCCGAACTTCTCCATGACCTGATCGATAAGAGCTCTCGAATCCTCGATCTTCGCGTTATGGGCGGCGATGGCCTCGCCCCTGACGCCCAAGGCTTTTATTTCATCGGCCACCGGTTTCAGGCCGTCTATTTTCCGGCTGCTGACGACCACGTCTGCTCCGGCCTCGGCCATTGCGAGGGCGCCGGCCCTTCCTATCCCCCGGCTTCCGCCTGTCACGAGGGCCACCTTGCCTTCGAGGGAAAACTTCTTTGAATTCATGGTCTTTCTCCCTTCTGTAGAAGCTTTGAATTTATGTGAAACTTTGTTTTATCTTTCTTGTTTATGTATGTCTCCCGGGATACCTTCGGTTCTTCCATGTGAATCCATGCAGCGAATGGTTTATGCGAGCGAAAAGGTATTTTAACCCAAGGGAACAAGGCTTGCCTTGTTTGTATCCCCTATTGAAACTGTCAGTGCATGGGGATGATTTCGTAGTTGTCCTGGTAAAAGCTGTTGTCCGTTTGGACAATGATCTTCTTCCCGTATTTCCTCTCCAGCTTTTCCAGTAATTCCCGGCGGTCGTTGAGCAGGAGTTTGGCTATGTCGGGATTGAGCAAAACACACATAGAACGGGCCATGTCGCGGGCGGCGTGGCGCTCAAGTTCCCTCAATATTTCGTAATGCATGGTGGTGCGGGACTTGACTATCCCCCGCCCCGAGCAGTAAGGGCAGGGCTCGCACATTATTTTTGAGAGGCTGCGACGCTGGCGCTGGCGCGTCATTTCAATAAGGCCGAGTTCGGAGATCTTCTGAATGCTTGTCTTGCTCCGATCCTTTTTGAGTTCGGCGACCAGGGCGTTGTAAACCAACTCGCGGTTTGCTTCATTTTCCATGTCAATAAAGTCGATGATTATGATGCCGCCTATATTCCTCACCCTGAGCTGGTGGGCTATTTCTTTCACCGCCTCAAGGTTTGTTTTCAGTATGGTGTCTTCCAGGTTCCGCTTGCCCACGTATTTCCCGGTATTGACATCGATGGAACAGAGGGCCTCTGTTTCTTCGATGATTATAAATCCTCCGGACTTCAGCCAGACCCTCTTGTCGAAAAGTTTTTCCACGTCCACTTCAATCCCGAAATGATCGAAAATGGGTTCCTGCCCCCCGTAGAGTTCAAGGTGATACTTGACGCGCGGCATAAGCCGTTTCATAAAATCATCTATCTTTTCATATTCGCTTTCTGAGTCGATGACGATGCGATCCATGTCTTCCGTGTACAGGTCGCGAATCGCACGGAGGGTCATGCTCAATTCCTTGTGAACGAGCCCCGGGACACCTACGCGGGATCGTTTGTCCTGAATGGTTTCCCAGAGCTTTAACAGGTATTCCACGTCTTTCTCTATTTCCTCCCGGCATTTGCCCTCGCTCACTGTCCTGGCGATGAATCCTATGTCCGAGGGACGTAGTTCTTCAATAATATGGCGGAGGCGTCCCCGTTCGTTTTCATCTGTGATTTTGCGCGAGATGCCGACATGATGGGCGGAGGGCATGGCTACGAGGTTGCGACCCGGAAGGGAAATGTAGGTAGTCACCCTGGCTCCCTTTGTGCCCAATGGTTCTTTCGATGCCTGGACAAGTATCTCCTGTCCTTCACGAAGGATGTCCTCGATGGCGTAATTGTTCTGATAGCAGATGGTTTTCCCTGCATCCCTGTCGTCGCCGTTTTCCAACCAATTCCCAGGTGAAAAATCTATACCGCAGATATTGCAAAAAGCGTCGGCCACATATAGAAAGGCGGTTCTTTCCAGTCCTATATCCACGAAGGCGGCCTGCATCCCCGGTAGAACCCGGACGACCTTTCCCATGTAAATGTTGCCCGCGATCGACCGCTCGTTCCATCGTTCAACATACAGATTTGTAAGGGTTCCATTATCCACTATGGCGATCCGCGCTTCGTAATCGTTACAGTTGAAAATCATTTCCTTTGACATGGTATGTTCACTCCGGAACCGTTGTTGCCAAAAGCGTTTGTTTTTTTACGATCCTCACTGTCCGCGCCTCGTCTTTTGTCATTCCGAGTACTTCGGTAATAATGTCGACGGGCCTCACGCCTCCCTTTTCGCTGAAGAGGAATACGCCGCGTATAAAACCTTTATCGTTACAGACGAGCGACTTTACCGGTGGTCTCAAGTCTCGAGTCCCGCTTTTCCCTTCCAGGGCCTTTTCAACGATGAAAGAGGGGGAATTCATGAAGGTACCCACTCGCTCTTTTATTTCTTTTCTCCTATCGTCGTCAAGACTGTCAATATACATTTCATATACGAAGCCAAGGATGAGTTTGGAAAGTTTTTTTTCATGTTCGCGGACGGCGTTTACGGACAGTACGGCCATTCCTTCGGGGAGTGAGTCGTTTATCGTCTCCTTCAGCGTCGCGACCTCTTTTTCATCCCGCGTCCTGATCCAGATATCCGCGTATTCCGATTCGCTTTCGATGCCCAGGGCTGTGGCGCAGGGAAATGATATCTTGGGGTTTGGATGAAATCCTTTCGAATATTCAAAATGCAAGCCGCTTCGTGCAATGGCCCTTATGAGGGCCGATGCCGTATCCAGGTGAGATAGGAAGCGGGATTTTCCCGTTTTTTTGTAATGAAGACGGAGTTGTCGCACCTCTTTCGGATCGAAAGAAAGGGACGGTTCCAAGGGATCGGCGTGCCCCTCAGAGTCATTCATGGACGAAGCCTCACGAATCATAACATCGCCGCCGCACGCCCCGCAGGCGACGCAATCGGAAACCCGGCAGTCCTCCGTTGTTTTTTCCTGTCTCGATCTGTGCAGCTCATCGAGAAGGAAGGCCTTGCTCACGCCGACGTCGACGTAATCCCATGGCAGGTTTGATGCCGTATCACGCCTTTCCAGGAATGGCAGCGGGTCGATGCCCCGGTCTTTGAAGGCCCGTTCCCAGAGTTCGAAATGAAACAGGTCGCTCCACCCGTCGAAGCGCGCTCCAAGTTCGTAAACTCGTTCAATGACGGGGGCAAGGTTTGCGTCCCCCCTGCTGATCGAGCCTTCGAGAAAACTCATGCGCGGGTCATGCCACTTGAGGTTCAAGTTCCCGTGCCGTAAACTGTCTTTGAAGTATCGTTGCCGATCCTCGGTTTCCTCCAGATCGATCTGGCGTTCCCACTGAAAGGGGGTATGGGGTTTTGGGACAAATGTAGAGAGGCTCACTGTCACCCTGCGGCGGTTTTCACCTTTGTGCAATACCCTGAATGCCAGGTCTACAATGCCCTCGAGATCTTCTTTACGTTCCGTGGGAAGACCAATCATAAAATAAAGCTTGATCGATCTCCAGCCCGCCTCGAAGACGCTTCGAACCGTGTGAAGCAGATCTTCTTCCCGGTTTCCCTTGTTGATTACATTCCTTAGTCGCTGGGTGCCCGCCTCGGGGGCCAGTGTGAAACTTGTCTTTCGCACCCGTTTGATTTGGTCGATGAGGTCCTCGGTCAATGTCTCTGTACGAAGAGAAGGGAGCGCGAGACTGATGTGTCGGTCCGCGTAACGATTCATCATATTCCTGATAAGCGAACCGATGCAGGAATGATCGCCGGCGCTGAGGGACAGGAGAGATACTTCATCGTATCCCGTGGCTTGCAGGGCCTGTTCCGCCTGCCGCATGATCAGACCTGGGTCGCGTTCCCGGTATGGACGCCAAACCATCCCCGCTTGGCAGAATCGGCATCCCCTTGTACAGCCCCGCGCGATTTCCAGGGTGATCCTGTCGTGGATGGTCCTGATCAGGGGGACTATTGGGCGACTGGGTACGAAAGCTTTGTCCAAGTCGGACATGACCCGCCGGTGAACCACGGGGGTATTATCATGAAAGGCTGGAGCGTAGATTCCTTCGATTCCAGAGAGTCGCTCCAGGAGATCACGCCGTTTAAGGCCCCTTGCCTTACCCTCTTCCACTGAACGGGCTATATCGACAATGACCTCTTCGCCTTCGCCTATGACAAAGGCATCGAAAAAGGGGGAGAGAGGTTCCGGGTTTGTCGCGCATGGCCCACCGGCGACGACCAACGGATGTTCCTCTTTTCTTTCCGCCGCTTTTATTGGTATTCGGCCGAGATTGAGCATGGCAAGGACGTTCGTACATGAAAGTTCGTATTGGAGGGAAAATCCTACCACGTCGAAGCGGTGAAGAGGTGTTTCCGATTCCAGCGACGAAAGGGGGATCCTTCGGGTTCTAAGCCGTTCCTCCATGTCGGGCCAAGGGGCGTACACACGCTCGGCCCTCCATCGGGGGCGGCTATTCAGGATACCGTGCAAAATACGTAAGCCCAGGTGGGACATACCCACCTCATAGACATCGGGGAAGGCGAGGGCGAACGAAAGAGTGCACCTGTCCGCTGTTTTGTAAACAATATTTGTTTCTCCTCCTATGTAGCGGGCTGGTTTCTTAACCAGCGGGAGAATTGTTTCGATGGAACTGTCACTCATCGGGATTTTACTCCAGCCGCGCAACCATTTCTCTGGCGATGTCCGCCGCTCGCCGTAGCGCCTCCATCTCGTTCTTGTTCAGGGGAAGCTCGCATACCCGCTCTATGCCGCCGGAGCCCACCACGACCGGAACGCCGATATGAATGTCACTGATGCCGTATTGCCCGTCCAGATAAGCCGATGCCGACATCATGCGCTTGCTGTCGTGTAGTGCGGCCTCTATCATGGCTACAACCGCCGCCGACGGGGCGTGCCAAGCGCTGCCCGTCTTCAGCAGTTCCACGATTTCAGCGCCTCCCTGTCTTGTCCTTTCCACGATTTCGGCAAACCGCTCCTTCGAAAGGATGTTTCTCACGGGAATGCCTTTCATCGTGGTATGGCTTTCGAGGGGAAGCATGGCCTCGCCGTGACTTCCCAGCACCAACGCTTCTATGTCGCGCGGCGACACCTTCAATTCCAGCGACAGAAAATACCGGAACCGCGCCTCGTCGAGCACGCCGCCCATGCCGAACACACGTTCAGGCGGAAAGCCGGATCTTATCCATGACAAGTGAGCCATTACGTCGAGAGGGTTGGTAACCACAATGACGATTGACGAGGGAGCAAAACGGCGGACGTTGTCCATAACGGAGGTGATTACACCGGCGTTTTTCCGGGCCAAATCTTCTCTTGTCATGCCGGGAGTCCTGGGGAATCCCGCCGTTACGACAACTATTGAAGAACCCTCGATTTCCGAAAAATCGCATGTTCCACGGATAACGGCGTCGAACCCTTCAATGGCCGAAGACTGAGCGATATCGAGGGCCTTGCCCTGGGGAATACCATCGACTACATCCGCCAGGATGACGTCGGCCAGATTTCTCTCAACTACGCGTTGGGCGACCATGGTTCCTACAAAACCGGCCCCTATGACGGCGATTTTCTTTTTCACTTTCTTTTCCTTTTATAGGTATTTCGTTCCATCGCCTCCATCGGCCGAAGGTTCTATTTGATTCTTCGTAAACGGTATCGGTGGGGGCGCCTTTTTATATCTGAAAGCTTCGATCGGGCGAGCCGCGATGGAAAGGATTCCCGTTCTATGTAGGGGAGGGTATCGCGCTTGAAATCTTCGACCAGTCCATCGAATACTGCCTGCCGATTTTTGTTTTCCACGAAGGTCCTTTCTTTGACGACAGTGAACTGTAGAGGATCCCCGAAAAACGATTTCACGAGTCCGAAATCCTCCAGATTATCGAAATACTCCGGATCCAAGGGAACGGGTACAGCGATCTCCACGATTACCTTGGTGGTACCGGCTGCGATCAGTTTCGACCTGTCAATTATCCGTACCAGCAGGCCGTTTGCAAGTCTGATTTCTTCCACGACGTTCATTGACGATGATTCTCACCAAAAAATTACCCGCGGACAAGGGGATCGAACCCCCGGCCGGCGATGACCGACGCCGCCGAGCGGAACTCCTTTTCCCACAATAATCTTTTTTTTGCAAACGATGTCTCCGCCTGCCGGTCTTTTTTTGACATGTGTCGACCGGCCACGGCGCTTTGGCCTTTCATCTCCGAGGTTATATCCGACGTGTGTTGAACGGCAGGTGGTGCTGGAAGATCAACCTTCCGGAAAGCCGTTTTTGAATAGAGGTAATTACAGGAATTTCTTGGACCGGCAATATCTATTGGGGAACGTATATCCTGAATTTCTGGTTCGGAAGTATGAGCGACATATTGTCGGGGCCGATCTCATCGCCGCGCTCGTTCTTTATGTAGTGCAAGGCCTCTGAATATGAAAGCCCATAACGCTCCATGATTTGTTCGCGTACGATTCTGAAAAAATTATCCCCCACTTTTACTACATAGATGAAGTACGCGTCCCTCAGCCTTATCCTCGCCCTTGTTTCAGCAATTATGGCGGGATCGCCTGTGGCATAGGCGTATTTCATTTCCAGCACCCGTGTAAGATCTGAAACAACATTTCTGGTGAAGTACACAGTTTCCTCTATGAAAGGCAGACCTCCCCAGGTTTTCACCCGGGACAATCCCGAATTGTAGGCGGCTATTCCCCTCCAGACGTTCATTTCGACGGGCCCCCCGAAAAACCTTTTGCATTCGAGTATTCCTTTGGCGAGGTGCTTCATGCCGACAGGAACACACTCTTCCGGTACGAATCGCCCGTCGGTTGTTCTGCGACGGTCTACGTCCAGGGCATGAATCTTTTCTATATAGGTCTTCCGTGCGGCGAGAAGATCTTGATATGCCTTTTCCCTCTTTGTGTCTATCTCCGCCAGTTCCGATCGAAGGGCATTCATTCGTTCGACTGTCTGTTCGGAAATAGAGCCTCCGTCCGATTCCACCAAGCGGTACAGTTTCTGCCGGGTGACCGCCGAGTCGGATCTCAGGCGTCCATGATCGATGATACATCTTTCGAACTCCAGGAGTTCGGGGGTGTCGACGACAACAAGACCGTATTCACGTGCGGTGGCGACCATCAATTGTTGCAGCCCCGCAGCCCCGACGACTGACACTGCATCCCATTCAAACCTGGATTCGTTCCAGATCTTGGCGACTTCAAGCTCGGTTAGAAAAGGTATCTTCGCCAGGTAGTTTGTTCCCGGGGCGGCGCAGGCGTCTACAATCAGGGAAAAGTAACGGTGCATATCCCTGGAAGGGATCACGTCCAAGATATGCGGATGATCCTCTATTCTCCTGCTGGGGTTGCCGTCTGCCTTGAAGGCGGTTGCCCATGCTCCCGCCGATGTTCTCAAGAGCCCGTATCCGTCGAGCACGGATGTCCCCCCCACCGCAGCCATAGCGGCAATAAAGTGTCGTCTTTTCAGATCCATGTTTTTTTACGTAGAGTTCTGTCGAATTCTTTCCGCTCCGGATAGATGTGAAATACTTGACATGTCAAATTTTCAAAACCCCAAAACCACAACACTCATCCCGCGTTACGAATTGCAAGTCACTGCTTCACTTTCTCCAACATTTCGCCCATCTTCCGATGAACGATATCGATCGCCTTCAGGGGACGTATCATGACCTTGAAATCATAAATGCGCCCGTCTTCTCTCCAGGCGATCATGTCAACGCCGTTGACCGTTATTCCATCGATGACGGTCTGGAACTCGAGTGCCGCGTTATTTCCGTCCACTATTTCACGTAGATATGTGAACGAGTCGTTGTTGAGAACCTGGAACGCCGTGGTCAGATACTTGAAAGTTACGGCTTTCCCCTCTTGGGGCCGGTATACAACGGGAGACGAAAAAACCACGTCTTCTGTAAGGATGCGATCAAGTCCGTCCAAGTCAAGTTCCTCAACTATTCTGTGCCATTCCTGTATGGTGGTGTTTTGTGTCATAGAGTTGGCTCCTTTCGGATTTTCAGAACGATGAGTGTTTCTTTTTTCATAATACCACAGTGGGATATATCGGTACAATCACGGTGCACTGGGTAAAATAAAGCAAATCTATTATTTATTTGTGCCCTATGTACGGGGAAATATGACAAAAGAACACAAAATCACTTTTACTTTCGGATATACCGAAAGCACGGTGATCTGTGCAAAAGAAAGTATTAATTATAAGAGCGTGACGGCCGGGAACCCTTACAATACATAGTAAATCGCGAGATGTTGGTACCTAGACCGTTCGGCATGGTAAGGCATTCGTATTTTGAAATGCCATGCCGCCCTTTGAGGATCTGAGTCTTATTCAACGATCTCCAGAACCGCTTTGCGATTCGACCGTGATGAAACAGCGTTGATGATCGTTCGGATCGATTTTACCGTCTGTCCGTTTTTTCCTATGATCCTGCCGCGGTCTTCCTTGGCCACGGTGAGTTCGTAGACGGAAATATTCTCTCCTTGCATCTCTTCAACGTGAACCATCCCCGGATTGCTTACCAACGCCTGCACCATCATCTTGATCAAATCCTTCAGCATATTCGTCTCCTTTCCTTCCTGTTATATAAATAAGTATCAGAATGTGAAGCGGCGCGTTCCCTTTCGGAAAGGCGCTTTACTGAATATCCGTACCGAATGAAATTAAAAACCTCGCATACAAAATGCAACACTTAATTATTATGTGTTTAATGTCACAATAAATAAGTAGTTTTCCTGAGTGATTCTGTTGAATAGTTTTCGGCCGATACAAAAGCAAGCTCCGCATTGCTGTTATGACCTTTTAACGGCAATAACGTTTTCTCTTGACATAGGCGATTGAAGGGTTTAGCTTGCGTCCCTATGGCGTTTGTTTTTTTATCTGCACAAGAATCCCCGAAAATTGTTAACCGGATATGGGATATGGTGGGATATGGTGGATATCCTCTTTACTTTAGATGTGATGAATAACATGAGGTGTACGTGAATCAAAAATCACAACAAATGCACGAAAGGCTCAGGATGCTTGCCATGAATCTATGGTGGACCTGGCATCCGGAAGTAATCAACCTTTTTAGAGACCTGGACACGTCTCTTTGGAGAAGAACGGGACATAATCCCATAGAGTTTCTAAACACCATATCGCCCGAGGAGGTCGAGGCGCGGGCGGCGGAACTAGTCCTTCAAAGTAGAATCAACTACGCATTTCACCGCCTAAAGGAATACATGGAATCCCGAGACACATGGGGGTTCGTAAATTGCGGCAACATAAACAAGTGGCCGGTGGTGTACTTTTCGGCTGAATTCGGTCTTCACGAGTCGCTGCCTATCTATTCGGGGGGGTTGGGCATCCTCGCGGGAGATCACCTCAAGAGTTCCTCTGATCTCGGCATTCCCCTCATAGGCGTAGGCCTTTTATACAGCCAAGGATATTTCGATCAGCGCCTGAACGCCGATGGTTGGCAGGAAGAGGTCTACACGGATTTCGACTGGGACAATCAGCCCCTGGAACTTATACGTGACGAAAATAACAATCCCGTCATGGTTCGGATCGAAACACGGACGGGGGTTCTGCATGCCCGCGTCTGGAGAATACAGGTGGGCAGAGTGCTGCTGATGCTCCTCGATTCCGACGTCGCGGAGAATTCAGAGGAGGATAGAGATCTTACATCCCGCCTGTACGGCGGCGACGACCGGCTTAGAATCCGCCAGGAACTTCTCTTGGGAATAGGCGGTACCAAGCTTCTTCGGTGCCTGAACATCCGTCCGGGCGTTCTCCATCTTAACGAGGGACACAGCGCTTTCGCTGTTCTCCAGGAAGCACGCCAGCTAATGGAATATGAAAACATTTCCTTCAAGCGTGCCCATCGCCGGGTCTCTCTATATACGATCTTTACGACGCACACGCCCGTTGCGGCCGGCCATGACAGATTTCATGCCAACCTCGTGGAGGAACATCTGGGCCTACTGCGGGAAAAAATAGGCCTTTCCCATGACGATCTCATGGCGCTGGGAAGGGAAAACCCGGCGGATAAATCAGAACCCTTCTGCATGACCGTTCTTGCCCTTAAAAGTTGTCGCAAGGCCAACGGTGTTTCGGCCATACACGGAACGGTGAGCCGTCACATGTGGCGGGGTCTGTGGCCCGGCCGGCCCGAGGAGGACGTTCCCATAGGCCACATAACCAACGGCATTCACGTTCTTTCATGGCTTGCCCCGCAGATGATGCAATTGTTCGACGCACGTCTGGGCAGCCGATGGTCGTTGGAAATGTGCAATCCCGATACATGGAACCAGCTGTCGGAAATAGACGACGGAGAACTATGGGAAACCCACCAAATCCTCAAAGTGCGTCTAATCCAGTTCGTTAGACGTCGTCTTATCGGCCAGTCCGAGCGCCTTGGTCATCAAGATACGATCGAGTCGATCAACACCATACTGCACCCAAACGTGCTCACCATAGGTTCGGCGCGACGGTTCGCTTCCTACAAGCGGGGCGACCTCCTTCTGTCACAGTACGATCGCCTGTTGAAGCTCATTCATGATGTCGACCGTCCCATCCAGATCATATTCGCCGGGAAGGCTCATCCGCGGGATGAGGAAGGCAAACGGGTACTCCAGAAGATAGCCCGGTGCAGTTTTGACGAAACCTTGCGACATCGGATCGTTTTCATAGAAAATTATGATTATAATTTGGCCCGCCACCTTGTCCAAGGCGTGGACGTGTGGCTCAACAACCCCCAACGCCCCCTTGAAGCCTGCGGCACAAGCGGTCAAAAGACCGTGCTCAACGGAGGACTCAACCTGTCCGTACTTGACGGATGGTGGAACGAGGCATTCGATGGATCAAATGGATTCTCAATCGGCTACGGAGGTATGCACGACGACCCGGCCGTGCAATATCAGCGTGATTCCGATTTTCTTTTTGATGCCTTGGAAAACGAGGTGATACCGCTTTATTATAATAAACAGGGTAACGGAATCCCCCTCGGCTGGGTACGGCGGATGAAACATGCCATGCAAACTCTCGGTTGGCGATTCAATAGTGACCGCATGGCAATGGATTATGTAAAACTTTTATACAAACCGGCGGCCCTTGCCTCATCATCGGAAGCAAAATGATATCTTGAAGCGTCAAGCAATTTCATGTACTAACGGTTAAAGTAATCCAATACCTTTGTAAATCCACAAAAATAGAACGGCTGAATGGGTTTTGCGCAGGCGGCGGGAATCGACCACATGCTGACAGTAGGAATCGATATCGGCTCGGTCGCTGTATCTATAGTGACTCTCGACAGGACAGGGGCCGTAACGAGCTCTTTTTATCGGTTTCACCGGGGTGCCATCGGCGAAACCCTCCGATCAATGCTCCAGGCCATTCCTTTTTCACGGGTCGGCGGCATAGCGATGACGCTCTCAGGTCCCGATGTTGTACATAACGCAGCCCGTTATGACACGCAGATCGCCATGATCACCGCAGTCAAGCGATTTTATGAAATGGCGGGTAGTCTGCTGTTTGTGAGCGGTGAGAAATTCGGGCTCATCACCTTCAATGGCACAGGAGATTACGAGCGTTTCCGTTCAAACTCGTCCTGCGCAGCCGGGACCGGAAGCTTTTTCGATCAGCAGGCCTGGAGGCTCAATCTGAAGAGCATCGAGACATTGAGTGATATGGCCTTCTGCAATCACGATGAAAGGCCGAAGGTCGTCACTCGATGCGCAGTATTCGCCAAGACTGACCTCGTCCACGCTCAACAGCAGGGGTATTCGCCGGGACAGATTAGTGACGGTATTTGCGAGGGGATTGCGAAGAACATCATCGATACCCTCCTGGCCGACTCTCGGATTCGTGCCCCATTGATTCTTGCCGGCGGCGTTTCAATGAACCGGGCGGTGGTACGGCACATCCACGACCTGATAGGGATCGAACCGGTAACAGATGATCACGGTCATCTTTACGGCGCCATCGGCGCGGCGCTTCTGTTTCTTGAGGAAAGGGATCCGATGCCCCTGGAAGGTGACGACTGGCTAGATTTGTTCGTAACGAAAAGCAGAGAGAAGACTTACGGCCATCCACCACTTGAACTGGTTCGTTCTACCTATCCCCATTTCACCAGCCTCGTGCGCTACAATTTCGAACCCACCATAGCCCATGCCCCCGTGGAGGTAGACATCTACCGTCTCATAAATTCACGGCAGAAGGTCTACATGGGGATAGATATCGGTTCCACCAGCACCAAGGCGGTTCTCCTCCGTAAGGACAAAGACAATAATGTTCTTGCCGGCCTGTACACCCAGACCGCCGGGTAGCCGGTAAAAGCCGTACAGGCAATTTTCGAGGCTATCGACCGGATGGCCGGTGATCATTCCTGTGAATTCATTTTCGAAGGCGTGGGAACCACAGGTTCGGGACGAAAGTTTGTCGGCGTAATAATAAACGCAGACCTGGTTATCGACGAAATCACGGCCCACGCACGTGCAGCCTGGGAACTCAACAGTGAAACGGATACGATCATCGAAATCGGAGGTCAGGACTCGAAGTTTACCACCATGACGGAGGGTGTGGTCACTTTCTCGGTTATGAACAACGTTTGCGCCGCCGGCACCGGCAGCTTCATAGAGGAACAGGCCAGGAAACTCGGGGTTCCTTTAAGCGAATACGCGAACCGCGCCATGAACATGCCCGCACCTGTGGCAAGCAACCGATGTACCGTTTTCATGGAACGGGATATAAACAATTACATCACGGAGGGTTATTCCGTGGATGAGGTCCTGGCCGCCGTCCTACACTCCGTGTGCGAAAATTACCTGGCAAAAGTCGCCGTGGAAGCCTCCATCGGTGACGATATCTGTTTTCAGGGGGCCACAGCCCGTAATCGAGCCCTCGTTGCCGCCTTTGAACAGCGCCTGGGAAGGCCGATCTTCGTGTCTCCTTTCTGCCATCTGGCGGGCGCTCTGGGATGCGCTCTCATACACTGGCTGATAATGAAATAAAAATATCAAGCTTTCGAGGCGTCTCACTTTACGCCGACGACATCCCTGTGGAGCATGAGATATGTTCTCTTTGTCAAAACAACTGCAAAATAAACAAGGTTACCGTGAGGGGCGAAACAGCGGCCTTCGGTTTTCTTTGCGGCCGCGATTACGACACGAACCGGTACCGGGAAGGCTTGAAAAAAGTCTTCGATCCCATCACTTACAGAAAAAAAGTGTTGACTCAACCCATGAAAAAACAAGCTTTTCCCCGGAAAAAACCGAGCATTGGTATTACCGCGGCTCTTAACTTGGCGGAGCAAGTTCCATTATGGAAGTATTTTTTCAATGCACTGGGAGTGGAGACGTTGACGTCGGAGAAACTGAAGGGGGCCGTTTCCGAGGGGAGAAAACTGTCGAGAGCGGAGTTCTGCGCCCCAATGAATGCATTTTTCGGCCATGTTCACAACCTGGCCGACAAGTGTGACTTCCTGTTTTTGCCTTTCTATCTCGAAGCGCCGCGCAGGAAGGAGGAAGGATATCGTTACTATTGTTATTGCAGCCAGTTCGCCCCATCGCTCGCCGCGGGAATGCGAAGCCTTGACCTGAAAAACAAGCCCCTCATGCCTGTCATCGATCACGGATCCTTTCAGTTTCGCATAGAGCTTTTTTCCGTACTCAAGCCCGTCCTGAAAGTGGGCTATTGGGAAATGTACAGTGCTTACGAGACGGCCCTGTCGTGGTTCGAAGAAGCCAAGAGTAACCTTCAAAACATCTATCACCGGGAAAAACCCGGTTCTGAAGAAATAAACGTTGTCCTTCTCGGCCGCCCCTACACTGTCATGGAACCGTCGATGAACAAGAGAATCCCGGAAATTTTTACTTCACTGGGAGTAAAAACATTCTACCAGGACATGCTTCCAGTGGATAATGAAGAAGTGCCGATCGAGATAGATCTTTTGCTGAAAAGGATACACTGGAATTACCCCGCTCGAATTTTAGAATCGGCGCTCTACGCCGCACGAACCCCGGGACTATATCCGGTGTATGTCACCTCTTTCAAGTGCGGCCCGGATTCCTTTACGCTTGAGTATTTCAGGCGGATCATGGATAGCCATGGAAAGCCCTATCTGGTGTTGGAACTCGATGAACACGATTCCAGTGTTGGATATGAAACCCGCATAGAGGCGGCGGCCGGAACTTTCAGGAACCATAACAACAGGGCGAATATCCATAAGTTCCAAACGCTAAATTACGATGGAACCCAGTCGAACATAAACTCCCGTGTCGCTCCTTACATAAGGTTTTCCCGCGCAGCTTCACCTCCCCGGTGAGTGCTTTATGCTTCTGTAGGCAATGTGAGACCGTTCACAGTCAAAAATAATTTTTATTGGAAAGCCACTGAAAATTTTGTAATCTGAAGCAAATATTCGTTTTAACAAATGAAGATATAGAGAATGGAAAGGGACTTTCCGATCGCCGATATCCTCTCCCTCCCTAAAAAGGGAAGAAAGGGAATTTCCTATGCAAATGCCCGCAAACCGTGACCGTGTCCTGGTAATTGATGACGATCCCCATTCGTTGGAATTTTTAAGTGAGATTCTGGCTGGAGAAAACCTTAAGGTTCTGTCGGCCGGGAGCGGTCGATCGGCCCTGGAAGCCATAACGACGAAGGCACCAAGCCTGATCCTTCTTGATATAAATATGCCTGGAATCGACGGTTTTGAGATCTGCGAGAAACTCAAGGCCGATGTGAGATACTGCGGCATTCCCATTATTTTCGTCAGCGGCGTGCACAACCACAAAGAAAAGATACGCGGATTCGACCTGGGTGCCGTGGATTTCATCTCAAAGCCTTATCATGCCGACGAGCTGATAGCCCGCGTTAGAACCCACTTGGAACTGAATCGTCTGCGAACGAAACTTGAAGCCGAAGTTGCCTTGAGAACCAAGGAATTGTTCCACAGCTTCAAGCAGATGCGCAAGGTGCTGGAGGCCATTGTTAATGCAATGGCAGTGATCGTGGAAACGCGAGATCCTTACACAGCGGGGCATCAGCGACGCGTCTCCCAGCTCTCGCTCTCGATCGCCGAGGAAATGAAACTTGACAAGGAAGTTATCGAGGGTCTTCAGATGGCCGCCGCGATCCATGACATTGGCAAGATATCCATACCCGCTGAAATTCTCACCAAGCCATCGAAGTTGACGGACATGGAATTCAACCTTATCAAGGACCATCCAAGGGCGGGATACGCAATCCTCAAAGACATAGAATTCCCCTGGCCCATTGCCAGGATGGTATTGGAGCATCACGAAAGGCTCGACGGTTCGGGTTATCCGCAGGGTCTGAAGGGACGGGATATGCTCCTTGAATCACGCATCCTTGCCGTGGCGGACGTGGTGGAATCCATGGCTTCTCATCGACCATATCGGCCGGGCATGGGGATTGATACGGCGCTCGACGAGATTGAAAACAACCGTGGGATCCTGTACGATGCGGACGTGGTTGATGTCTGTCTGCGGCTTTTCCAAGAAGGCCGCTACAGCTTCGGGGACCCTCGCTGATATGCAAATAACTCCGTCGGAAGTAACCGTACGACCAACCCATCTTTCACTACCGTCCTGATTCCCTTTATACCTCATTTCCCGCTCGAATTGTGGCTATGTATCACAACCGGCATAGTCACAATTTGGACGGGAAATTAGGCTTTATACCGTCATACCTCCAGTCATGACTGATTTCCATGACGGGATGAGTTTTCATGACACGAGCGGAACGGACCCCGTACTGGCCCGATATTGTGGAGCGCCGGGCGTCGAGCGCCATAAGCGGTCGTGCGTGGTGTCATCATCGTATCGAGCCCAGGCGGTTTTATGTGTGCCTGTGGGTCACACGGCGGTTGTGCGAGCCGAAATGCGAAAAAGGGCTACATCGCAATTGACGTAACCCCTTGATTTCTTGGTGGGCTGCCGGGGACTCGAACCCCGAACCTACTGATTAAGAGTCAGTTGCTCTGCCAGCTGAGCTAGCAGCCCATCTATTTTAAATAAAGAAAAACGAACGATTATTTTGTTTTAATATTTGGTACGCCCGGTAGGATTCGAACCTACGACCAACAGATTCGAAGTCTGCCACTCTATCCAGCTGAGCTACGGGCGCGTATATCAAAAATTCTTATTGTCCCTTGATCGAGAACCACCTTGGGGTTCTGAAAATTGGAAACTTTTATTAATCTTTTGAGACTCATCAGTCAAGTGTTTTTTGGCATTTTCCTTATCCACCTATGTATGACGATGGCAGGCGACGAGGTGCCCATCGGCGGCCATCGTCAATTCAGGAACGACGGATCTGCATATTTCAACGCTGCTTGAACAACGGGGATGAAAGGTGCAACCCGAAGGTGGGTTTATGGGGCTGGGGATGTCGCCGCCCAGGGGGATTCTTTGCCGTTTCCGGCGAGGGTCTGGTACGGGCACGGCCGAAAGAAGAGCCTTGGTGTAAGGGTGACGCGCCTCCTGGAGAATCTGGTTTTTCTTTGCAAGTTCCACTAATTTTCCCAGGTACATGACGGCTATGCGGTCGCTGACGTGGCCCACGACGCCCAGGTCATGGCTTATAAACAGGTAGGTCAGTTCGAGTTCCCTCTGGAGCCGTTTCAGGAGGTTTAATATCTGGGCTTGAATCGAGACGTCCAGGGCGGAAACGGGTTCGTCGGCAATGATGAGGTCAGGATTGACCGACAGGGCCCGGGCTATTCCTATGCGCTGGCGCTGGCCGCCGCTGAACTCGTGAGGGTAGCGGCCCATCTGCTCTTCCGATAGTCCCACGGTTTTCATAAGTTCCGCCACCCGCCTCTTTCTCTCTTCCCCCCGTGCGATTCCGTGAATGCCCATCGCTTCACCGATGATCGCGCCCGCGCTCATTCGCGGATTGAGCGAGGAGTAGGGATCCTGAAAAATCAGTTGAACATTCTTCCTGAAATTTCTGAGATCCTTACCGCCAAGGCCCACGATGTCCACCCCTTTGAAACGGATTTCTCCGTCCGTCGGTGTTTCAAGCCGTGCCACCATGCGACCCAGGGTGGTTTTTCCGCATCCGCTTTCTCCGACCAACCCCAGTGTTTCTCCCCTCCTGATTTTCAGCGATACTCCTTCGACCGCCCGTATAACGGACTTCCGCCCCGAAAAGAAGCCGCCCGGGCCGTGAAAGTGCTTTCTGATATTTACGATATCGACGAAGGCATCCAAGGAGAAGGTTTCTCCAGCGGTGTCGGTCGTGGATATATGGTGAGCCCTTTCCCTGTTCACCGATTCCCCTTAATGGTATTTCCAGCACCGGACTTCATGTCCGGGTCGAATCGCGGTTATAGGCGGGTTGTCATTCCGGCACACGGGCATGGTGTGGGAACAACGGTCCTGGAAACTGCAACCCCGGGGCAGTTCGAACAGGCTCGGAACCGTTCCGGGAATGGCCTTGAGTTCTCCCTCCCGACCATCTATGACGGTCATGCGCGGTGTCGATTCCATCAGTCCTACCGTGTAGGGGTGCATCGGCCTGAAGAAAAGTTCCTCCACGGCGGAATATTCGACAATTTTACCCGCATACATGACAGCGGCGTACTGGGCAGATTCGGCGATGACTCCAAGGTCGTGGGTTATGAGGATGACCGATGTCCCTGATTCCTCTTTCAACTTGTTTATGAGGTCGAGAATCTGCGCCTGTATGGTGACGTCGAGGGCGGTGGTGGGTTCGTCCGCCAGCATGAGGGTTGGACTGCACGACAGTGCCATGGCGATCATCACCCTCTGACGCATGCCGCCGCTTAGCTGGTGGGGGTAGTTATTGAGCCTTTCTTCCGCAGAGGGCATGCTGACCAGCTTCAACATTTCGAGAGCCTTGTCCAGGGCGTCAGACCGCGATAAACTCTGGTGGAGGCGGATCGCCTCGGCGATCTGCTCGCCGACTTTAAGGACAGGATTGAGAGAGTTCATGGGTTCCTGGAAGATCATGGACAGCTCCTTGCCGCGCAGACTTCTCATCTCTTTTTCGCTGAGCGCTAGAAGCTCGCTTTCTTTGAAGCGTATTGAACCGCGGGCGATCTCTCCCGGTGGACGCGGAATCAGGCGCATGATTGAGAGGGCTAGAACAGTTTTACCGCACCCCGATTCCCCCACGATTCCCAGTGTCTCCCCCCTCTTAAGCACGAGATCGACGCCGTCCAGGGCCTTGGCGATGCCTCGGCGGGTGTGGAAAATGGTTTGCAGGTTAGCTATTTCAAGAATTCGGTCCATCAGTCCTGTAGGTCCAGTTCTTCAGAAAATCGACAAGCAGTCTGACGCCGGTGCCGGTAGGCCCTTTTTGCAAGTATCCCTTGTCCTTGGGACTAAACGATGTACCCGCTATATCAAGGTGAACCCATGGTATGCCGTCTTCGACGAATTTTTTGAGAAACAGCGCCGCCGTGATAGTCCCCGCAGCGCGGCCTCCCGTGTTTTTCATGTCCGCGATGTCGCTCTTGATAAGGTCCTCGTATTCTTCCCATAGGGGAAGTTCCCATACGACTTCCCCTGTCCTCTCGGCCGCAGCCCTTATCCCTTCCTTGATTCTGTCGTCATTTCCCAACATGCCCGTCAGGTAGTCACCTAGGGCGATAACGCAGGCGCCCGTCAGGGTTGCAATGTCGATGAGGGCGGCAGGCTTGAATCGCTTTGCATAGCTAAGGGCATCGGCAAGGATCAACCGTCCCTCGGCGTCGGTACTGACGACCTCGATGGTTTGCCCCGAGTAGGATTTCAGGATATCGCCGGGCTTGTAAGCCTGGCCGTCCGGCATGTTTTCAGCGGCGGGAACGATCCCCGCGAGGTTTATGGGAAGTTCCAGTTCGGCGGCGGCCTTGAGCACGGCTATCACCGTTGCGGCGCCGGCCATGTCGTCTTTCATTTGTTCCATGCCGGACGCAGGTTTGAGGTTGACCCCGCCGCTGTCGAAAGTGATGCCTTTACCTACAAGTACCACCGGCCGTTTACCCCTGCCGGCGCCTTGGTATTCCATGATGGCCAGCCGTGGCGGATGGGCGCTTCCCCGGCCGACGGCGAGAAGGGCGTGCATTCCCATTCTCTTCATGGCCGGTGGTTCCAGCACCTTGATTGGGATCGATGTGTTTCTGCACATGCGGCGGGCCTCCCTCGCCAATAGCGCGGGCGTCATTTCCGATGGCGGAGTGGCGACGAGGTTCCTTGCGAGAATCGCGGCGTTGCATATGGTCTCGGCCTCCCGTACCGCGCTCTTCATTATTTTCACATGCGCAGCCCTTTGATCGATTATGGTTGCCGAAAGGATTTCGATGGAATCGGGGTCTTCTTTCTTGTAGGCCGAAAAACGGTGGAGACCCAACATTATTCCTTCTGCCGCGGCTTGGGCCGCCCGCTCGGCGGGTACTTTGCAGTCACCGAAATCGAGGGAAAGGGCAAATTCCTTCACTTTCAGTTCGCGGATCCTTTTGGAAGCTCCCGCCATGGCCACCCTCAGTTTTTCTTCGGTCAGATCGTCCCTTTTACCGAGACCGACCAACAAAACCCGCTTGGCCGGCAAAAGGTCCCGGCTGTAGAGAAGTACGGTCTCGTTTTTCCTGCCCCTGAAGTCACCCGTGTCGAGCAGATATGAAAGCAACCCGCCTGACACCTCGTCGAGTGCCTTGGCTGCGCCTTCGAAATACTGCGAATTTTCATGGTGACCCACGATCAGCGCTTCTGTCTCGCACTGGATCGGTGCCTTTCTGATCACTGAAAGTTTCATGATGACGTGGTCCCCTGCGGGTTAATTCCGACGAGCGTAGTAACGCCCGGCCTGGTATCCATTACCACAGGAAGTTTGTTTATTGAAGGATTCAACCTTCATCCGGTTGCAGTGATTCCATTTCCCGTCGTATTTCGACGACCCGGGGACTACTCTCCGGAAAATATCCAAGCGCCGTCTTGAAGTGAAACATGGCGCTTTCTTTCTTGCCGGCGCGTTTGAAAAACTGGCCGAAATGATAGTGCGATTCTCCCAACTGATCCATCTTTCCATAAATCATGGCAAGGTGATAATAGGTGTCTTTATCCTCGGCATCCATTTCGTTGATTTTTTTGAAGATATCTAGGGCGGTTCCGTATTCTCCGATAGACTCATAGGTTCGTCCCAGATAGAACAATATGTCACGGTCGTCACCTTTCAAGGATCGGGCTTTTTCCAGCGGGCCCAGTGCTTCTTCAATGCTTCCCTGTTGGAAAAGGTGGATGCCGAAATCACGCAAAATTTCCCAGTCATTCGGGTTCAGTTCCAGGGCTCTGGAGAAATTACGCCGGGACGGCCCGACTTCCCCCATTCTGTGCTGCGACACGGCCAGGCCGTAAAGGGCTTCGAGGTCGTCCGGGTTACGCGAAACCCGCTCTGAAAAGTAACGTACGTTGTCACGAGGCTGATGATAACGCAGTCGTAGTCTCGTTTGATACCTTTCGAGCCCTCCGAAGATTTCCCCCGCCCCTTCCTGGTTGTACCTGGTCTGCAGAAGCAGGGTGAGGTACCTTACGCGTTCAGAGGTCTCCGGGTGAGTCAGGAAATAGGTGGGAATGGAAGAGGAATAATACTGGTTGAAATCCATTATTTTAAGGAAGTCGAGCATGCCCTTGCCGTCGTAGCCCGCGCCCGTCAAATAGGCCATGCCGAGACGGTCGGCCTCTTCTTCATGTTCACGGCTGTATTTCAGGCTCATGGTGACCGAGGTGGCCGTCGCAAGCCCGGTGGCGGCGGCAAGTCCCTCTCCCCCTCCAAGAAAGGCGCCGGCGACCATTGCCGCCAGTGTTCCGATGGTATGACGTTTGGATTTTTCTATCATGCGCGCCACGTGACGGGCATTCACGTGCGCAATTTCATGAGCCATAACCCCGGCGATGTGACACTCGTTTTCCGCGAGGTTGATAAGACCGGTGTACAGGTATACATAACCTCCGGGAGTAGCAAATGCATTGATGCCGGAACTTCGTATCACGGAAAAGGTGAAATCGAAGGGATATACGTTGTCGTAGCTTAGTAGTCTTTTGCCGATTTCGGTGATATATGAATTTAGTTCTTCGTCTTCGATCAAAAGTCCAGCGTCTCTGATCTTTTCGTATATTTCCTTGCCCAATTGTCGTTCTTCTTCGTAGGTGAAGGCGTGAACAGGTGTTGACCCGGCCGCCGCGAAAAAGACGAGCATGGACAACGCCAGCAGGGATTTAAAGGTGATCGAAACGTATTTCATCGATACTCCTATTACAAGTATTCCTATAATTTACCCGCATATAGTAACCTTTCCTTTGATTTCAATCAAGTGACCCCCCAAGGTCAATCATGCTGTCATGATCTTACGTGCAGGGACTGACCTTTTATCTTTTTATCTTTTGAACGAAGAGTTCTCATGTGGTACAGAAAAAACATTTCCACCTCCGACCCGATTGTTCGAGTTCCGATCCCCCTTATAAACGTACAAGAGGAAACAATAGAAGGAATGGTGTATGTTTCCGCGGCAAATCGAATGAAGTCGATGATCCTGGTTTTCTTTTTCCTCTCCGGGACGACAGGACTGGTATACCAAATCATCTGGATGAGATTGATCTCCCAGGTCATCGGTGGAGCCCCCTTTGCAGTCGCCGCCATCCTGGTCGTTTTTATGGGAGGACTGGGAGTGGGAAGTTTCCTGGCCGCCGAGACCATCGATCGTTTCAAGGGACTCAGACTGGTTGGAATTTACGGTGCTCTCGAGCTTGCCGTGGGACTGTACGCCCTTGTTGTTCCTCTCTTGCTTCTGCCGTTCCCTGGTTTCTACGGAATTCTATACAACAGTCTTTATGAACACACCCTTCTTTATAATTTCTTCGTCTTTGCCGGGACGTCCCTGGCGTTCGGGTTCCCCACCGTGTGCATGGGGGCGACCCTGCCTGTCCTATGCAAATATTCAGTGGACAATCTGTCACGGCTGGGTTCCAGCGCGGGTATCTTGTACGGCATCAACACCATCGGCGCAGCGACGGGGGCCTTGCTATGCGGTTTCTGGATGATAAACAACATTGGAGTACTGGGTGCGATTTTGGCGGCCGTTGTCGTCAATTGCGCCATCGGCCTGACGTGTCTCGCCTTGGCGCTGAAGGGTGATAATGCCAAGGTGGAAGGAAGCGCGACGACGGCTCAAGGAAAAGATAAAAAAGAAATACCGACGGCCGTCGGGACGGCAAGGGATTATCATCCGCCGTCGGTCGTATACTATTCCCTTGTAGTTTTTATGGTGTCCGGTTTCTGCGCCATGGCATACGAGGTTTTCTGGACGAAGCTTCTCGGATTGATAGTGGGACCCACCACCTACTCTTTTACGATCGTCCTGGTGACCTTTATCGTCGGTCTTGCCTTGGGGAACATGGTTTTCGGCAGGTGGGCGGATAAAACCAAGGATCTTTTCGGTCTTCTCATCTCCGGCCAGGCGGCGGCAGCCGTGTTCGCTTTATTCGTCAGCCAGTTTTTCGGTAACAGCCAGCTTTTCTTCGCCAAACTCATCAACAGTTTCAGTGACGAGTTTGCGGTCCTTTTTTTGGTTAAGGCCGCGGTTCTTTTTGGATTCATGATACTTCCCACCTTTTTCCTGGGTTCCACCTTTCCATTGGTTGCTAAAATCCACACCCGTTCCCTGGCCACCGTCGGTTGGTCTATCGGCTTCGCCTATGCCATGAATACCGCCGGCGCCGTGCTTGGTTCATTTTGCGCCGGCTTTATCCTTATTCCGCTTGTGGGGAAGGAAACCGGTCTGAGTATCGTTATAGCTTTGCAGGCGGCGACGGCCCTGGTTGCAGTGCTCGTTGTAATGCCGTGGAAAGGAAAAGGAAAGCTGAGGAAAAAAGCGACATTCGCCGTCATTTTGGGCGCAGGCCTGGCGCTGTGCACCACTTATCCTTCCTGGAACCGTCACGTGCTGGCGACGGGGAAGTATCACCGTTTGGAGAGGGCGGTGGCAGCAGAGGTCATCGAAACCATGGGGTGGTGGCGGACCGCCGTTTCGGGGGCGGACATCCTTGCGACCATGGAAAGGGGAGAGTTGGTGTATTACGGGGAAGGCATAGGCGGTTTCACCACCGTTCTGAAATATCACGGCCCCTTCGGCGAAGCCGAGTATTCCATGGCGAACAGCGGTAAGATGGACGCTTCGTCGAGGGGCGACATGAAGACCCAGACACTACTCGCCCATTTTCCCATGCTCTTTTCGAACGACCCGAAAAATGTGATGGTCCTCGGTTTGGCAAGCGGCATAACGGCGGGTGAAGTTCTTCATTACCCGGTGCAGACGGTTGACGTTGTCGATATCAATGACAGGGTTTTCGAGGCCGTCCGTTTCTTCGATGCTTGGAACAACAAGGTGCTCAATGATCCGCGGACTCGTCCTATTTTGCAGGATGGTCTGGCGCACCTGGTGCTTACACGCACAAGTTACGACGTTATTATATCTGAACCGTCGAATCCTTGGATGGCGGGACAGGCGGCGCTTTTTACCCGGGAGTTTTTCGAAAACGCGCGGGACCGGTTGACCGATGACGGGATCTATGTCCAATGGTTTCACTGTTACCAGATGGACTGGGATACTTTTGCCATGGTTGGTCGGACCTTTGCCGACGTTTTTCCGGACAGCTTGCTGGTGTCCTGTGAACCCGGCGGGCTTTCCGGTGATTTTCTCTTCGTAGGGTTCAAGGGTGAAAAAGGACCGAACTGGGAACGGGCGCAGCGTAACATTTCTTACACCCGAAAGACAGACAACATGGACCTGGCCTACCCCGAGCTGCTTTATCGAATGATAGTATCGGAAAACCTGGACGAAGTATTCGGTCCAGGTCCCATGAACAAAGTAAACCGGCCCTTGCTGGAGTACGCGGCTCCGCGGCTCATGCACCAAGGTGAAGAAGTCCAGCTTGCGTTATTGCGACGCCTGCTGGACCGGAGACGCTTGAGTCCTGAAACCCGTCTCAATTTCGAAGCAATGCTGGAATCGGTCGACGCCCAGATCGACTTTGCAGCTTATGCCCTGTCAGTCTATTCCCCCTTTGAGGGCATGGTCGATCTTTCGTCGGCGGCGAGGGAGCAGAGGGATAGGTACGAGGCCTTGTTGGAGGAATATTGTTCAAGAAATCCTCTGGACTTTGACTTGATAGAAGACGAAAGACAGACCCGCAGACTTCGATTGGTTCAGATCGAATCTATAAAGAGAAGATTGCCTTCCATGGAATACAAGGCCTCCGCCCACATCTATCTCGGTTCCCTATTGGCCGAGGAAGGAGAACTGGAGGAGGCCGTCGTGCACTACCGAAAAGGTCTGGAGGAGGAACCTTTTGACGCCCAGGGCCGCAACGATCTGGGATACGTCCTTTACGAAATGGGGAGGTACGACGAGGCGCTGGAGTGCTTCGAACGGGCACTCGAACTGAGGCCCGGCTTTCTTCAGGCCCTCGGAAACGCCGCCTACGTTTACCTTGAAACGGGAAGAAACGAAGAGGCCCTCCGATACTTCCGGGAAGTCCTGCGCAGGCATCCCGATTCGGCGGAGGCCCATTACCAGGCGGGCCGTATCTTGGATCGGTCGGGTGATCCAGTTGAGGCCGCGGCCCATCTCAGACGGGCGATCCGGCTCGAGCCCCGGATGGCCGAGGCCCACGAGAGTTTGGGGTGGATCCTGGCCACCGAGGAGGAGGTTTTCGATCCCGGGGGTGCCGTTTATCACGCGAGGCAGGCGGTGGAGCTGACGGGGGGGAGGAACCCGGAAACACTAGCCGTCCTCGCCCGTGCCTACCGCGAGGCCGGTCGTGAAACATCGGCGCGACAAATCGTCGACCAAGCACTGAAGTTGGTTCGGGAATCGGGACGGGAGGAATTGACGCCGATTATCGAAGGCCGTCTCGGGGATAGACGTGACACGAGACGATGACCGACCTGCTCGACAGGGAGGTCGATCCACGAAGGATGAGAAACACCCGGTCCTTCCCCAAGGAGGAAGGGCCGGGCGTCAAACTGTTATGGTGTCCGGGCCGAGGCGTTCGGCGAGTCGGCCGCTGGCCGCCGTTGGTTTTCAAAAGGGCTATTCCCGCCGAGTCTTTTTACATGTGTCGGGGAATCGCCGCCACTGTCCACTGTCAGTTGCATCCGCCGCCGTTCGATTGGCCTGTGGCCGGATCAAAGCGATAATCGGTCATGCCGCTGCCGGGGCCGTTGGCGAAGACGCCGTAGGCGGAGGCATCACCACCTGCGTAATACTTGATCCAGGCCTTGATGAACTCCGTCTCGCTCCCGGTGCTGCTAAGATTATGCCAGTACATGTGATCTTTACCGACCATGGAAGCATAAAGCTTGGGTACCCCCGAGGGGAGATTGTTGTAAGCGCCGGAGCCCATGTAAGCGGGGGCAATGACGTCAAGCGTGCCGGTAAAAATCATGGTAGCCGCTTTATGATTACTTGTGGGGCTCGGAGACCAGGGGGCGAGGGCGACGCAGGTTTTGACGGCGCTACCCAGTTCGGAGGCCACGTTGATCACGGCGCCGCCGCCCTTAGAATAGCCGATGATTCCTCGCTGGCCCACCTTTCCCCGTATGGGGCTTCCGGTGCGGTTGTTTTCAGATGCGAGGATGTCGAGCCCTCCTTTGTGCGCCCTTTCGTAACCGAGAACGGTCATGTTATCTGAGGCGCTCACGGCGATGACGACTATACCCGCCTCCGCCAGGGGTTCCGCCAGCCAGTACATACCCTCCTTGGTTCCGCCCATGCCGCTTGACAGCGTTGTGGCCGGGACGTTGCTCAACTGGTCGATATTAGAGGGATAAAATACCCGCGCCGAGCTGACACCGGTACCGGTATAGCTGATATCATAGGTTTGATATCCCGACGGCTCGCAGGCGGCGAAGAGAAACATCGCCGCGACAGCGATGAGCAGGGTGATGATTCGTTTCGAGAAAACCGACATTGTTTAACTCCTCCTTTTTTCATTTGGTTGGTTCATTGAAGAGTGAAGGTGGTTCCCTTTCCTTCATTCATTCAACAGATGTTGCGCTTACGCAAAATGGCGTGATAAGAACCGGGCATCACCTCCTTGCCTATACCCAAAATAAAATATTGCGGGTAGATTGGTTCTGCTTCGCTTGGATGTTCTGAGGAAGTGATCGATTTTGGTTGTTGTGGATTTCGGTTGTGAGAACCGGGATAGAAAAATGCTATTCTGAGCGTCAATTTGAATGTATATGCTAATAACATAAAAAAACCAATGTCAAGAAAATTGTCTCAGCCCCGGGGGTCCTCATTATGATCATTATGAGCGGCCTCTTTGATATGAAAAAATTATAATGACGGCCGCGGGCAAACCGATGAGAGCTTGTTGCGCCCTTACGGGACGCGGCACGAGGTGAAATATGGGCAAAATGGGAGAGGCAGGCCGACGATATGTTATCGTGGTCGATGGGCCGTCGGGGGTCGGCAAAAGCACGGTTGCCAAGATTTTAGCGGAAGCCACGGGATATTGCTGTCTCGACACGGGGGCCCTCTATAGGACGGTGGCATGGCGGGCGTTGTCCAGGGATATTTCCCTTTACGACGAGAGTGGTCTGGTCGGTCTGTGCAACGGTATCACCATGATAAGGGAAGAGGTATCGGGTAAAATTCGAATCCAGGCGGACGGGGAAGAGATAGGGGCCCAGATACGGAGCGAAGACATGGGGATGGCGGCTTCCTTGGTGTCTCGCTTTCCGGGTGTTAGAAGGGCCCTGCTCCACCTCCAGAGGAAGGCCGGAGAATCAGGCGGCATCATAGCGGAAGGAAGAGACATGGGAACGGTGGTGTTTCCCGATGCGGACATAAAGATATTTCTCGACGCCGAACCGGCGGAGAGGGCCCGACGCCGTTTACTGGAGCTCGTAGATCGCGGCGAGAAGGTTGATTACGAAGATGTCCTGAATGATATCATTCTTCGTGACGAACAGGATCGCAATAGAACCGCGGCCCCCCTGAAGCCGGCCCCTGACGCCGTCGTCCTCGATACCACGCACCTGACCATCGGTGAAGTTGTAGATGCCCTGGTGAATATCGTTCGGTCGAAAGTGGATCAAATGCGTGATTCATCTTTATAAACCGGCAAATTGCCTTGATATTTCATTTTTGCTATGCTAGCAAGGAAATTTCGAGCAAGGTGCTCTACAATAAGCCCAGGGGGTATCAAGTTAATGGTTAACGATGACAACATTACAGATGAACAGAAAAAAGAAACAGAGGAAAAGGAAGTAAAATTCGGAGACGGGCAAGCCGCGCAGGATAAGGATAAGGGTGAGGGCATGTCCTTTGATGAACTGTTTGAGCAAAGCATACAGGACATAGCGCCCGGCAATATAGTCACCGGTCGGGTGGTTGAAATAACAAGCGATTCGATCATGGTGGACGTGGGATACAAGACCGAGGGTCGGGTGAACGCCTCCGAATTCAAGGATGAAAGTGGTGCGATCACATGTTCCATAGGTGATGAGATAGAGGTGGTGGTTGACCGAAAAACGGAAGAAGACCTGATTCTTTCACATGATAGAGCAATAAGGACGCGGGTCTGGGACGAAATAGTCGAAGCCTATAACAACAAGACACTCATCGAAGGAACCATCGTGAGAAAAGTCAAAGGAGGGTTGACGGTGGACATGGGCGGATGCTCGGCCTTTCTCCCCGGCTCCCAGGTCGACACGCGACCCGTTCGCGATCTTGAAGGGTACATCGGAGAAACGATGGAGTTTGAGGTTCTCAAATACGACAGAAAAAGAAACAACGTCGTTGTTTCCAGGAAAACGATTCTCGAGCGCGAACGGGAAGAACGGAAAAAACAAGTCCTGGAGGCCATAGAAGAAGGGATGGTCATGGAAGGCGTGGTGAAGAATATTACCGACTACGGTCTGTTCGTGGACCTTGGGGGGATAGACGGCCTTCTCCATATCACGGACATGTCCTGGGGCAGGATTCGGCATCCCTCTGAAAAATATTCAAGGGGCGATTCGATCGTGGTTAAGGTCCTAAGCTTTGATACCGAAAAGGAGAGGGTGTCGCTAGGGCTCAAGCAGCTGACGGCGAATCCATGGGAAACCATCGTCGATACATATCCCATCGGGTCCATCGTAGAGGGAAGGGTCGTGAGTATCATGGATTATGGAGTCTTCGTGGAACTGGAGCCGGGTGTCGAAGGACTGGTTCACGTGTCGGAAATGTTCTGGACCAAAAAAATCCGTCATCCTTCGAAGCTGGTCAGCGTGGGTGATGAAGTGAAGGTCCAGGTGCTTGATGTCGATTCGGTGAACAAGCGGATTTCCCTCGGCTTGAAACAGACCCTGCCGAACCCCTGGGAGCAGATAAAGGAGCGGTATCCGGAGGGAACTGTCATAAGAGGCAAGATAAAGAACATCGCCGATTTTGGAATTTTTGTGGGTGTCGATGAAGAAATAGACGGTTTGGTTCATATTTCTGATCTAACCTGGAAAAAGCGGATCAAGAATCCATCGGAACTTTACAAGAAGGGCCAGGAAATAGAGGCCGTGGTTCTCAATATCGATGTCGAGAACGGCAAGTTTTCCCTGGGCATCAAGCAACTGGAACCCAATCCGTGGGAGGTTCTGAAAGAGAAATACGGTATAGGCGGAGTCGTCAGCGGCGTGGTGACGAATGTGACCGATTTCGGTGTATTTGTTGAAATTGAAGAGGATGTAGAAGGACTTGTTCACATATCGGAACTGAGCAGGAACCGTGTTAAGTCGGCAAGCGACGTGGTACGCGAGGGTGACAGGGTGACCGCGGTTATCAAGAGTATAGATCTCGAAAACCAGAAGGTGGGTTTAAGCATCAGGGATTACGAAATGCAGACGGCCGAACCTTCCTCCCAGCGTCAGTATGTCAATAACGAAGAAAAAGTGGTTTCCAACCTGGGAGACATTTTGGCCAACATAAAATTTTAAGATCGCGGCTTGACCTTCCCCCTCAGGCATGTGTAGGCTTAGAAAATGAGAAAACACCCCATATTGACAGGCCTCGTATTGCTCGCGGTAATAGGCATGTTGCTCGTTGCCGCGGCATACATTGTCCGTGATCTTTCGGGCGAACTTGTGGCGGGAAAGGGTGGAGGCAAGGTCGCGGTTGTCCTTGTGGAAGGCGTGATAAGCGATTCCAGGGAGATCGTCGAGCAACTGAATGAGTACGAAAAGAACAATGAAATCAAGGCGGTTGTAATTAGAATCAACTCACCCGGAGGAGGCGTTGTTCCCTCCCAGGAGATCTACGACAAGATAATGAAGGTCAAAGAAAAAAAGACCGTCGTTGCATCCATGGGGATAGTGGCCGCATCGGGAGGATATTACATCGCCGCCGCCACGGATCGCATCATGGCAAATCCCGGCACCCTCACCGGCAGTATAGGGGTGATCATGCAATTTTCACACGTGAAAGAACTGCTCGAAAAGATCGGGCTGAAGGCGAGCGTTATCAAGAGCGGGGAGTTCAAGGATACGGGATCCCCCCTTAGAGGGATGACCGATGAAGAAGTGAGACTGCTCCAGGAGGTGGTGGATGACATTCATGACCAGTTTATCGAGGCTGTCCTGGCCAATCGCCCCTTGAGCGCGGAGCAGTTGACGAGTGTCTCCCAGTCGAGAATATTTACGGGACGCCAGGCATTGAAACAAGGACTAGTGGATGAACTGGGAGGGCTCGAGGACGCCATCGCTATGGCGGCGGAGATGGCCGGTATCGAAGGTGAGCCGAGGGTGGTGTATCCAAAAAGGCGGATGGGTCTGCTCCGGTATCTTGTCAGCGAAACCACGTCCGGCGTAGCCGACGCCCTGATGAAGAACAACCGGGGAATAAATTACCTCTACCACAATGACTTACCACCTGGGAACTGATAAAACTATAAGAAATCCGCGGTGTCTGCAAATATCCACGTCAGGTCTGTAACTTGCCGGGGCGGGAAAGATTGTGTCTATGCACGATATGATCGTGAATCAGGAAAATGAACGATATGAATCCTGGGAACAGTGATAATTACAGTGATAATGAATGAATCGTACAATACTATAAAAGTTACCAGGGAAGATGGCTTCGCCACGGTGATGTTGAATCGCCCGAAGGAAATGAATGCCATTTCCAGGGAAATGCAGCTCGAGTTGATCGACTGTTTCAACCGGATGGAGGATGACAACGGAGTGAGGGCCGTAATCATAACCGGCGGAGATTATATCTTTTCCGCCGGCATGGACCTGAAGGAGCTCAACACCCTGACGCGCAAGGATGACGACGGCCGCTACATCACCTCCATGATCAAGTATCTTCAGCAGATTTACACCTTCAAGCGACCCGTCATAGCGGCTGTAAGCGGGATAGCCCTTGGCGGCGGATTCAACCTTGTTACGGTCTGCGATCTAATCATCGCCTCCGAAACGGCCATTTTCGGCCACCCGGAGTTGAAATTCGGTTTGAATCCACTTTTCGATCCCCTGTCACGCTTCGTGGGGACGGCGAAGGCAAAGGAAATAACCATGCTGGGAGAACCGATCGGCGCTCGGGAAGCCCTGCGCATTGGGTTGGTGAACAAGGTTCTGCCTCCGGAGCGGTTCATGGAAGAAGCGAAAACCATGGCAGGGGAACTGGCAAACCGTCCCACTCGAGCCATCGAGGCGGTAAAGAAGTTGTCCGATATCGTTCATCGATTGGACAAGAAAACCGCCCTGGAGCACGAATTTGAAATAACCGCACTCCTGTTTACCCTCAAGGAAAGCAAGGAACACATGCGAAAATTTATAGACGATCTCAAAGAACGTAAAAAAAATAGCCTTCCTTACTCTTCGTAAAGCTGGCTTGCAAAGTCCAACAACTGGTCTTTGCGTTTTTTATGTTGGAGTTTTTTTAGGGCCTTTGCTTCTATCTGACGTATCCGCTCTCGGGTCACGCCCATCATTTCGCCTACTTCCTCAAGGGTGAATGGACCATAGTTACAGGCAACCCACGTGCAGTTACAAAATGTGTCTGTTTTGAGCCACCAATCACAGGTTGTGTCCTCGCAGGGTTCGACGATAACGTTCTTTGTTTTCTTGCATCGATAGAGACTGGTCACCCGCCCGTTTCCTTTCTTCAATTGTAATAAAGCGCCCGCCCGTACAACTTCCTGAAAGCAGAGCGCTTCGATAGCTGAAACTCAAATTAATATAATACATGCCGCATAGTTGTCAAATTGATCGAACCGATTGTGAGACCGACTTGTTGCAATGGTAGTGTGTCAGGGTGACGATAGTTCCTGCCAAAGTCCTAGAGAGGTGAAGAAGATTCCGAAGCGGATGCCTTGGGTTTCCACACCGAGACTGTCTTCGAGAAGTCTCGCGTAACCGGCAAGCTGCTCCCTGTATCGTTCCATTTCCTCGGACATAAAGTCATCTATGTCCTGACTTATACCGGGGGTGCCGGTCTTGAAGTCGATGATCCACCAGGTTGATCCGTCGAAAACCGCGAGATCTACGGTCCCGGATACCACCGAGGAGGCGGACAGGGACCGTTCTAGTTTCCATTCAGAAATAATCCGCTTTTCGCTCCCCTTGAGAAGACCGGATATGAAGGGCGATCTCACGGTTGTCACGGCCTCCCCCAGTATCTCCCCGGCAAGCCTATCTGCTTCTTTTTTGGGGAGTCCTTCCTTTATCAGGGCCGTGGCGACCGCCTCCGGGAAAGGGAATTCCTTCCGTTCCACGTATCTTTTCAGAAGTCTATGTATAAAGGTGCCGCGAAGGGCGGCAATCGAACAGGCGTTGTCGTTTCTTTCAGCTTCGTTGGACGACGAGGATGTCGCCTCGTAAAATGTAGGTTCTTGCGGTTCAATGGACGGTGAGGTCGGCGTGGTTACGGTGATCTCCGGCCGTTCCGGTTTTATTTCCAGGGGTTCGGGAATGTTTCTTTCCATCTGCGCGGTTTCGGAATCGCTTTCCCGGGAAGAGGTCGCGGGCGCCGGGTTTACCGTGAGGGAAAGGGCGTTTGTCTCGGAACCAAGGGTGCCTGCATCGGAAAGGTGCGGAAGCCCCCATAGTCCTTCATGCTGAAAGATCCACTTGAGAGGGCTCCTGGAAGGTGGAACGAGCACGCCGTCCTTTACATCGGCCACCCCGCTCATGTACAAACGTGACCTTGCCCGGGTCACTGCCACGTAAAACCACCTTTTCGCCTCCCCGAGAGACCGATCCTTGCGGAAACGGGAAAGGAGACGGTACAGGGGGTCGTGGCCCTCCGCGCGGCGATCCTTTTTCATGGCGATAAGATGCTCTCCTCCCGCTCCAGGAACCCTCTCCAGAAGATAGGGTTCGTCGTTTCCCGACCTGGGTTCCCAGTCCAGGAAGGGAAGAAAAACAACATCGAATTCCAGTCCCTTCGCCCTGTGGATGGTCATGAGTTGTACCGGTGAACGGGACGTGGCGGGATCGGGTTTTTCATAAAGATAGTCGAGCACCGATTCCAAGCTGGACAATGTTTCCTGGGGGGTGCCCTCGTCGAGTTCGTCGATGAGCTTGCAGATATGAATGCAATTGGCTACGCCGCGGGTTCCGTACATGGCGGCCGTTCGCGCCGGGCCGTCGAGTGCCTCCCATAATTTTCTTGTCACGCTACCGGTAGTGTCCCTGCCGATTCGCGCAAGCGCCTTGTCCAACTCTCCGACGATTCGACCGATATCCCCCCCTTTGGGAGCAAGACCGCGTAACTTGTCTATCCAGGCGGTTCCGGGAGCGAGGGACGCCTCGACAAGGGTCGACAGGTCACACCAGGACCAGGGCGAACGCAAGAGAGACGCCCAGGCAAGGTCGTCGTGGGGACATGCCAGAAGACGCGCCAGCATCAGCATGTGTTGAGCCTCGGGTCTCTTCGCCAGTTGCAGTCCTTCCTGGACCTGAACGGGAACGTTCCTTTCACGCAGTGCGGCGAGGTATCGGGACAGTCTCTTCCTGGTGAAAAGGAGTATGCCGATGCTTCGGGATCCTCCTGTTTCAGCCATTTCACGTTCCACGAGCGAGGCCATCCAAGCCGCCTCCCTCTCGAGGGCCTTTTCTCCATCCTCGTCACCGAAAAGGGCGAGCGACGCTTTACCCTCGTCTTCGTCTTCGCTTCCCGCGACGGAAGGTCTGAAGGGCACTTCGTCGGCATCGAAGTCCGGATCAGCCATGACTGTGCGGCCGAAGAGGTCGTTCACCCAATTCACCAGTGCGGCGCCGGACCGGAAATTTGTTTGCAGTGTGCGGCTTTCCGGCACCAGTGGTCCGTAACCGGGGCGAGGGATGCCTTCTTTCGCTTCGAAGAAGAGGCTTACCTCGGCGTTGCGGAAGGCATAAATCGATTGTTTGGGATCGCCCACTATAAACACAGTTCTTCCGTCGCCCGGTTCCCAGCCGCTGACCAGCTTCTGCAGGAGTTCCCATTGAGTCCTGTTGATGTCCTGGAATTCGTCGACAAGGATATGTGTGAGGCGATGGTCGAGATGGAGGAGCATTTCGGTGGGTTCAGACGAACCCAGGACCCGCAGGGCGCACTGCTCGATTCCGACGAAATCCACGACTGATCTTGCGGTGCACATACGGTTGTAATCCCTGATTGCCTCCGCTCCGAGCAAGATGAGATCCGCAAGGACATCCATGTCGGTTATCGGTTCTTCTTCGGTAGGCAGGTTCCGTGTTTTCTTGAGCAACTCGACCACCTGCGGCGGCATATCCTTGATGAGCGAAGCCCAGATCGAGTTTGAATAACCCTTGTAAAATCCCGTTTTCGGTCCCAACGATTTTCGGGGATCACCGCCCTTCGTGAGAAGGCAGTCCGACATGGTCTTCCATGTTGCGAGGTCTTTCCATCCGACGCCGGGAATCTCTTCAGGTAAATTCGTCGCGACCGTGGCTTTATGGTCCTCCAGGTCGCGGACAAGGCCGACCCAGGACTTTCCAATATCCGACTTTGAAAAGGCCTCTCTCAGTTTCTCCAGGTGTTTTTCAACGTAAAAACCCAGCCGTTCTCTCATGGCCTTCTCGAGAAGCGAAAGATCGGTCGATCCGGCTCGACTTATCGTGTTTACGAGATCGAAGAACCGGTCTCTGCGCATGATTATGTCCGCCAGCTCTTCCGTAAGCATTTTCCAATTGTTGTCGCGGTGAAGGGCCCTGTTTTCTAAGGCTCTATGGCGAGAGTCTTCGCCGGTCAAACCCTTTAGCCTCTCGATAGTGCGTGCGGCGGATTCGGCTGCCATACGTTTCTGCGCCGTTTCGTCGGCTATGGCGAAACCGGGTGCCATGCCCGCTTCGAGGGGGGCCCGTGCGGCAAGATAAAAACAGAATCCGTGAAAGGTCATGATATTGAGAGCCTGCGGCGTCGCAGCCAGGTCGACCCGGTCACCGTGCCGGTGAAGGGCCTCCGCGGCGGCTTCGAGCAGTCTCGCCTCCGCTTCACCTGTCGGTTCGGCGCCTTTTTTCGCCTTCTGCAAGGCTTCAACGATTCGAGCGCGCATCTCTCCCGCCGCCTTGTCGGTATAGGTAAGGGCAAGTACTTCCCCGGGCCGGTCAACGAC
>JAHDRK010000020.1 GCA_018433345.1 Syntrophobacterales bacterium | reverse complement strand
GAAGAGCAGTCCTAGAGGAAAGTTGCGACTGATATTCGAGCTGCAGCCGATGGCCTTCCTGATGGAACAGGCCGGAGGAATGGCCACCGATGGTATCAGAGACATCCTCGATATCAAGCCGGAAAGTCTTGATCAAAGAGACCCCATCTATATCGGAAGCAGGTTTGAGGTGGAGAAGGCGCGGGAATTTCTTACTGCGTCCGCCGGCGCATAAAAAAGGAGGAGATGTGTATGATCTATAACGACCTGGACTCTTTAAAAAAGGGAATGGAGGGGATTCTTAAACCCGACGGCAACCGTGTCATCGTGATGGACGAAGCAAAACTGAAAAACGAGTTCATAGACAATCTGACCTATTCGCTCGTGTTCAGTCCTGACGATGAAGTGAGAAAGGCATGCGGATGGCTTGTGCGAAGAGCCGGAGCTTCATTGGGAGTTATTTCTTCATCCATCCAGGGCCTTTATGAAGCGATGGGCAAAGGAGTTGTTTCCGGGTTTACCGTTCCGGCCATCAACATAAGGGGGGTCACTTACCATTGTGCCCAAGCCGTGTTCAGGGCCGCCCTTCGACTGGACGTCAATGCCCTTATTTTTGAAATCGCCCGCTCTGAAATCGGCTACACGAACCAGCGCCCCGCGGAATACACGGAGGTGGTCACCGCGGCGGCGATCAAGACCGGTCACCGCGGCCCCCTTTTCATGCAAGGCGACCACTTCCAGGTCAACGCCAAAAAATACAGGAACGACAAGGAAACGGAATTGGGCTCCGTCAAGGGTCTCATCGAGGAAGCCGTCAACGGTGGTTTCTACAACATCGACATCGACGCCTCCACTTTGGTCGATCTTTCCCGTGAGACCCTGCTTGAACAACAAAGTGACAATTACCGCGTAACGGCCGAGTTGACCAAACTGGTCAGGAGCATCGAACCTGAGGGGATAACCATTTCAGTGGGCGGCGAAATCGGAGAAGTGGGAAGCAAGAACACCACCGTGGAAGAGTTCGAGGCCTTTATGGAAGGCTACTTGAAAACCCTCAAAGAAACGGGAGGCGACGGCCTTAAGGGAATAAGTAAAATAAGCATACAGACGGGAACCACCCACGGGGGCGTCCCTCTTCCCGATGGATCCATCGCTTCGGTGAAAATCGACTTCGATACCCTGGAGGCCATTTCCCGGATAGCCCGTGAAAAATACGGTCTCGCCGGCGCCGTTCAGCACGGGGCCTCCACCCTTCCGGAAGAAGCTTTCGACAGGTTCCCCGAGGCCGGGACCGCCGAGGTCCATCTGGCGACGGGCTTCCAGAACATTATATATGACAGTCGGCACTTCCCCGAAGACCTGAAAAAAAAGATTTATGACTACATCAAGTCCGAACTCATCAGCGAAAAAAAGGACAGCGATACGGAGGAACAGTTCATCTACAAAACTCGGAAGAAGGGATTCGGTGCTTTCAAGAAGGAATTTTGGCATCTCGACAAGGACACCCTCGAGGCCATTGGAGCGGAATTGGAAGAAAGGTTTGACCTGCTTTTCAGGAAACTGGGGGTCAGTGGTACCACGAAGGTGGTTGAACAACATGTGAAACAGGCGGATGTTTCCATGCCTGCACCTGCGGGAATTCTCACTGAAGAACGGTAATAGGTGCTTTTAGTTGAAGATAACACCGCAAATAAGGAGGAGACTTTAATGACGCGGATCGGAGTCAATGGTTTTGGGAGGATTGGAAGGCTGGTTCTTAGGGCCGCCCTCGAAAGAAATATACCTGAACTGGAAATAGTTGCCTTTAATGACCTGGCGGATGCAAAAACACTGGCCCACCTTTTCAAATACGATTCCAATTACGGGGCGTATCCCGGGGAGGTACGGGCGACCGACGGTGGAATAAGCATTGACGGCAAGGAATACAGGGTCTTCGCCGAACGGGATCCCGCCGACCTGCCATGGAAGGACCTTGGTATAGACATCGTAGTGGAATCAACAGGACTTTTCACAGAGGCGGACAAGGCCGCGAAACATCTGGAGGCCGGTGCGGACAAGGTCGTCATATCGGCGCCGGCGAAAGGAGAAGACGTCACGATAGTGTTCGGCGTCAACGAGGGCGACTACGATCCCGCCAAGCACAGGATCGTTTCAAACGCCTCGTGCACCACCAACTGTCTTGCACCCATGGCAAAAGTACTGGATGACGCCTTCGGCGTGAAGCGGGGGCTCGTAACAACGATCCACGCCTACACCAATGACCAGAAGATCATGGACTTTCCTCACAAAGACCTGCGGCGGGCACGGGCGGCGGCCCTATCCATGATACCCACCACGACGGGAGCGGCGAAAGCGATCGGCAAGGTCATCCCACACCTTAACGGAAAGATGAACGGATTCGCCATCCGTGTTCCCACCCCGACGGTTTCATTGGTCGACCTGGTGGTGGACGTGGAAAAAGAGACGGACCTGGATGCCGTGAACGGGGCCATGAAGGAAGCCGCGCAAGGCCCCTTGAAAGGCATACTGAGGTATTGCGACGAGCCCCTTGTCTCTAAAGATTTCACTAAGGACCCCCACTCATGCATCTACGACGCCCTCTCGACCTATATCATAGAGGGAACCATGCTTAAGGTCTGCGGCTGGTACGACAACGAATGGGGTTACAGTTGCCGACTGATCGATCTCATCGACTACATGGTAAAACAACAATAACAAATCAACCGCCGCCGTGACCATAGAGGCGTCCGTCCCCATCCGGGGGCCGCCGCCTCTATCTATACGGCCTTTTTATTATAACTTCGTCGCTTTTAATACTCACGTCACGGGCGAACCGGGTTCGACGTCTCCATCGAACGTGACTAGTTTTACGCCCCCGCCCCCCGATACGGCCAACAGCATACCCTTCGATTCTATCCCCCTGATTTTTACGGGTTTCAGATTTGCAACCATGGCAATGTTTTTTCCGACCAGTTCTTCGGGTTTGTAATGCTCACCGATGCCGGCAACAATCGTCCTCTCCTCACCCACGTCGACCTTCAGTTCGATCAACTTGGATGTCTTTGGAACCTCCCGGGCCTCGAGAACCCGCGCAGCCCTGATATCCAGTTTCTGAAAGAGGTCCATATCCACCTCTTCTTTCAGATTCATGAGCCCGGGCTCCGCCGTTTGGTCCAAGGCCTCAAACACCCTCCTGGGAAACAGGGGCTCGCCCTTATCCAGCCTGTTACCAGCTCTCAGACCTCCCCATCGGCGGACATCATCGAGAGTGGGTTTCTCTTCCACCCCCAATCTCCGAAGAATTTCCGCCGCAGAATCGGGCATGAAAGGACCAAGGAGAACGGCGATGAAGCGGAGCGACTCGAGGATATTGTACATCACCTCGCGGAGGCGATCCGCCGAAGACTCGTCCTTTGCCAAAATCCAGGGTTCCATCTCGACGATATACTTGTTGGCGGCGTTGATGAAGTCCCACATCGTCGTCAGGGCGCGGTGAAACTGGAGTGTCTCGAAGGAATTTTCCAAGGCTTCAACAAGCGATTCCCCCTTCTCTATGATGCCGCGGTCCCCGGGGGCCGACTCTCCCCTTTCGGGAACAGAGCCGTTGCAATACCTTGCGGCCATGGACAGGCTCCGACTTACGAGGTTCCCCAAGTCATTCGCCAAGTCTGAATTGAGCCGCGTCACGAGCCCTTCCTCGCTGAAATTGGCATCGAGACCGAAGACCATCTCCCGCATCAAGTAATATCGAAAGGGGTCCAATCCGTACTTGTCTTTGAGATCCAGGGGTTTCACCACCGTGCCAAGGCTTTTGGACATCTTGCCTGTCTCGATATTCCAATAGCCGTGCACATTTAAATGGCGATAGGGTTCGATCCCGGCGGCCTTGAGCATGGTCGGCCAGTATATTCCGTGGGGCTTGAGGATATCCTTCGCAATCAGATGCTGTGCCGCGGGCCAGAAGATTCGGTATCTTTCCTCGTCGGGATACCCGATTCCCGTAAGATAGTTTATGAGAGCGTCAAACCAGACATAAGTAACGTAATCTTCGTCAAATGGAAGGGTGATACCCCAATCCAAACGGGACTTGGGGCGTGAAATGCAAAGATCTTCCAAAGGTTCTCGTAAAAAAGCAAGGGTCTCGTTGCGATAACGCTCCGGTCTTATGAATTCGGGGTTATCGGTGATATGTCGAACCAGCCATTCCTGGTATCGACTCATGGTGAAAAAATAGTTGCTTTCCTTTCGAACTTCGGGAACTGTTCGGTGATCGGGACACATGCCGTCCGCCAGTTCCGATTCCCTGTAGAACCTCTCGCAGCCTACACAATAGGTGCCTTCATACTCGCCGAAATAGATGTCCCCCGCATCGTACACTTTTTGTAAAATCATGCGAACCACCTTTTTGTGATTCTCGTCCGTGGTTCGGATAAAATAATCGTTTGAAATCCTTAATTCAGGCCAGAGGTTCCTGAATTGTTCGCTGATCCGGTCGGTGTATTCCTGTGGTGTCATTCCCGCGGCGGCAGCCGCTTCGACTATCTTATCGCCGTGTTCGTCCGTGCCGGTCAGGAAAAATGTCGGACGTCCGGCCATTCGGTAAAAGCGGGCCATTACATCAGCCACGATGGTCGTGTAGGCATGCCCGATATGGGGAGATGCATTGACATAGTAAATAGGGGTTGTGATGTAAATTGGATCTTTCATTGGTCTCTCCCTACGGGAAGAGGAGGGAGCCCTCCCCTTTCGTCCCGCTTCTTTGAGCGTCCCGGAGGTATGCGGAACGCCACTTCGATTTTTTCCTGTCTCCCCTGAGCGAATCAGGCCCGGGAGAATCTACGAGGCAAATACTATCTCTGCTGTGGAGCGCCGCCGATCTTTATGATATCGTCCACGGCGATCTCCACCTCCTTGCCGTCTCCATAGTCGACCACTATCGAGCCCTCAAGCACTTTCTGACGTACAACCTTGCCCCGGCCCTGCTGAAGCTCTATGTTTTTGCCTACCTTGGGCATGCTCTTTTTTGCATTCCGATACATATCATACTCGTAGGCGAGGCAGCACATCAGGCGCCCGCAGAGGCCCGATATCTTTTCAGGGTTCAAAAGCATGTTCTGTTCCTTTGCCATCTTGATCGAAACTGTCGCGAAGGAATCAAGAAAGCTAGCGCAGCAAAGCTCTCTGCCGCACATACCCACACCGCCGAAAAGTCGTGCTTCACTCCGCACCCATATCTGCCTAAGCTCGATGCGCGTCCGGTACTCCGCCACTAGATCTTTTACCAACTCCCTGAAATCCACCCTGCTGTCGGCGGTGAAATAGAACATGAGCTTGCTTCTGTCGAAAAGATAGGAAACCTCCACGAGGCGCATGGCGAGGTTGTGCTCGGCTATTTTTCTTTTACAGAAGAGGAATGCCCTTTTTTCCATCTCGCTGTTTTCGGCGGCCCTTGTCAAGTCTTCACTGGTGGCAACACGCAGTATCGGCTTCATCTGGTCTTGAGGCAGCGATCCCTTTGAAATTTTCGCAATCGACACGACGGTCCCTATGGCCTCTCCCTGTTCAGTCTCCACGATGACCCGATCATCCTTCTCAACAGGAACTCCCGTCCCGTCGAAGGAGTAGATCTTTCCCTTTTCGCGGAACCTGACTCCCACGATGTAACCTGTTGTTGCACCGCTGTCGTCCATCTCTCAGCCGCCTCCGCCCATTTTCATCCCACCGGCGGAATGCGCCGATGGGGGAGCAAGAAAATTCAATATCATGGATTCCAAAACCAGCCGGCGGTTAACGTTTCTATCCACAGCTTTCCGGGCTTCACCAACTCTTTCCAACCTTTCCAGGATATCCTGCCGGGAAAGGCCTGCCGCGGATTCTCGTGTCAGATCTTGCAGGTCGCGGTGGATGAGCATTTCCCCGTGGCCTGTTTCGCGGTAAACCATGACGTCACGAAGCCATTCTTCCAGAAGGTCGAGACTCTCCCTTACCTCATCACGACCTTCGCCGAAACCTTTTACGGCCGCAAAGAAAACGAGAGGGTCTTCCCTTGAATCCCATATCCCCTTACCCAGGACGGGAAGGACCTCTTCCTTGAACCGCCGGATCTTCTTCGGGTCGCGCGCAAAGACCCGGCCGATACTTCCACCGGAGCAAGCCACCGACTCCAGGATCTCGTCCTCACTCATTCCACCACGATCCCTCAGAAACTGTTTCACCGATGCCGCCGGGACAGGCCCGAACCTGACCTTGCGGCACCTGGAAAGGATGGTCGCCGGCAGAGCATCATGCCGGTGAGTGACGAGGATCATTACGTTATCGGGTGACGGTTCTTCGAGGGTTTTCAAAAGCGCGTTCGCGGCCTCGGCATTCATGGAATGGGCTTCATCTATAATGATGATCCTCCTGCGACCCTCGAGCGGGCGAAAGGACATTCTCCTCGTCAATTCACGGACGACGTCCACTTTTATGAGCGACTCTTGAGGAGTAACAATCAGAACGTCGGGATGATTCCCGCTATCGATCTTCCGGCAGGATCCGCAGGGTCCGCCCTCCTCACCTTCCGTACCTAGACAGTTCATCGCCTTTGCGAATGCCAGCGCCGTCGTTCTTTTTCCCACTCCCCACATCCCGTGAAAAAGATAACCCTGGGCGACTCGGTTTTCTTCCAGTGATTTCTTCAAAAAGGCGATCGGCCCTTCATGACCGTAGATCCTTGAAAAAGGCATGGCTTCAACTTCCGAGTATCTCAGACAAAATAGACTTTACCTGCTCAAAAACATCATCTACGTCGGCGTCGGCGTTTATGATATGAAACCGCCGGGGTTCTGCTTTCGCGCGAGACAGATAGCCCTCTCTCACCCGCCGGTGAAACTCGAGCTGTTCCCCTTCGAAGCGGTCATTCTTTTCCTTGGCCGAAGAGCGGCTTCTCACCCTTTCCAGGCCACGTTCAGGATGGACGTCGAGAAGGATCGTGTAATCCGGTTTGAGTGAACGGGCCGCGTAATTATTGACAATATTTATTACTTCCAGATCCAGTCCCCGTCCATAGCCCTGATAGGCGATCGTGGCGTCGCAGTATCGATCACAGAGAACGATCGCCTTTTCCTTCAAGGCCGGGAGGATAATTTCTTCCACGTGCTGCGCGCGATCGGCCGCAAAAAGAAACAATTCCGCCCGTTCGGAAATCCACGGCGAGGCGCTTTCCAGGAGAAGTCTCCGAAGCTCCTTCCCCAGGTCGCAACCTCCCGGCTCGCTGGTAACGAGAAAGGAAACGTTTCGGCCGTCGAGGTACTCACCCGCCAGTGTGACCTGGGTGGTTTTCCCCGACCCTTCGATACCCTCAAAGGTTATGAAAAGACCCATTTGATCTTATCTCCCGCCGCAACCGACTACCGGGAGCATACCCGAGAAAGAACAAACAAAATCGGTGGTCTGGAGGCGAAATCACCATCGATTCCGCGGCAGGCCCACCCACCGTCACATAGGTCGACACAAACACCTCCGTTATTCTTCTCCCTCTTCCCTTTCTTCCCCGGGAACGATAGCTTCCACCGGACATATATCGGCACAGGTGCCGCAGTCGGTACACAGATCGGGATCTATCACATATATATCGTCGCCCTCACTGATGGCACCTGCCGGACATTCATCTTCACAACTTCCACAGGCAATACATTCGTCGGTAATCAAGTAAGCCATTCTCGCTTCCTCCACTAATAAAATAGTAGCAACGCTCGTTAAGTATCGCCGGTTTTGTCCGGCGATTGAGTTTCGGGTTGTTCCATTCCCTCTTTAACGGGGCATCTCTCCCACCAGCCGTCGTGCAACGGATGAGCCCACATCGGCCAGATCGGGCTTGAAGATTCGGTAGCGCTCCTCTTCAAAATGATGTCCCGTCCACAAAATACGTCCCGATGAAGCCTCAACGAGCCGCATTTCCAAGCCTACCTTGGCAATATCCTTTTCCTTCGTGTCGACCGTATAACTCCAGAAGGACACCGATACAAGCAAAAAAGCATCGACACCGTAAATTTCACCTAAACGCCGGCTGATATCGGGATCGGAAAAATTGACCACCTCCAACTTGGATAGATATTCGTCCCGGAGGGTGCTTGCCTCGCCTTCGCCGGTAAGGCGGATAATATCTTCCAGCGAAAGAACCCTGTGATATCTGCCTGTTCGTGCCAGTTCCTCGGTGACGATCCTATCGATGACGCCCTCGATCTCTTCGCGGGGTCCCACGTCAATCGACAACAGGCCTATAGTCCGTGGACGAAAATTGTCCGCGCCGGCCTCCTTCTTCGAATATCGTATCGTATCGGCGCAAGCCGCAAACACTACCGCGATCATGAGAAACACAAGCGAACCGGCCACGATTCTTTTCACGATTCGGTATCCCCTCTCTTACCGGTTTAGAAGCCGGGCGACCAGCGTTCCCGCGAAAACGGCCGCTCCGGCCACAATATAGGTGGTCCCGAAAAAACCTTCAAGGGCCGTGCTGGAAAATTTTGCTTTTTTATCACAAAGTTCCAGGCAAATCCATACATAAAACACCACGGTGAGCAATGAGAGGATAATCGGCGGCATCAATCCCGTCGCCCCCACGGCTACGATAAACAACCCGAGAGCCGTTGAAAGCCATCGGACAAGTTTACCGGAATTCCTCTCCCCCATGACGACGGGAAACGTTTCCCGCCCCACCAATTGGTCGCTTTGTACCGTCACCATGTCGCTTATGATCGATTTCATGAAGACCAGGGTAAAGACGATGACAAAGGAAAGAACGGCGGTT
>JAHDRK010000032.1 GCA_018433345.1 Syntrophobacterales bacterium | reverse complement strand
TTTGCCAGCCCTTTCAGCCGATTTTGCTGTTCGTTGGTCAGGTTGTAACCGAAAACGGCGTCCCCGAAACCTTCCCCCATCTTCTGTCCGGGATAGATCTCTATATAGTGTAATCCCAGCTCTTTCGTCTTGTCCAATGACTCCATTACGGTAAACAGATGGAAGGTATAGGATTGCATGGATAAATGCCATCCCTGTTTTTCCGCTTTTGTTCTTGTGTTATCCTGTGCGCAGGCGGTACTTAAAAAAAGACAGGACAGCGCAATTAATACTGTTTTTGTTGTTTTCATCCTTGTTGGAAATTTTAAATATTTATCCTTAAAAAATTTATTGGAGAGATTTGTTTGCATATTCACATTTTAAATGTTAGTTTTGCAATATTATTCACATTGTAAATGTTAGTATTATGATAAATGAATATGATTTGGACTTTGTCGTTTCCGACCAACGGGAGGTGTTTTTATCCCGATCGCCGGGTATTCTCAGGAAAATCGACTTCGACCTTTATTTGAACAGTGAGCAAATTGTCATTGTCTCGGGTATTCGTCGTTGCGGTAAGTCCACGCTGTTGCGCCAGTTTGCTGATCGTTTAGGTCATGATTTCGTCTATATTAATTTCGACGACGAACGGTTACTTCATTTCGAAGTGTCCGATTTTTCCATTCTACTGACCCTTTGGCACAAGCAAAATGCCAGCCGGAATATCATTATTGATGAAATACAGAACATTCCTAAATGGGAACGTTTTGTACGTCGAATACACGACGAGGGATACAAAGTTTTCCTCTCCGGATCAAATTCCAAATTGTTGAGTGGCGAATTAGGCACACACCTTACCGGGCGCTACAAGGAAATAGGGCTTTATCCTTTTTCTTTTACCGAATACCTTGATTTCGCGGGAATTGCCGTGAAAAAGACAACGGCATCGCGTGCGGCTGTAAGTAGGGCTTTTGATGAGTACCTGCTCAATGGAGGCTTTCCGCTTTATTGCCTTACAAAAGACGAAGAGATCCTTGCCACGCTTTATGAAAATATCCTTTACAAAGATATTCTTTTCCGTTATACTATTCAAGAAAAAAAAGCATTTCGGGAACTGGCGCATTATCTCATTTCCAACATAGGAAAAGAGTTCAGCTATCGCAATATCTCTCGTCTGTTGGATATAAAGAGCGATACGTCCACCAAGAATTATATCTCCTATATGGAAGCATCTTTTTTGCTCTTCTGGGTTCCCAAATACGACTATTCACTCAAAAAGCAATATGTTTCCAACAAGAAAATCTATTGTATAGATAATGGCCTGAGTTCCATAGTGGCTTTTCGCTTTTCACAGGACAGCGGGCGACTGTTGGAAAACATGGTGTTTATCGAACTGCGCCGGCGAGGTTATCAGGTTTACTTTCATAAAAAGATGAAAGAGTGTGACTTCGTTTGCCTGCTACACAATCAAATTATTAGCGTGATACAAGTGTGCGAATTTCTGACGCCGGAAAACCGTTCACGGGAAACGGAAGGCCTGATGGAGGCAATGGATACTTATCGTTTGTCCGAAGGAACCATCCTTACCCGGGGGAAACCGGAAATTATCCCCTTCCCCGGGCAAGGATACAGTATCCGTGTATTCAATATTATCGACTGGTTACTGTAAATTTTTCTCTCCAATATGTCAAAGAACTTTTTTACCCGTTATTATCGGGGCATATCGGGTAATGTGAAGCCGTTTTCGTAGGTGTGTCTTATCCACTCGTTGGCCATCTCGGCGGCGTTGAATTCGGCAAAGCGCCGATCGAATCTCGGGTCGCCGTCGATCACGGCATACTCGTCAACGGTCACGATTTTGATTCTATCCGACGGGGAGATATTGGTGAACCTCATGTTTTCCCCGTCCCACTCCAGTTCCCGGTGCAACCCCTGCAGGCCGGACAGTCTGGTTGCCAGGACACCCATCACCACCATTTCGTTGAAAGGTCCCGAGAATTGGAAATTCGACGAGGCTTCCGTCCGGTTCGCCGGGGATTCCTTGCAAGCCCTGATCCAGTCCTGCTCATGGGCGTTCGTGTCCCATATGTTTCCGTTTCCGCCCCTGATGCGGGGTATCGTCGGTTCGGGCTGCTTGAAATCCGCCATTTTCGAGACGGGCAGCAGCGTGGGGTTCATGCCGTAACAGCCGGTCATGATTTTCCCTCCGGTCCCCACCAGTATAATACCTCCGTTCTCGTCCCCCATCATCTCGCCGTCCTTCAGCTCCTCCGGCCTGTCCGGGAGCAGTCCCCCGTCGTACCAGTGCACGGTCAGTCCGGGCATGTTGACGTTCCCCCTGGGCGGGCGTGCGGGGAACTTGTACGTCACCACCTGTGCCTGTGGCGGTGAATAGAGGTTGGCCAATGTGGAGCTTGCCGAGACGCTCACTGGGTATTTCAGGTCCAGGGCCCAGTACAGGGGATCCATGATGTGGCATGCCATGTCGCCCAGCGCGCCCGTCCCGAAATCCCAGAACCCGCGCCAGTTCCAGGGCGTGTAGGCGGGATCGTAGGGACGCTTTCTGGCCGGGCCTATGAACAAATCCCAATCCAGCGTGGCCGGGACGGGAACTCCCCCCCTGGGCTCGGCCAGCCCCTGCGGCCAGATGGGGCGGTCCGTCCAGCAATGGGCCTCGTACACGTCGCCGATCACGCCGGAGCGCACCCATTCGGCCACCTGCCGGCACCAGTCGAACGAATTCCCCTGGTTCCCCATTTGTGTGGCCACCTTGTACTTCTCCGCCAGTCCGGTCAGCAATCTCGATTCGTAGACGGAGTGGGTCAGCGGTTTTTGCACGTAGGCGTGTTTCCCCAGGGTGATGGCATGCGCCGCCACGCCGGCATGGGTATGGTCGGGTGTCGCCACCATGATGGCGTCGATGGACTTGCCCATTTTGTCGAACATCACCCTCCAGTCCTTGAACTGCCCGGCTTTCGGGTAGTCGTTGAATGTTTTGGCGGCATATTTCCAGTCGACGTCGCAGAGGGCCACGATGTTTTCCGTCTTCATGTTCGCCAGGTTGCGGCGCCCCATTCCTCCCACGCCGATACCGGCAATGTTGAGCTTGTCACTTGGGGAGGTGTATCCCCGGGCTTTCCCCAATACCGTGTTGGGGACAACGGTAAGTCCCGCGGCCCCGATGGCCGCGGTCTTTAAGAATT
>JAHDRK010000081.1 GCA_018433345.1 Syntrophobacterales bacterium | reverse complement strand
GTTCCAGGTTCGAGTCCGTTTTGAATTGTCCGGCCGGGTATGAATCTCCTGTGTACTTGTTCAAGACAAAAGGTTTTGTGCCGAAACACTTTTGTAGGAATGTGACCTACTCTGTAATGAAGTAAGACAATAATGGGGTGTCGGTGATGATCCTGACTTCTGAAATGGCTGCGGAGACTCTCGATTATATTGCCGGGGTTGAGAGGAGAGTGTGATGGGACAGGGGAAGGTTCGTGGTGCGGCGTTTAGAGCGGCCGTTGTCCTTACATCGGTTATTGTCTTTGTTTCCTGCGCCCGGTTGTCGGTGGAGCGACCCCCCGAAGTAATCCATCCTATGATCGTTGAAGTGCCTTATGACCGGATCCCTTCCGAGTATCGTACGATACTCGACAAGGCTGAAGGACTGATCTATGAAGGAAAACTTCAGGAAAGTTTGAGACTTTACGAGACGGTTGTTGATAAAGATCCTCCGGCGATAGTGGCGTCATGGAGCCGTTTCAGAATTGGACAGATATTGGAGGCGCTCGAGAGGGAGCGAGAGGCGGTGCCCTTTTTGGAAGCGGTCATCCATAAAATGACGGGAGAGCCCTTCGAAGAGGAAGCCCTTGCCCTCTTGGTCCGCACATACAGGACATTGGGATACGGCGACCGAATTGATGATTTGGCCGATCAATTGCGCTCAGAAGACGTTCCGCATTCCTACCGTGTAACGTTTCTTCGAACCGCCGCCGAAAGTGCGGAGAAAACAGCGCTCTGGTCCGAGGCGCTTGAATGGTACGTCGCCATGTTGGAAGAACCGCTCAGCGCCGATGAAGAAGCGAAGGTACGGGCTCAAGTCGACCTGATTATCAATCAGAGGCTGGATCGTGAAGATCTGGAAGAACTGGCTGCCCGCTACGAGAGGAAGTACCCTTCGGGTTACATCCTGTACCGGTTGGCAAAAATCCATTATGACGATGGACGGTACATCGAAGCCGAAGATCTTCTCACCGAAATAATCGATCTTTATGAGGATCATCCTCTAGAGGAAGACGCCCGAGAGTTGTTTCGGGAACTGGTTGACAGGCGCAGGGCTGAAACCCCCGTGGTGGGGTGCGTGCTACCCCTTACGGGACCTTTCGCGCCGTATGGCAACAAGGCCTTGGAGGCAGTCATTCTGGCCGCCGGCATTTTCGATCCTTCCAAAAGACACAGCCTGCGGCTTGCCGTGCGGGATTCCGGAGGAGATCCCGATCAGACCAGGAGGGCGGTGGAGGATCTGGCAGATAACGAAAGGGTTGTTGCCATACTTGGTCCGCTTGAAAGCAAGGTAGCTATGGAAGCGGCGCACCGTGCCCAGCGCCTGCGGGTGCCGATAATCACCCTGACGCAGAGAGAAGGGGTGACAAGGGAAGGCGACTATGTATTCAGGCATTTTCTCACTCCCCGACTGCAGATGGAAGCGCTGGTAGAATATGCCGTGAATCGTCTGGGGGTCAGGCGTTTTGCCATTCTTTATCCCGATAATTCCTATGGACGGGAAATGATGTTTCGTTTTTGGTATGCCGTTGCCTTGGCGGGCGGCAGTATCGGGGGGATAGAATCCTACAAGGAAGGTGAGGCGGATTTCAGTAACCATATTCGGAAGCTGGTCAAGCTGGAGGAGGGCGGCACTGTTCCCCACATAGATTTTGACGTCCTCTTCCTTCCGGACTCGGCACTCAGGGCTCGATTAGTGGCCCCGTATCTCGAGTTTTATGACATTGTTGGTGTAAGACTGTTTGGAATGAGTGAATGGAATGTGCCGGAGCTTCTTGAAGGGGAAGCGGAGTATTTGGAAGGCGCCGTCTTTGCGGATGTTTTTTCCCGCGACAGCTATAATCCCAGGGTCATGGATTTTCTTGACGGTTTTTACGGCGCCTTCGGGCGTATGGCTGACAGTTTCGATGCGCTTGTCTTCGACGCGACGGCCCTCATCGTCGAGGCACTGGAAGAGCAGGGTATCAGGACCCGTAAAGGTTTACGGGACTGGTTGCTCTCTCTTGACGGTTACAGGGGTGTGACGGGCGATATTTCCTTCGATCCGAACGGCGACGCCGTAAAGAAACTTGCCATTCTCACCGTTCAGAACGGCAAGATAGTTGAATTGCAGTAAACGGGACGGAGGCGGAAAGAGGATGAGAATTCTCGTGACCAATGACGACGGTATCTACGCCGAAGGACTCGGTGTTCTTACCCGTGAAATATCCGAACTTGCTGAATGCGTGGTTGTGGCGCCGGAAACTGAACAAAGTGCCGTGGGGCATGCCATTACACTGTATCGCCCTATCATGATCAGGGAAGTCAGAAAAAAAGGAGAATTCCTCGGCTACGCCGTGCGAGGCACGCCTGCCGACTGTGTCAAAATCGGGGTCAAGGAGTTGGTCGGTAAACCCATTGACATGGTGGTTTCCGGGATAAACGTAGGGGCAAACGTCGGTATCAACGTTCTTTATTCAGGGACCGTTTCGGCGGCTACCGAGGCCTCCATCCTGAACATTCCGGCTGTCGCTGTGTCCCTGGATACAAGGGACAGTTCGGCGGATTTCGGCCCGGCCGCCCGGTTCGTCAAAAAACTGATTCCCCTTGTGATGAACAGCCCCTTCTTGAAGAGAATCACCCTGAACGTAAACGTGCCCGCCCTTCGAGAAGAAGATTTCAAGGGGGTTGCCGTTACCAGACAGGGGGCGGCCCGTTTGGTGGAAGAATTCGACCGACGGTTCGATCCCCGGGGGAACGCCTACTACTGGCTTGCCGGGGAAACACTCCTGCCCGAAACGGAAGGCCTCGAGTCGGACGCCTGCGCCCTCAGGCGTGGTTTTATCACCATAACACCTATCAAATTTGACCTTACCCGCCATAGCGCCGTTAAGGGAGTTCGAGCGGCCCTTGGGGACCTGGTCAAGGGCTGACCATTGTTGCAGGGGTGAAACGGCGCGACTCGCCTATCTTTATCGCCGTCCTTCCTATATTGAAATGCCCGCATTTCCCGCTGCCTTAGGAAGTAGAAGGATGTTTCAAGCATGCCCTTATTTGACAGCCTCGTAGAAGGTCGAAAATACCATTTTCGTCGCTTCGGCGAAGGCCGTGGTCTTCGTTATGTTATTGGTGCCCCTGTAATGGGGGCGCGAGGTGTTTGGGCTTTACGAGGTCATCTTAGATGGTTGTTGTTGATCTTCGTCGAACCGACGTCTCTTGGGGCCTGGTTTTTGCTTGAGAGCCGACTTTATAATTGAGACGATCTGTTCCTCCGGAAGATACTGGGAATTGATTACAAGGTCGTACTGAACGGGATCGTCGATATCGACCTCGAAATACTTTCGCATGTAGGCCCTCTGTTCCGCTTCTTTTTTGCTTATAAAACGTTGCGCTTCATCAATGGAAGACACTTGCCCTTCCTTGGACATGTTGGCGATTCGCGTTCCGAGCGGTGCCACCAAGCGTATCCTGAGGGTCGTGTCCGGGGGTAGTATGATGTTCGCTCCCCTGCCTATGATGATTGCACCGCCCTGTTCTCCGATTGCGCCGATCACCTTGGTCAGGTGAATCAGGTAGGTGTCGGGGAGTAGGTACCGGTTCGACCTCAATACCTCCAGCCAACTGTCAAGGGCGCTTCGGGTTTTTTCATCGAGGGCCGCTACGACCTTTTCGCTCATTTTGACGCTTTCGGCAACGGCGTTGATGATTTCTTTGTCGAAAACATCCAGATTGAGGGAGGATGCAAGCTCCGCGATCAGGCTGTCGTAAGGAACGCCGGGTTGACGCGATATGGTGATAACGGGCGGCTTGGCGGCGGGCGCCTTCTTCCTTCTATCGATGCGTTGTTGCCACCTTACGACTTGGTCTTCAAGGATGCTTTCCACCCGAGAGGTCTTTTTTGGTTTGATCGGCATGGCTTCTCCTTTGCGGTGCGTGGTTCGTATAATGTTCAACCGATTGAGTGAAAGACCTGACACTTTAAAATTACTACAGTATTGAAGGATGTGTCAACTTTTAATTCCGCTCTATCCCCCGGCCCCACTTTGCAGGTGGTGCGGAATTACTTTTCGGTTAAGAAGTTCTTTGCAAGGGTGGTTGACGGATTGTCAAAAGCTTTGTATCTACAGTGGATCATTTGGTAGGGGGCCCTTCATGTACGATGTGATCGTGGCGGGAGGCGGCCCGGCGGGATCTTCGGCGGCGCTACGTGCCGCTTTCCGCGGATTGAAAGTCCTTCTTATAGAAAAAGAACGATTCCCGCGCTTCAAGGCGTGTGCCGGAGCGGTCTCCCATCGTGCGCTGACATATCTCGACTTTGCGATTCCAGACTCCCTGCGGGAAAAGGAGATAGTGGGTCTCCGCCTGTGCTATGGGGGAAAGACACTGGAAACAAAGAATGATTCCCCGATAGCCGTCACGGTAACGAGGAGTTTTTTTGACGAATACCTGCTCGAAAAGGCCGCAGAGGCGGGTGCGTCAATTAGAACGGGGGAAAAGGTGAGAGAAGTAAAAGAGGAAAAGGATTGTGTGATTGTGAGGAGCACCACCCAATCCTTCCGATCTCGTTTCGCCGTTATATGCGAAGGTGCCCACGGCATTCTGGGAAAGCGTTTGGGTCTGAATGTGCCTCGCCGAAAGGCGGCCCTTTCCGTTACCGCCGGTGTGAAAGCCCCCGATTCAGTTGTGGACGATCGCCTCCCCGGCCTTTTGGAGGTTCACATCGGCCTCTTCAAGAAGGGATATTGCTGGATTTTCCCCCACGAGGGCTATTTTTCGGTGGGACTCTGGGGTTTTGAACCGTGGTTGACCGACCTAAAGGGAACCATGAAACGGTTTTTACAAGAGAATGGATTCCCCGAAGATATCCCGGTCCGAGGTCACCTTATCCCGGCGGGCGAGACGGTATTTTTCCCTCCCGCATCGCGGGTAATAGCTGCGGGAGACGCCGGTGGTTTTGTTGATCCACTCACGGGAGAGGGGATTTCTTTCGCGATCCGTTCCGGTCAGATCGCGGCCGACAGTGTGGCCGATGACTGTACCAAAGCGAGAGGCCCGGCGGCTGCCCGTTTCGAGGAGGCGTGCAGAAGGGAATTCGCCGACAAATTCCAGTATGCCCGGATGATGGCCGAGGTGACTTACCGATTTCCTTCTTTTTTTTACGATCTGCTGGCAGGTGATCCCGATTTATACCGCATGCTTCTCTTGGCTCCGGCCATGAAGCGGCTCTATGTGGACTACCTCTTATGGGTGTTTCCCCGTCTTCACAGGTCATTACTGTTATATCTAAAGGATCGGCTCCTTCGATCCCGCTTGTGAAGGCATCCTTTATTCCTTTTGAGCCGGAGGAGAGCATTTGTCGATGAACGTAGCCATTGTAATTTTTTCTTTATCATAATGTTGGTCGTAGGGGTCTCAAGTACTGGGAAGAGAAGAAGCATGACCG
>JAHDRK010000091.1 GCA_018433345.1 Syntrophobacterales bacterium | reverse complement strand
TCGATCCAGATCTCTGCAAGACGAGTGCGGAGGGTCCTTCTTAGGTCGTGGGAGCAAAACCCCCCCGAGATTCCCATTTCAGACCAGTGCCGCCGGATCGCGTTTGTCATCGCCCCCACTGTGATAGGGGTTCCCTCGTTGTGTGTCGATCTGAAAACCCATGATGAATCACTTGAATAAATCTTTGCCTCGTCAAGTATATCCTGCATCATAGGGACGATAGGAATCCTGTTTTCTTCGTTGTTCTTTCGTGCGTCCGCAGGTATCACCCACCATGAATCGGTGAGGTTTTCCCACTTCATGTTGGCAACCTCTCCCGGTCGTTGACCGGTCAACAGGATCATTTTCAAGGCCAGTTTCGTCAATCGGTAAATGTCGATCTCCGTATTTTCAAGGTTCATTGCTTCCCAAAAAAGTTTAATCTCTTCATCAGACAATACGCGCGAACGAGGGGTTTCCCTGGTCTTCCGCATGCCTCCCAATGGTGAAAACTCAATCATGCCTCTTTCGGCTGCAAAGTTGAACATCCTGACAAGAACCCCCTGCAACCGATTTGCACCTGTTGGAGCGCGTTCACGGACCTTATCAATAAGCAGGACGGCATCCCTCCGCGTTATGTCCCTTACCTTGCGACGTTTCCAGGAGGGGAGGGCATCCTTGACAACCAGCCGCCGCCGCTCCCCACCTGATTTTGTTTTGGACAATTCCCGCTCCCAAAATTCTTCAAGTAAATCTTGAAAGGTGGGGTCCAACTTCGCCTTGTTTCTTTCATCTCGTGCCTTTGCACCGGGATCAATACCGGTCTCTATGTCCCGTAGTGCAAGGGCAACTCTCTCCCGCGCCATTGCGAGGGACACGGCCGGATAGGACCCCAGCCCAAACCGCTTGCGTTCCCCCCTGAAAGTGTATCGCAGCGTCCAGGTCTTTTTCCCCGAAGGGTACACCCGAAGAAATAAGCCGTTTCCATCAGCAAGATAAAAATCTTGACTCACCGGTCTCAATCTTCTAATTTCTAAGTCAGTCAATGGCATAAAAATTTCTCTTTTCGTGCGGTCCGGCAGCTATTTCCGGACCGTTTCCGGTACCACTTTTGAGGGCATAACAGCGAAAAACTATGAAACGCCATGAAGAGATAATAACGCTATATGTCCTTAATGTCAATAGTTTTTTGATGCTCTATGAAATGTTTTGAAAAGGGGAGAAAAGGCGAGTTTTAATTTTTGGGAGCAGGGTGTCGGGGGTTCAAATCCCTCCGCCCCGACCAACGACGTCTCTTCGATTGACACGATCTGTGCGGTTTGCTTGGTAAGGAGTCATGCCTTGGGCGGAGGACAAGCCCAAGGCCCCGACCAGCTATTACGGCACCACACGGGTTGGTTTTACTTGGTGTGTTTTCCGCTATTGCTTCGTATCGAGAGGGCTGATGATCCCTGAGTCAATCAGTTTTTGAAGATCTTCTCTCAGCTTTTCGATTTCCTCGCCGTATTTGGCCCAGTTTCCCTCTCTCAGGAACCGATGCGCCCTGTCGTATCGCTCGATTGCCCTTTCCGCCAATTCCCGAACGGTCATGAGCGAGCGATCGGGGAGACGTTCCACCGTCTCCGGCGGCAGTTCGGAGAGATCATCCGGCATCAAGGCTGGAGCCTTACCTTCGCCTAGGAGGGCATCCAGCGCTTCGTAAAGTCCGGGTTCCATGACAACCCTGTTTCCATCGGAAGCGAGGACACGGCGGAGTTCGGGCAGGCGCCCTTCAACGGCCCTTAAAAAGAGCGGTTTGATATAGAGTACGGAATTTTCCACCGGTATGACGAGCTGGCTCCCGCGCAGCACACGCGTTCCAGCCTGGTCCCATAGGGCGAGTTGTTGGGCGATCTCCGCAGTTTGGTCTATCCTTGCCTCTATCTGCATGGGACCGAAGACAAGCTTTCCGCGGGGGAACCTGAAAAGGAGCAGGCTACCGTAGTTTTCACCGTCGGAACGACCGGAAAGCCAGGCTATCATGTTGTCACGCTTTGCCGGGGTGAAGGGAATCATGAGTATGAATTCTTCCCTCTCCTCTTCGGGGAATCGTAGGATGGTATAGTAACTTTCCATGGTCTGGGCGGCGCCGAAGACACGTTCCAGCGGAAATTCCCATACGTCTTCACGGTTGTAAAACATAACCGGATCGCTCATGTGATAGATGCGAAACATCGACGCCTGCACGTCAAAAAGGTCCTGGGGGTACCGCACCTGGTTGCGAAGTCCTTCGGGCATGGTTTCGATGGGCTTGAAGAGATCCGGGAAAACGCCCATATAAGCCCTGATCAAAGGATCCTTATCTTCATCTATTGTATAGAATGTGGTTTCTCCATTGTACGCATCGATAACCACCTTGACCGAGTTCCGAATGTAATTTACGCCCTTCCCGTAAGGACGCGAGTAAGGATAGCGTTCTGATGCGGTATAGGCGTCATAGATCCAGTACAGGCGCTCATTGACGATTGTGATATATGGATCGTGGTCGAAGGCAAGAAAGGGCGCCAATGTTCTCACACGTTCGTGGATGTTCCTGTAATAAACGATCAGGCTTTCGGGAAGTATGTAATCTGTTATCAGGTAGTTGATGGTATTGAAGTGTATGGAGAATATTAGTCTTCGAAACAGCGATTCCACATTGACGCCTGTATGTTCACGGTAGGCGGTGAAAACGTTTTTTTCGCCGTAGGGGTAATCAAACTCTTCTATTCCCGCCTTTACGACTATAGGTTCGTTTGTTCTTTCGCCGAAATAGATTTCGGGGCGTTCGAGGCCGATGTCCACTGTTTCTCTCGGCGGTATGTCTCGTATAAACAGTTCCGGAAGTCCTTCTTCCGTAAATACGTTAACCGGACTGGCCACAACACCGTAGCCGTGTGTGTAGATAAAGGTCTTGTTGACCCAAGTCTGTGAATCCGCGGGCAGCCTACGCTGATCGAGTTCCCGGGCGGCGATCATGATCTGGCGGTAGTCCCCGTTGAAATCGTAACGGGCGATGTCAATATCGTTGAAATCATAGTAGGGCCGGATCGCCTGTATCTGTGTGTAGGTATCAAGAAGGGGTCGATAATCCCAAAGAGGTATATTTTCAATGGTCAACCGATTTTTCTTTATATCCTCACGGGTCAAGGTGTAATCCACGGGATAGGGTCTTTCTACTATTTCGTTGAGTCCGTACGCATTTCTGGTTGATCGTATATGGTGTTCCAAGTAGGTCTTCTCGCGTTCCAGTTCGTTGGGGTCGACGGAAAACCGCTGTACCAAGGTCGGTAAAATACCGCTGAATATGATGGCGGCGACTATCAACAGCGCAAGGCCGCCCAGGGGTTGTTTTATTGACTTGCGGGCCATTCCGTAAAGGGACAGGGCGATTCCCGCCAGGCAGACAACTATTAGCAAGTTATAGGCGGGTACGCGAATTCTGTCGTCCACGTAATTCATGCCGAACACGACGCCCTCTGGAGAAAAAAGCAAGTTATAACGCGCAAGCCAATAACTCAGGACCTGGAGGGCGAAAAAAAGAGCCAGGAAAAAGACGGTGTGAATTTTGAAAGCTGTGGAAATGGTGACATTCTGTGGGGTCAGTAATATGCCTCTTCCGATTACATATGCACCGGAGGTTATAAACAAGGTTACGAAGATAATCGTCATCAGGTAGTTGCGTATCAGTTCGAAGAAAGGAAGGGCGAACACATAGAATGAAATGTCTTTGCCGAAAATCGGATCGGTCTGCCCGAAGGGCGAACGGTTTATGTACATCAGCACATCAAGCCAGTGCGAAGCGGGGTAGGCACTTACTCCCCATGCCAGAAACACAAGTATGATCGCCAGTGCCCAGTAAGCCGGTTTTGTCGGAATGCTGACCTGTTCCAGGTCGAGACGAGGTTGCTTATGGGGGGTAAGGCGGTAAGCCGCGTAGAGGTTGAGACCCGCGAAGGCAAGGAAAAAAATGAAAAACAGCACCTGTATTATGTATTGAGTGGTGAAATAGGTCCAGAAGACCGAGGCATATCCCAAGGAGTCGAAGAAATAGAAGTCTACGAACGCTTCCAGGATGGTGTTGAACAAAGGCGACAACACAATCAGTATCAAAAAGGCGATACCGAAATACTTCATGGATTTTGGCATGTCGAATCTCCCCCGTTTGGTTTCCGTGCCCTTTCGTTGATTCGGGCTCAGTATTGAAACTATAGAAAACATCGCAAAGTCCTGTCAAGATTAACCGGGACCGCGGGAGAGATTTCTACCGCGTAATCGCATCAAGGGAAGCCGTCGGACGAAAATAATTTTACCTGTTTGTAACACGACCGTCATCATTACGTAACAGTGCGGTAGTACATGAGTCATACTATGACACGGACACTGAAAGAACAGGTTGTCAAAAACGCATTGTTATTATTCACCTTTGCTTCCATCGTCGTTTTGGGGCTGATTGTCGCCTTCCTTTTCATGGAGGGAATTCCGATTTTTCAGGTGGTTTCTTTGAAGGATTTTATTCTGGGAGTCGAATGGTACCCCACCTATGATCCGGCTGATTACGGGATAGGGGCGCTGATTGTAGGGTCACTGGTGGTCACCCTATGTGCTTCTATCGTGGCGATCCCGCTGGGAATCTTGTCGGCCGTTTATATTGCCGAACTGGCACCCGGTTCCATAAAGGAATTGTTCAAGCCCGTAGTTGAATTGCTGGCCGGTCTCCCTTCTGTGGTGTTGGGATTTTTCGGCATGGTAGTGGTTGCTCCATGGCTTCAGAACACCTTCGGTCTGGCGACGGGCCTCAATATCGTAAATGCCTCCCTGATTCTGGCATTTATGGCGGTGCCTACCATTGCCAGCATTACGGAAGACGCCTTGTACTCCGTTCCCATGGAGTTCCGGGAAGCCTCTTACGCGCTGGGTGCGACCAAGGCGGAAACAATCGTTACAGTAATTGTACCCTCCGCCCTATCGGGAATATCAACGGCCGTCATGCTGGGCATGTCCCGCGCCATTGGTGAAACCATGGTCGTCCTCATGGTGGCGGGTGGGGCAGCCATATTGCCAGAGAGCATCTTTGATCCCGTCCGTCCAATGCCGGCCTGTATCGCCGCCGAGATGGGCGAGACTCCTTTCAGGAGCGCCCATTATCACGCCCTGTTTGCCATCGGTATGGTGCTTTTCTTCATGACCCTGGCCTTCAACTTGGCGGGAGAGTGCATATCGAACAAGTTCAGGGAGAGGGGATCGGCAACCTTATGAAGCGGCGTTATCTGAAGCAGTGGGCATTTTTCCTTGCCGTCCGATTGTCGGCGCTGACGATAGCATTGTCTATCGCCTTTTTTTTCATCTTCATATTTATTCAGGGATACAGCGCTGTAAGCTGGGAATTTCTTACAAAGCATCCCCAAGACATGATGACGAAGGGGGGCGTAATGCCGGCCATAGTTGGAACCTTCTATCTCACGATCGGCGCCATGGCGGTAGCTTTGCCCCTGGGAGTTCTTTCAGCCATATACCTAAACGAGTACGCAAAAGAAGGGTACGTCCTGAGGTTTCTTAGAGTCGGTATCCGGTGCCTTGCCGGCGTTCCTTCAATTGTGTTCGGGCTTTTCGGACTGGCACTCTTTGTTGTCTATTTCGGTTTCGGATCTTCGATTATGGCCGGATCGTTGACGCTCGGTTTCCTCATACTGCCGACCGTTATAGGCGCCTCGGAGGAGGCTCTTTCCTCGGTTCCGGAGACTTTTCGGGAGGCGTCGCTGGCCCTCGGCGTTTCAAAATGGAATACAATTTCGAAAATCGTACTGCCCAACTCACTGCCTGGTATTCTTACGGGATCGATCTTGAGTATCGGTCGGGCCGCCGGTGAAACTGCGCCCATAATGTTTACAGCGGCTACCTTTTTTACCGCCGTTCTTCCCAAGTCAATTTTTGACGAGGTAATGGCGCTGCCTTATCATATCTACGTTCTGGCCACGGCAGGAACCAGGATTGAGGAAACCCGTCCCATCCAGTACGGGACGGTTCTTGTGTTGGTGGGGATGGTCCTCATGATCAACATGACTGCCATAGCGATACGAAGCTACGCTAGGAAAAAGAAACGATGGTAAACATTGAAACATGGGACATCAGCATATCTGCTAAAAACGTCGATTTTTACTACGGAACCTTCCAGGCGCTCACGAACGTGACCATGGATTTCGAAAAAAACCGTGTGACGGCGCTCATCGGTCCCTCCGGATGTGGGAAATCGACCCTTCTGCGCATGTTCAACCGGATGAACGACCTCATCGACGGAGCAAGGATGGATGGCGAGGTGCTTTTCGAGGGCATTAATATTTATGATCCCAAGGTCGACCCTGTAGATGTACGCCGCAGGATCGGCATGGTATTTCAGAAGCCCAATCCATTTCCCAAGTCAATTTATAACAATATTATTTACGGCCCCCGTCTCAATGGGATCCGGAACAAAAGCGACCTGGAGAATCTAGTGGAAAAGAGCCTCAAGCGGGTATCACTCTGGAATGAGGTGAAAGACATCCTGGGACGGTCCGCCATGACCCTTTCCGGCGGCCAGCAGCAGCGGCTCTGCATTGCCAGGGCACTCGCGATGAAACCCGATGTGCTGCTCATGGACGAACCCACCTCTGCGCTCGATCCGATTTCCACGGCAAAGATAGAAGAATTGATTGAAGAATTGAAAAAAAACTATACCATTATAATAGTTACCCACAATATGCAGCAGGCGGCGAGGGTTTCCGACTATACAGCCTTTTTCTACCTCGGAAGGTTGATTGAGTACAACCGGACTGACAGGTTGTTCACCACCCCCGACGTTAAACAGACGGAAGATTATATTACGGGGCGGTTTGGATGAGAGAGGATTCTCGTATGGAACAAAAGACCCATACCAGTAGGCAATATGAAAAGGAACTTCAGGATGTCAAGCAGAGACTCATCTACCTCGGTGCGTTGACTGAAAAGGCCATAAAGGAGGCGACGGACGCATTGTTCGAGCGTGATTCGGTCAGGGCCCGTTCGGTTATTGACGGCGACGAGGTTATCAACCACCTGGACGAGGAAATAGAGAAGGAGTGCATACGGCTTCTGGCCTTGCGACAACCGGCGGCACGAGATCTTCGTTTCATAACCACGGCAATCAAGATAAATGGTCACCTGGAACGGATAGCAGACATAGCGGTTACCATATCGCGTAAAGTGCTCGACCTTAATGAGGAACCCCGCCTGAAGCCTTATATCGATCTGCCCCGCATGGCCGAGACTTCAAGAAAAATGATACGGGAAAGTCTCGACGCGCTGGTTAAGGAGAACGAAAGCCAGGCAAAGTGGGTGCTCCGCGAGGACGAGGTGGTGGATCGCTTGAACGAACAGATTTTTCGCGAATTGCTGACCTTTATCATGGAAGATCCTCGCACAACTCATCGGGCGCTTTTGATAATGCAGGTATCCAAGAATCTGGAGCGGATTTCCGATCACGCCACCAGTATCGCGAAAAACGTTATTTACATGGTAACCGGTAAAAACGTCCGACACGGAATGTTCGACTGTGGTTCCTACGATGTATTCGGCGAATCCCTGGAAAAAAAAGACGGTTGATTTATCGCTGGAAAGCGCATCATATGGAGAATCGGCGAAGCATGAAATCGAACCTTTTCCAAAAGTTGTTTGCCACGTACCTCCTGCTCGCCCTAGTGGCGATCGTGATCATGTATATTTACCTGGGTGGACATATCAAGTCGCATCTGAGAGAGGAAATAGAAAGAAATCTCTTCATCTATGCCGAGCTTCTCAAAGTAACAACCTCTTTGCCCGAAATGGAAAGCATGGCGCGCGCCATTGCGGCAACGACGGGCTCAAGGCTTACGCTCATAGATAAAGCGGGAATGGTGTTGGCGGATACGGAATACAATGTCATCGACATGGAAAACCATTTCAACCGGCCCGAGATACAAGAAGCGCGTATCAGGGGAAGGGGGAAGGATGTCAGGGTAAGTCAAACCCTTGATATTGAAACTCTGTACGTGGCGGTCGCCGTCCTGGATGAGTCGGGAACGGTCGGATATATAAGGATCAGCCGCCCATTGACGGATATCCGGGAATCCATGAGCGCTCTCAACGTGGTTCTTCTCAGGTCATTTCTCCTTATCGGCTTCCTGGGTTTTCTTATAGCTTATCTTTTCTCGTCGCGGCTCGTGTCTCCTATCCAGGAAATGGAACACTTCACTCAAAAACTGCGGCGGGGAGAAGATCCTGGAACACTCCTTATCAACGCCGCCGACGAACGAGGCGGACTGGCTCGGAACATCAATTACCTGGTGAACGAGTTACGTGACAAGATTCGCTATGCGGAGGATGAAAGGGCGAAACTGGAGGCGGCATTCGCAAGCATGACCGACGGTGTTCTCATCCTGGACGAAAAGGGTGTCATTGAACGTACAAACAGTGCATTTGACAGCATGTTCTCGCGGACATCCAATGAGACGATCGGTATGACCATGCTGGACGCCTTTCGGAATCTTAGTCTGCAAGAAGCGTTCGGCGAATTCAAGAAAAGTGGTGCTGTTTTTTCCACCGAAGTCGAGATAGAAGGTGAAATACCGCGCATTGTAGAGATAACGTTCTGTGCCGTTCGAGGAGCCTCAGGTGAAAAGGACAAAACGATGGTTGTCTTTCATGATGTCACGCGAATGAAACAACTCGAAAAAACCCGTTCCGATTTTGTGGCTAACGTGACACACGAGATAAAAACCCCCTTGGCGGCGATTCTGGGCGGGATCGAAACGCTCCAGGATGGTGCATTGGAAGACGAAACCGCGGCATTAACATTCCTTGAAACCATAAAACGACAGGCCGAAAGGCTGAATCGCCTGGTAGATGATCTGTTGACCCTTTCCGACATCGAGCTGGGAGAATTGCCCCTGAGGTTTGAACCCGTCTCCCTGGAATCGGTCCTCTCTTGCTTGTGGCCCCTGGTAGAAGCCAGGGCGTCAAAAAGGGATATCGCCATGGTCCGAGATGTGCCGAACGATCTTCCCGCCCTGTTGGCCGATAGAGACAGGCTCGCACAAGTCCTTGTCAACGTTCTTGATAATGCCGTCAAGTTCACAGAACCCGGCGGCAGTGTTACCCTAAAAGCCGGTTTTGTAAACAGAGATCGGATTTCCATTCAAATCAAAGATACGGGAATAGGCATTCCGATGGCGGACCTCAGTCGACTCGGCGAACGATTTTTCCGCGTAGATCGCGACCGTTCCCGCCAATCGGGTGGCACGGGCTTGGGTCTTTCCATAGTGAGGCATCTCATGTCTCTCCATGGCGGCGAAATGACGATTGCGAGTCAACCGGGAAAGGGGACGGAGGTCACGCTGACCTTCCTCCTTATAAAATAACGGCATCATCGGCATCTGTATTTATACACAAGTGCTGGAAAATCCACACAAAGTCCACAATAACAAAAGGTATTCCCATGATAGGAAAGAAAATACTTGTCGTTGATGACGAAGAGGACATTGTGAATCTTATAGCCTACAATCTGGAACGGGAAGGGTATTTCGTTTCCAAGGCGATGAACGGCAGTGAAGCCCTCCAAAAGGTACGGGACGAGAAGCCGGACCTCGTTTTGCTTGATCTCATGCTCCCCGAGATATCCGGCTTGGATGTGGCCAGGAGCATACGAATCGAGCCGTCAACCGCTTCGATTCCCATAATCATGCTTACGGCCAGGGTCGGTGAAATCGACAAAATACTTGGGCTGGAAATGGGTGCCGACGATTATGTTACGAAACCATTCAGCACAAGGGAACTGGTGGCGCGGGTGCGCGCCGTTCTTAGACGAAGCGAAGCGCCGATTCGAGGGAGGATTGATGATCAAGAGAGAGAAGAGACATTTTCTCAGGATGATCTCTTCGTGAGCTTTACGACCCACCAGGTAACTGTGGAAGGTAGGCCGGTGGAGCTGACTCCCATGGAATTCAAGCTGCTCAAATTTCTGACGGGCAGGCCTGGACGCGTCTATTCCCGGGATCAGATACTGGATCACGTGTGGGGTGATGAATCGTTTGTGGAACCGCGTACAGTCGACGTTCATATAAGGCGCCTTCGTTCACGGATAGAAAAGGATCCGGCCAATCCACGCCACATACTTACCGTTCGCGGCACGGGGTATAAGCTGGCTGAAAGCTGAAGACACATCGCGAAGGCAGTTATCGATGGGTGTTTTTCATTCCCCGGTAAATTGCGGATTACAATATCTCCCTGTCACGAGAAAAGCCCCGGAAACGCAAAGATCGGCTTCCGGGGCGAATACACGTTACAAGATCGTGTATCACCGTATTGAAACGAATCCCGTCTCGTCGACCAGTTTCTGCCCTTCCGGACTAAGAACGAAATGCAGATATTTTGCCGGTTCTCCAAGGGGAATGTTGTCGGTATACATGTAAAGCGGCCTGGATATGGGATAGGTTCCGGATTGCGCCGTTTCTTTGTTAGCTTCGACACCACCCACTTTGAGCGGCTTTATCGAGGGATTCAGGTAGCCGATGCCCACGTATGCGATGGCGTTCGGGTTTACCGAGGTGGCCTGTACCACTGCGCCGCTCGATGCTTGCAACTGGGCCCTCGGTGTCACACGCTGTCCTTTCAAAACCAGCAGGGACCAGGACTCATAGGTTCCGGAACTGCTGTCGCGGGAAACGGCTACAATAGGCCGATCCTCGCCGCCGAGCTCTTTCCAGTTTATGATCTTTCCCTGGTATATCTGGCTGAGCTGGTCTATGGAAATATCTTCCACGGGATTTGAGGGATGTACTATGGGTACGATTGCGTCTATTGCCACGATGAATCCTATCGGTAGAACACCGGACTTTTTTGCCAATGCCAGCTCGCCGGGTTTTATCTCCCTCGATGAATTGGCAATGTCCGCCGTTTTATCTATGAGCGCCTTGATCCCGTCGCCTGATCCTGTGCCGGAAAGAGAGATATTGACGCCTGGATTGGCCTTCATGTAAGCCTCTACCGTGACTTGGGCGATTGGAAGGATGGTCGTGGAACCCGTTATGGTAATGGTTTCCGCGGTTGCCGCGGCCGTTGTCATTAAGAAGGCGGCTGATAGTCCTGCAAGAAATTTCATGAAGATTTTTTTCATTGATCCTTTCCTCCTCTTGATGGGTTGATGTAAAAGAGCATAGAGAATGAATATTACGCGCCGATGACGGGATCATTAATATTCGGTGACGGATTTCGAGACATTAACTTCCAGGGATACGAGGAGATGTCGTGTTGTCGTTTTCGCCGGCGCCTATTCTGGGTATTAAGTGTCCTTCCGGTCGTTCTGACGACTGTTGTTTGGACGATACCGGTACACTTCTTCGCCCTTACCAAACTCCTTGTTCCCCACGAGGGGTTTCAGGCCGGGAACGCCCGGTACGTCATGACAATGGTGAGAGGCTGGATCGCTGGGATCATTCTTTCGCTGAAGATCGCCCTCAAGGTAGATGGGGACATAAAGGGTGTCGAAGGTCTGAGGAAGGACGAGTGGTATTTCGTAAACAGCAACCATCAGTCATGGACGGACATAATCGTGTTGCTTCGTGTTTTCGCAAACAGGATACCTTTTCCGAAGTTTTTTCTTAAGAGAGAACTGGCATGGATTTCCATCCTGGGCAGCGCCTGGTGGGCACTCGATTATCCGTTCATGAAACGCTGTTCGAAGGATTGCCTTGAAAAGCACCCGGAAAAGAAAGGTAAAGACCTGGAAACCACGAGAATAATGTGTGAACGATACGCTCACACGCTGGTGTCGATCCTAAATTTCATCGAGGGCACCAGGTTTACGAAAGAAAAAAGAGACAGCAAAACTCACCGCTCTGTAATCTCCTCATCCCAAAGGCGGGAGGCTTCGCCTTCGCCGTCAATGCTCTGGATGGGAAAATACGAAAGTTGCTGGACGTAACGATTCTCTATCCCGATGGGTCCATGCGATTCTGGGATTTTCTCTGTGGGCGCGTGCCCCGAGTCGTGGTTCGCGTCAGAGAGCACTTGATACCGGAGAACCTGCTGAAGGGAAATTACCTGGAAGATTCGAACTGCCGCGAGAGGTTCCAGGCCTGGGTCCTTGATCTTTGGGAGTCGAAGGACCGCCTTATCGACGAACTGGCGGCACGGTACGACACCTATCCGCCCGGGAGAGCGCCCGATGTCGCCCGTTCATGAACCATCGAAACGCCGCCTTTTGTTGTAATTTTAATGAGAGGTATGTTGAAGAAAAGTTGTCTTTACAACGAGGTTTTGCTAAAAACCGTTCATCCGGGTTTTTTACGAAATAATTTTCCATTTTGGGTTCACTTACATGTTTTAAAAACTGAAAGGAGCTGCACATGGCTATAGCGGATAAAATGCATACTTTCATGTCTCATTCGTCCTGGATACGAAAAATGTTTGAAGACGGCCTGCGTCTCAAGAAGGAATTCGGGGCGGAGAATGTCTTCGACTTCAGCCTGGGAAATCCCAATCTGCCGCCGCCGGAAGAGTTTTACGCCGCCTTGAAAGCGGTGGTGGAGGAAGAGTCGGAAGGGGTCCACGGTTATATGCCCAATGCCGGTTTCGAAGAAGTGCGGAGGTCCGTGGCCTCATTTGTCTCCAGGGACCAGGGGATAGAGATGCCTTGGGACCATATTGTCATGAGCTGCGGTGCCGCGGGGGGATTGAACGCTGTACTGAAGGCCCTGCTCGACCAGGGTGACGAGGTCATCATCCCTACCCCCTGTTTTGCAGAGTATCGGTTCTACGTCGATAATTTCGGCGGTGAAGCCAGGTTTGTGCCGGTTCGGTCCGATTTTTCCCTCGACGTGGCCGCCATTGAAGCGGCGGTGAACGGCCGGACGAAGGCTGTGCTCATAAATTCACCCAACAATCCTACGGGAAAGGTTTACGATAAGCAATGTATCGAGCATCTTTCCAAGATGCTCGATCAGAAAGGAGAAGAACTCGGCTGTGACATCTATCTTCTTTCCGACGAACCTTACCGCGACATCGTCTATGACGGAAGGCATGTTCCAAGTATCCCGGCGGCATACCGAAACAGCATAATTGTCGCCTCCTATTCAAAAAGCCTCTCCATACCGGGGGAACGCATTGGTTTTGTGGCTGTCAATCCCAAAGCGGCCGACGCGGAAAATCTTCTAAACGCAATCACCCTGGCGACGAGGATCTTGGGATTCGTCAACGCGCCGGCTCTGATGCAGCGCGTCGTAGCCCGACTTCAGGGAGTAAAGTCGGCATTGGATGATTACAGGCGGAAACGTGACCTCCTTTGTGACGGTCTGGTGGAAATCGGATACGATGTGGAAAAACCCGAAGGCGCCTTTTATCTCTTTCTGAAAAGTCCCATGGAGAATGACCTGGAGTTCGTGAAAGCGCTGCAGAAAAAGAATATACTTACCGTTCCCGGGAGCGGTTTTGACGGACCGGGTTACGTGCGCATCGCCTACTGCGTGGACGACGAGACTATCGTCAGCGCCATGCCTGGATTCAGGGAAGTGTTGGAAGAGATAAAGGGGGGTTGAGTCCAAGCGCCGCATTGCTGTATGGGGGTTGAAGCCCTTTCTCTCGTCGTCACAGGCGCAGCGACCCGATGGCGATGACGGTCATGACAAGGGCGAGCGCCCGGGTCATATCCATTTTTTCGCGGTAAAAGACAACGGAAAGCAAAACGGCCGGGACGAAGTAAAGGCCGGTAACGGAAGCGATGATGGAAAGCGGTCCCCGCTCGAGCGCTGCAAGCAACGAGTAAAAGCCTCCGAAATTTATTAATCCTATAATTACTCCGATACTGAGCGGCTTTGAAGGAGAGGAAGCTCTTCCGGATGTTCTTCGGATACGATAGAGAACCAGCGAAAAAATGGTTCCCATAAAATAGGAAAGGGCTATGAAGGCGAGTTTGTCTACGTAAAGGGCGGCGAAGGCGCTCGATACGGACGCCACGGCTCCCGCCAAGAGAGCCGAAAGGGCGAAGGGTAAGCCATGGCGACCTCCGTAGTGGCCGCTGGTTTGTGTGTCGCCCTGTGTCAACCTTACAAGAAGGAGGATGACTGAAATAGAAAGCGCAATGCCCAAGTATTGAAAAGTCGACGGATTGTCTCCGAAGTAAAATATGCCGAACAACACTACGAACGCTGTGTTTAGACGAATGATCGGCATAGCTGATGTTGCCGGCATTCGCCGCAGGGTTTCGATAGTGGCTGTCGTTCCTGCAAAAAACGAGAGGCTGTTTACCAGGGAGACGATAAAAAGACATGACAAATTTTCCACTTTCCGCCCCGTGGCGAGGAAAATAGAAGCTCCAAACAAGGTTACTGTCGCCATAAAAGAAAAGGTGGTCAGGGCGCTGTCGCAATTTTCCTCGGCGGCCACCTTGTATAAAAACCGCTGAATGCCGAAGAGAACGAGTGCGCCGAGGGCATAGAGGTACCAATCGATCATGATGAGAATAAATGACGGTTCAATTTCTTGTATCTTGTGGGATACAATTTTGTTTCCTGTAATTTGCCAAGATTCAAGGAAAATTATTGTATTACTATCATGAAGACTTCGTGGGGACAAGTAACAAAAAAACTGTCTAAGGGATGGGATGACCCCAATCTGGGGGATTGCCTTATATCGAAGAAAATTGTATTGAACTACATTCCAACCTAATGTGAAGGGGAGTATATGTGCCGGGCGAAGAGGCATAAGATCATTTTTGATCGATGGTTTCGGCGTCTGTTAAAGGTAGTATTTCGGGGAAAACTAAATTGCTCCTGCGGGAGCCTTACAGGAAAGGAGAAATAACCATATGTTGAGAACCAAGGGAAAGTACATCGAGGCGTTGGGGAAGATGAAACGTAACATCTACTTCAACGGCGAAAAGATCGACCGAACGGACGAGCGTCAAATGGCGTGCATCAACACCATCGGGACCACCTACGACATGGCCCAAAGTTCTGATCCGAAGATCCGGGAGCTGATGCTGGCCAAGTCGCATCTTACGGGTGAGACGATAAACCGTTTCAATCACATTCACATGAGCACGGACGATCTTCACAAAAAACAGGACATGACACGCATGCTCTGCCGTGAAGTAGGAGGCTGTATCCAGAGATGCATGGGCATCGATGCAACAAACGCCATCTACAACGTTAGTTATGAGGCCGACAAACAAAACAACGGTGCCACTCAATATCACGAAAATTTCAAGAAGTGGTTGGAACGTTTCCAGAAGGAAGACCTTATAGGGTGTTGCGCCCAGACGGACGTAAAGGGCGACAGACTGAAACGCCCCCATGAACAGCCGGATCCCGACGTTTACCTTCATGTAAAGGAAGTTAAAAGCGACGGCATAGTAGTGACGGGATGTAAGGTACATATCTCCGAGGCCTCTGTGGCCGATGAGGTGCTGGTGGTTCCCACCCGCTCGCTTGGTCCACAGGACAAGGACTATGCGGTATCCTTCGCAGTTCCAGGGGACTGGGACGGGTTGAAGCAGGTGGTTACCATTCACAACCTCAGGGAGCGAGAGCATTTCCCCCGTGGTTTTCAACCAGGGTCCACCGATTCTTACATGATCTTCGATAACTGTTTCGTGCTCTGGGAGCGGGTGTTCCTGTGCGGTGAACACATTCACGGCGGCGTTTTGGCGCTTCTTTTCGCTCTTTTCCATCGTCACAGTTA
>JAHDRK010000054.1 GCA_018433345.1 Syntrophobacterales bacterium | reverse complement strand
GTGCTAAGAACAGCCATCGACACACGGATCAGAAAAGTCTTTGCCGTCAACACCATACGTCGGTAACATCTTTTATGAAGCACCGTTACCTCTTCCATGTTCTCTCTCGGTAACATTTATTTATGAAGCAATAGGATAGAGCTCCAGAAAGAGCTCCGGGACGTACGCGGTATTTGGCGGATTCGGCACTTACGATTTGATTTCAAAATACACAACCACGTAGCCTCGTTACGTTTCATCAAAATGGACGAAGTCGCATAATAAAAAAAGAAGTTGCCACCGACGGCGAAGAGGTTATTGGGATTGTCCCGGCCTCTTTGGATTTTCCGCGTACGTGCGATTCCATGCGGGACTTATCACGAGTTCGTTGACACAGGCTCTCTTGGGCATCCGCGCAACGAAAAGGATCGCCTCTCCAACATCCTCCGGTCGCAACATCGTTGCCTTGACCTCTTCCGGCAGCGCATCCGGACGCCTGTCTATGATGGGCGTCCATACCTCGCCGGGGCAGATGACGCAGGCCCTGATTCCGTTTACGCACTCTTCCATATTGATGGTTTCATTCATTGCCCTTAGTCCGTGCTTGGCGGCGGTGTAGGCCGGACCCGTCACAATGGAGTAGAAGTGTCCCGCCCACGATGAAATGTTTATGATCAGGCCGTCCTTGCGCCGTCGCATGATCGGCAGAACGGAGCGTGTACAATAGAAGGCACAGTTCAGATTGGTGTCGACAACCAGGTTCCAGCCCTCCGGCGTGACGAAATTCCAGTGTCTTTCCGTAATATTCGTCCCCGCGTTATTTACCAAGATATCCAGCCTGTCGAAACGTTCAACCACCCTTCGCGTCACCTGGTCGACCGCGTCAGGATCGGTGACGTCGAGGACCTCGATAACCGCTTCTCCACCCTGACGTTCAATTTCATCAGCCGTTTCCTGAAGAGGTTCTTTCCTGCGCCCGGACAGAACGAGCCGCGCCCCATTCCCCGCCAACGCCACAGCTCCGGCCCTGCCGATCCCCGTTCCTCCACCCGTCACCCAGGCCACTTTGTCTCTTAATGATTCAAGCACGGAAATTTTCCCTCCTCCAAACAATCCAGGTCTCTTCCCGGATCAATGAAATCGCCTCCCTCGCCCATGTCATTCATAAACGATCGGCCTTTCTTCACCTCTCAGCACCCTAAGTGCAGAACGGACGAAGCTCAACATTTCTTCTTCAGGAATCGTCTTCAGCGGGGCGATAAATCCGGTACGCTCCCTGATCCATTCGACGGCTCGACGGGAAACCAGGATCTTCCCTGTCAGAACTACGGCATCGACTTTTCCTTTGAGGACGGAGGCCATCGCCGCGATATCCTTCGCCGCTTGGTAGCACATGGCTTCCAGGTAAAACGCCGCCCGTTCGTCACCTCTGTCCGCCCATTCCTCGATCTCGTCGAGCTTGTTGGTCCCCATGTAGGCCACCATTCCCCCTTCGCCTCGTATCATTTTCAGAATCTCGTCTTTCCTGTAACGGCCCGAAAAACAGAGCTCCACGAGGGAGTTGCATGGCAGGGTTCCGCTCCTTTCTGTGGTGAATGGACCCTCGTCGAGGGCGCTGGTTACATCGAGAAGTTTTCTTCCCTCCAGGGCGGCTATGGACATTCCACCTTCCATATGCGCTATAACGAGGTTGGTTTTAGCCGGATTCTTGTTCAGCTCCCGGGCGGTCACCGACGCCACGGCTTCTATATTCTGTACATGATACGCGGGGATTCTCTCTATGCCGGGGAGACCGGATACGGCGGCCAAAGGAGTGAGGTTCTGGAAGGCTACATGATCGACAAAGGCCTGCGCGCCGAAGGCGTCCGCCACGTCCTTCGCCAGGAGGGCGCCCAGCATGGCCGCGTGTTGGATCTTTGCCGAACCCGAGCGTATGTCCTTCACCATGCGGTCATTTATCTCGTATACCCCCGTTTTTCGGTCACCCAACGCGCTGCGGCCGATCACGGCGTCAAGGTCGCCCCACTTGACCCCCCATTGGGAGAGTAGTGATCTTATGAGGGCCCGGCGGTAAGGAAACTGCTCCAAGACCGAGCCAAAGCGCCTCAGATCTTCGACAGGATGTACCTCCTTGGCGTTTCTCAGCTCCTTTTCGTCCTCAAATAAGGCGATTTCCGTGCTTGTTGAACCAGGGTTGATAACTAGAATCTTATACATTTGTCTAATCAAGGGCTAACTCCCTCCCGCCGACACTCCATCTCTTTTTTTTTATGCTTATATACACTGCCGCCCAAAGGATTAAAAGGGAGAAATCTCACCGTCAACTCATCAACCGTCCACTGTTTATCATCACTTTAATAACTAGAAGGTGAACCGAGAAAACGATAGGCCAGAGCAACAATTGCCGGCATTCAATGATGCATCTTCAGCGAAAACATGGTATGAGGGCTGGGATTCGGAGCGGGAGGCAGCGGAAAGTAGTGTGGCGAAACCATGGATGTGGTCATGTATATTCCGGAAAGAACATGAAGGGATGGTTTGTGGAAGAATGCTTCGAAAACATCTTTTCATCCCAAACACAGTCCTCCAGCGGTGAAAAATGATTGCAGTTTTTAAAAGCAAAGACATAGATCAAGAGGAGACGACTTTATGAATCTAAATCCCGGTTGGTTGTCAAATGAAAAGGCCGAAAAGTTTCCCCATAAAACAGCAGTAATTTATAAAGACGAAAATCTGGATTTTCTTACCTTGAACCGTCGGGCGAACCGGCTTGCCCACGTCCTCTCCGACTTGGGCGTAAGAGAAGGCGACAAGGCCGGTATTTTATTCCCCAACAGTCCGGAATTCGTTGTCTCCTATCTGGCGATTTTAAAAATAGGAGGGGTCGTCGTTCCCTTCGATACGAGGGTCGCCCCGGAAGAGATACGCCGAATGCTGGATCTCGTTCAAGCCTCATGTCTTATCACTCTACCGCCCGTTATCCCCGGCGAGCTGGAAGACAAAGCGGTTGTCCACGTGGAAGGGGAAACCATCAAGATTCAAGACAGAATCCTTGACCCCCCCGACTCATCAATGGGTCTCGAGTGCGACCCGGATAAAGAAGCTGTCTATCTGTCGACTTCGGGAAGTACCGGCATGCCGAAGCTGGCCGTCCTTACTCTGGGAAACCTGAGTTGTTTCCCCGTAGTGATGCGGGAAATCTTCGCCGCCACGCCCTCCGCAATATACGGGATGACTCTTCCCATGTCCCATGTCTCGGGACCGATTATCGTGCAGGAGGTGTTTGAAACCGGTACAACCCTCGCCCTGATCAACAGCCTTGACGGAAAACATATCTTACAATCAATAGAAAAATACGGGATATCATTGATATGGAGCGTCGCCCCCATTTACAGGCTGCTTGCCAACGCCGCAAAGAAAGGCGGATTTGACGCAAGGAGCTTGAAAACCTTGGCGGTAATGGGGATGGAGACCCCCTTGACTCTTTTAAAAGAACTGTCACATGTATTTCCTGATACCGCAATTGTTCAGGGGTACGGTCTGACTGAAACGGCGGGGCCGATAATCGGAACCTTGCCGAAGGATGCCCAAAGAAAGCTGGGAAGTATCGGGCGTCCCGCAAGTTTCATGGAAGTGAAAGTGGTCGACGATGAGGGCGGGGACCTTCCCGTGGGCCAAGCCGGTGAGATTATCGTGAAAGGACCGGCGGTCATGAAGGGGTATTATAATGATCCCGAGGCCACTGAAAAGCGTATCAAGAACGGCTGGCTGTACACCGGCGACATCGCCCGCTTCGACGAGGACGGCTACCTTTACATGACGGGCAGAAAAGATGACATGATCATCACCGGGGGGCTTAATGTCTTCCCGGCCGAGATTGAAGACGTGCTCTCCAGGCATCCGAAGGTTAAGGAAGCGGCGGTAGTCGGTATACCTGACGAAAAGCGCGGCCAGATAGTGGAGGCGATCATAGTTCCCGCTTCGGATAATGTCTCGAAAAAAGAAATTTTGGAGTTCTGCAGGGAAAACCTGGCGGGATATAAGTGTCCCCGGTCTATCAGGTTCGTCTCGGAACTGCCGAAGACCTCGACCGGCAAGATTCCTCGTTCCTCTTTACGCACAAAAAAAGCTTGAGATGGACAAGATTCTTTTCAATCTAATGATGTGGAGTTTCGGGATAGCGCCGTCGGGAGTCACTCTGAAGGCCGCTGATTGGATCGAGGTCGTCTTGTACCGCCTCTTGAGAGTCCGTGTCAGGATGGTACTGTTCAATCCAGCCTAGGCCTTTCCGGAGAAAAGCGAGGACGAACGTCGGGACGTGAAATTCAGAAAAACGCCCTAAGGCATGATTTTCAGGTCTTGAGCGATATTTGCGAAGATCAAATCAGGAAACATCCATCGCAGTGGTTGTGGATCCATAGGCGATTCAACCACGTTTCCCGAAATACCGTGTATTGGATTTCGCCGGCTTCCCGCGGCTGTATCGATCCTGTTGCAGGCAATTCTTGCCCACGGCGTCCATAGTTGGTATCATTAAGTTTATCTGCATTTTGTCGGGTGTGTTCAAAATTTTTCATCAAACATTACGGGGAGGAAGATTATGTCACAGGAAAGGATTTTCGGCCACAGGGTGGTTGGAACAATAATGGACATCAAAGGCACCTGCAACGCCGGCCACAAGGTGGGTGACACGTTCGAGCTGAGCGCCCACGACACGGCCGGACTCTGTGGATTTCTCTACCACGACATCTTTCCTTACATACTCATGCTCCAATCGGGAGGAGGTTTCCCTGCCGACTGGGGAGATCCGGATGTAATCGAGCTGGAATGCATGGACAGGATAAATGTCTTGCGTATCAAGCTTGCCCGGATAAAGTAGATAAGGAAATTCGACATAGTGAGCCTGCCACAAGAGTAACTAGTGCCGGGCGCAAGAATGCGGACAACCAGCGACTTTGGGAAAAGACTCGCCCTCCCGCCGCCTATTCCGGCAACGCCTTCAACACGGCGACTACGAAGGCGTTCGTGTCCCATGCCCCCCGTTCCGAAGTGGCGCCGAAACGGACAAGTACCAAGTCGCGGGTGGGGATTATAATGACCCTCTGTTCCTGGAATCCCCTGGCCGCAAAGGCGTCCCTGGGGACATCGGGCCATAGGCGGGTGCTCGGATCGTCCGCAGCGCCGGCATTGAGCCAAAACAGCGCACCGTATTCACCCCTTGGAGCGGCCTCCACCGGCTTCCTGGAATAGTCGACCCATCCCTCGGGCAAAATTCTCTCCCCCTCCCAGAGACCGTCCCTCAGATAGAGCAGGCCGAAACGGGCCCAGTCACGGGGAGTGGCGAAGGCATACGATGATCCCACGAAGGTCCCCGAGGGATCCGGTTCCAATACGACGCTCGACATGCCGATCCGGTCGAAGAGGGCATTGTATAGGAAACCGTAGTATCGGTCATCGTGCTTTTCCACCGTTGCGCGAACAAGAGAGGCTACAATATTGGCGTCTCCGCTCGAGTAATTCCATTGGCTACCGGGCTCAGCCCTCAATGGTTTTGCCGCGGCGAAGGCCGCGAAATCCGAGCTGCCGTAAAGCATATCCACGGCATCGTGAAGAGGTTCATACTCCTCTACAAAATCAAGTCCACTGACCATCCTCATCAGATGATCAAGGGTAATTTCACTACGGGGGTCGCCTGGATTCCGCCAAAGGGGAACCGGTGCGGGCTCATGTAAATCGAGTTCGCCTCTTCCGACGAGAATGCCCACCAGGGCGTTCGTAACGCTCTTGGCCATGGACCAACCCAAGAGAGGCATATCGGCGTGAAAACCAGGCGCGTATCGTTCGGCGATCAATCGTCCTTTGTAAACGACGACCACCGCCCTTGTCTTCCGCGTGTTCTTTTCATCGTGTTCGGCGAAGGCCTCATCAAGCACCCGCTCCAAAGATTCGGAATCGACACCCAGTAAAGCCGGTTTCACCAGGCCTTCTCCCTCCGGCCAAGGTATTTCGGGAAGACCCCGGCTCCGCAAGCGTCGAGGACCGCCCGGGAAAAACGCCTGTTTTCGAAGGCATTCCTCGGTCACTCCCCGTACCAATGTACACCCCACGCCTTCCCTGTAAATCGCCCGTGACCGAAACAGTCCGAAGACACTCGCGGTTACGGTTTTTTCATTTTCGTCGATATTCCATCGAACCACGTGGGCCAAGGGATTCACCGGCTTGATATCCTCCTCGAAAACCCTTTCCGGCTCACGTTCCGATATGAAGGTGCTGGAACAGAGATACTTCGCCGCATAGCCCGTTCCCACCGGGAGGGCTCTCTGCGCGTACCATAACGTTACGGCGACTGCACCTAAAACCCCAATGGCAATGCAAGCCAACCCGGCGCGTACCATACCTTTCATGACCAATCCTCCCCTCCGGTCCATGTCCTTTGACTATCACCACGTCCAAAATATGAATTCATGGATTTTCTCACCCCAAATTCATCCGGAAACCTCTCATCATCATGGAATTGGGTTTTCGGCTTTTTGACAATCCGGCGCACCCTTGTAGACTCTTGATCGTTTATCATGTATCATTGGTTTTCGTAAACACAATGATTATTAAACGCAACCATATCAAGGGGATACTGGGAGGCCTCGCCATCCTGGCTTGGGTCGCCTTCGTTTCCTGTTCGCCGGGAGAAATTATCCGGGCCGCGCGTGTCGTTGCATCGGGAGACGGCGGTTCCGCCGGCCGCCTGGCCGCGGAAAAAGCGGTGGAATACGTTTCCCATCCCGATAAAATCAGCGAAGATCTCCGCCGCATCCAGGCCGCAATCGACCTGTTCAGGAAGCTGGCGGGAGACAGATGGGGTAAAGACGATGTCCGGGAACCTACGCCTTACGAATACGTGAAATACACACAGAATTATCTATCCCGGGCGGTTGTAGACTTCAATACCGGCATCATCGCCGTGGAAACCGTCGACCAGGAAAAGCCCCTTGTCAGCTTAAAAAACGCCATCGTCACCACCGTTCTCACCCCCCATGATCCCCGGGCCGTTGATCTCTATTCCGACAGCGAAGTCGTGCTGGGAGGGGAACCCTTTCTCCTTGGCTTGGTAAAAGATTTCGACGGACGGGATATCCGCTGGCCTTGGCGGGCCGAGCGGTTCGCCGACCGGCTTATAGAAAGAAATCTCCGGCAACGTCCCAGCCTTTCGGAGGACGAAGACCGAACGGTCTATTTCGTAACAATCGAAATGGTGGCCGATCACCAGGACGTCCGGGCCGCAAAATACCGCCCCCTGGTGGAAAAATACTCGAGGGAGTTCGGCCAAAGCAGAACCCTTGTATACGCAGTCATAAAGACGGAAAGTAATTTCAACCCCTACGCCGTAAGCCGTTCACAGGCTCTCGGCCTGATGCAGGTCATGCCCTCGACGGCGGGTCGGGACGTGTACCGCATGCTAAACGGACGGGACGGCATACCGTCACGTGACTATCTCCTTGACCCGACAAATAACGTCAAGTACGGCACCGCCTACCTTCATATCCTTTGTAATCGCTATCTCGATGGTATCGAAAACGAGCTGTCGCGGGAATACTGCACCATAGCCGCCTACAACGCCGGAGCCGGCGAGGTGCTTAGAACCTTCGACAGCGACAAAAACCGGGCGACCGCCGTAATTAACAGCATGCCGCCTCTTGAAGTCTACAACCGACTCAAGAACGACATTGCCAAGGAAGAGGCACGGCAGTATATTGTCAAGGTTATAAACGCGAAACGTGACTTCGTAAATTTCTAAGAAACGGACCGCAACCAACCTCATGACCTGAAAAACTCTTCCGCCTTTTTCGGATTCTCCACCAGGGCGATTTTCCGTTCCCGGGAAAGTCCCTTGATTCGTCTTTCCAGTTTCATGGCCCTTGCCCGGTCCCCCGCCTTGCATGAGAAAACCAGTTCCAGCGGCCCCCTTCCCTTTAAATACCGGGCGGCTTTCCGGTCACCCTCAACGTGCTCCACAAAACGCCGCTGCAGATCGACGGTCATTCCCGTATAAAGCGTTCCATCCCCGCATCTGATAATGTATACATGCCATGTTTTCACGGTAACCACCACGGCTTCATTATAGGCCGCATTCAAACTTCTTCAAAACCAAAACTCGTGTCGTTGTCTTTTCGCGATTTGTATTCTACATCATACCATCTGGTTTTTATCCATAATAACCGGCGGGGAAAAACATGATGAAACGGATCGCCATAGCCGTCACTCCCCCATTGATGATGATGTTTTGCATCCTCTTCCCTTCTCTGGTAACTGCGGAAACATGTCAATTCTGTGTAATGGAATCCGGCGAAATCACTGTCCTTTTCGACGATTCCCTGGAGCGGGCGGCACGCACCGTTGCGAAGATCTATCCCGAATTGATGAATGAACTGGAAGAACGCATTGGATGGCGACCGGACAAACGCATCACCGTTGCCCTCATTAGTGATCATGACACCTTTAAGTCCATTGTGGGGGTAGATTACGTGGTCGCAGTCGCCGTTCCCTCGAAACAATTGGTGGTGGTGGATTACATGACCGCGGCGGCACGACCCTTTTCATTGAAAACCATCCTGAAACACGAACTTTGCCACCTTCTGCTTCACGAAAAAATAGAAAGCGGTCGGCTTCCCCGTTGGCTCGACGAAGGAATCGCGCAGTGGGCAAGCGGCGGTATTTCGGAAATCGCCATGAAACGAGACCCCTTTCTCGTGTCGCGGGCGGTGAGGACAGGAAACACCATTCCGCTTCGAATGCTTGAAAGGTCCTTTCCTGGAAACGAACAGGCAATCCTTTCAGCCTACGAAGAAAGCAAAAGCGTAGTCGAGTTTATCATTCAAAAGTTCGGGCCCGAGGGATTGCGATCCCTTATTGAAGAGCTCCGCCTGGAAAGAAACATCGAAGAAGCCGTCCAAAGGGCCCTCGGCATTTCACTGGATGAACTGGAGTATCGTTGGCACGGCCACGTCAAAGAACGGGGCACCTGGGTCTCCTTTTGGAGCTACTACATGTACGAAGTAGTATTCGTGCTGGGGGCATTGCTGTCCGTAGCCGCCTTCCTTCAATACCTGAGACGGAAGCGAACCTGCTTAAACCGGGCGGATGACGATGAAAATGATCTTTAGGGGAATAAAGAGAGGGATCGTTGTCCCGTGGTGTAGGATGGTCCCAGCCGAATAAATGATGCCCGGAATCGGCAGCCCCGCCGATTCCGGGCATCATGACTTGGAATCATTTAAAACTTCCAGTTTATCACCAATAAAGGATGACCGTTTTCTTACCTGCCGCTACCTCTACGGTACGAGACTTCAGCTCATCCTTGTACCAGGCTTTTATCCGGTACTTTCCGGGATCCAATGCCAGGTACACCCAGGGGCCTACTCCTTCCACCCTCAACAATTCGCTGCCGTCAGCCCTCTCGACTGCCAGATCGATATTCGCAAGGTATGATCCTGAAGTCACCGCAAACTCCAACTTCAGGCTATAGGGATCGGCCTGGGCTTTCATCTGTTCCCGCTCCTCGATACCTACGCCTCCAGTCATCATTCCAATGCCATTTACGAATTCCTTTTTGATGAACTCGGATACCGCGCCGTGACCGGAGGATGCGAGGCCCATAAAAAGCAAAACTGCAAACAATACGGATAATAAGGTCTTTTTATTCATAGCCTCCTCCCCTCGTTTTTATTTTTATATAATATAATTATAATTGATTTCTCTGTCAACAGAATCACCCGACCTGTCAGGAGCACGTAATCCGTCCGGTATGGAGTAGTCACCTGTGAGGAGGTGTCTGTAAGACGGACGGAGATGCTACAGGAGGTTCGGAGGATGCTATTTAAGGAGGCGCACGGGGTTCGGGACCTAGGAAAAATATTTGCTCGCTATGCCCCGGGCGGCGATGATTCCCGACATTGCGGCTCCCACTATGCCCCTGCTTTTTCCCGTTCCGTCTCCAGCCACGAAAAGTCCCTCTATGTTCGTTTCCAAGGCTGGGTCTGTAGGGAAATTGGTGTCAAAAAACTTGATTTCAGGCGAGTACATCAACGTGGAGGGATGTAACACGCCCGGCACTATTTTGTCCAGTTTCTTCAGACATTCCCACAGATTGTCCATTATGCGGGCAGGCATCCCAAGGGTTATGTCACCTGGTACGGCTCGACACGTGGCCTCGCAAAGGTCAAAATGACGTATGGGGCTGTTAAAGGTCGAAGGCGAGCTCCTCCTTCCCTCACGGAAATCTCCCACCCTTTGCACAATTGGAGACCCATCTCCGAGCAAATGGAACTGCCGGGCGATCATGTAACCGAATTCCGTGGTGTCTGAAAAGGGTTCCGTGAGGGCTACCGTGTTTATGAGAGCGAAATTTGTATTGTCGGTCTTTTTTCTCTGAAGTGCATCACCGTTTACCAGCTTGAATTCCCCATAGTTCTCCAGGCGCACTCTTCCTCCGGGATTGGTGCAAAATGTACGCACACGGTCTCCGTGTCGATCGGTATGAAAAATAAACTTGGGATCATATACATGATCCGTGACCGCTTTATAAAGAGTGCGATTGAGTTCCACCCGTATCCCGACGTCGATAGGGCCGAATTTATTGTTAACGCCCAACCTGCGCGCCACGTCGCGAAACCAATATGCCCCGCTTCTTCCCGGCGCAGCCAGGACAACACGTGTCGACAGGGTAAATTTTTCACCGTTTTGTTTACAAGTTACCGAAAAACCTCCCCTTCGCTTCTTCTTCAGGGAAACCACCTCTGTCTGTAAAAGAAAATTCGTATGAGTGAGAAGACCCCTTAGATAGTCGACGGCTGACTTTCCCCGATCCGTTCCCCAATGCCACTGCTCCGGTGCGATAAATTCAACGCGGTGCTCCGCCGCGGTCCGCCTGATGATATCCAGTGTCTCGTTACCGTCCGTAAAGGTGACTTGTGAAAGATAGGGGAAACCTTTCAACAGGTCCTTTATCTCGTTCATGAGGGCTTGGGCTTCTTCCACGGTGATTTGTAATTCTTTCAAGTCGATCCCTATTCGGTGATCGAAGTTAAGTTTTCCGTCGTTGAGTAATCCGCCCGCGGGATAGCGTTTCTTGTCGGCAATGGCGATATTGTAGACGCCCATGCGCTCGAGGTAAAGGGCTGCAAAAAGCGCCGCCGGACCCGAACCTATGATAAAGACGTCAAATTGCGGTATTTTCATCATGGGTTGCTCGATGACATTTTCGTAAAAATCCCCTGCTCAACCTCGCTTTCACCATATCATAAAAGATGTACGGGCGATATTTCAACAGCAAGGGTTCATTACAAACAACCAGGCATGGTGGTTGCGGTTCGAAGGGAGAATCATGATTTCTAGGCGTCAGTTCTCGCCGGAGCGAAAGCCCGCCCCTCAAAAACGGTACTCTTTCGTAATCAGTCCGTAAAATTCCGGGCGCCGGTCCGCGAACAGATCGTTGTACCTGTTGACGGCCTTGTTTTCCGCCTTCTTTATGTCCACATCCACAACGATCGCCGCATCTTTGTCCCTCTCGGCGCGGTGGAGGATTTCTCCTCCCGGAGCCGTGATCTGGCTCATGCCGGTGTAGTCGAACCTCTTTCCTCCCCGCATCTCACTTCCCGTCCGGTTTGCTGTAACGGCGTACACTCGGTTTTCGAGACACCGAATCTTCATGGCATCCTGGCAAAACGGAAGAACCAGGCTCGAGGGGTGGCAGACCAAATGGGCACCCTTGAGCGCCAATATCCTCATTGACTCGGGGAAATACCAGTCAAAGCAGACCATGATCCCCACTTTCGCAATCCCCAGATCATGAACGGAAAATTCTTTGTCACCAGGCGTAAACCAGCGCTTTTCTTCGTAAAACAGATGGAGTTTTCTGTAATGGGCGATGTATCCTTCCGGGCCTACCAGGACAGCGGAATTGTAAAGATTGCCGCCTGAACGTTCGGCAAGGCCGGCCACGATGAAGCATGATCGCTCCCGGGCCAGTCCGGCCAGTGCCTCTGTCGTTTTTCCGCCCGGAATTTCCTCCGCAAGCTCCTCGATTTCATCAAGTGACGTTATAAGATATCCCGTCGTCGAAAGTTCCGGGAGAACCAGTATGTCGGCACTGACGGACCTAATAAATACGGCCGCCCTATTTATGTTTTCGTCAACCGCTCCGAAGCGCGGATTGTACTGAATATACCCGATTTTCATGTGTAGTCTCCTCAAAATCGAGAGGGACGGGGCTCTTATGTGAAGAAAGGGAGAAAGAGCCCTGACAACTTTCTATAGTCACGCCACCGGTTGCTGAACACCCTCACAAAAATAAAAAGAGCGGGGGCTTCCTTCAAATCCCCCGCTCTGAACTCTGCTCAAAGGGTTCACGGTGCTTCTTCACCGTCCCTTGCCCGTCAGACGGTGAAGGATTCCTCCACCACCTCAACACAGGTCTTGTCGGCGATCTTGAGAACCCTGAACCGATCTTTCACGGTCGGAAGGATATTGGCGGCGAAATATTTCGCCGAAGCAACCTTTCCCTGGTAGAAGGCGACTTCGACGTTGTCCTTGCCGAAATCGCGCTGCGCTTCCGGGGTATCGGCGCCCGCCTCCTTGTAAAGGGCGTCTAGTTTTTCCGAGGCTATCTTCGCGGCATCCATGAGCCTCCAGCCGGTTACCACGTCTCCCATGATCATGAGAAACACCCTGGTGTTGATGAGGGGCGACATAAATTCCCCGCTCATCAACCAAGTACCGATCTGCATCATCATGTCGGCAAGGGCGTTGGAGGCTTCTTCCATGTATCCCGCCGATTCTTTCAGTCTCTCGATCTCCTTGCACTTGGCCACGGTGTCATTGATCTCGGCAAGCAGATTTTTGGCGTTTTCGCCCTTCCGCTGGCCCAGTTTGCGGAATACCAGGTCCAGTGACTGGATGGTGTTGGTTCCCTCGTATATGGTTGCGATCTTACAGTCGCGCAAGTACTGCTCAATAGGATATTCCTGGCAATAGCCGTAGCCGCCGTATATATCCATGGCAAGAGAACAGATCTCCACGCCCTTGTCCGAACAGTAGGCCTTGACGATGGGCGTTATTATTTCCACGAATCCATCCCACTTGGCCCGCTCTTCCTCCGTTTCCGCGATCTCCGACATGTCGATGCAGTAGCCGGTCCAGTAGTTCAGCGAACGCATGCCTTCCACATGGGACTTGATCCACATGAGTGAACGGCGGATGTCGGGATGGCGGATAATGGGTACGGGTTCATGAGATGCGGATGTCATGTCGCGGCTTTGGATCCTCTCCTTGGCATACTGTATTGCATGTTCGAGGGCCGCAGAGCCGTGGTCCAGGCCTTGCATGCCCGTTCCAAGGCGGGCTTCGTTCATCATCTTGAACATGATCCTCATGCCTTCCCGTTCGTTGCCCAGCAATTCGCCGATACAGTTTCCATCCTCGCCGAAGTTAAGCGTCGCCGTGGCGGAGCCCTTTATCCCCATTTTATGCTCCAGGTTCCCCGTCTTCACATCGTTGAACTCGCCTAAGCTTCCGTCGTCATTCACGCGGTACTTGGGCACTATAAAAAGGGAAATCCCCTTTGTCCCGGGAGGATCACCCTCGATCCGAGCCAACACGGGATGAATTATATTTTCCGTCAGGTCGTGGTCTCCGGATGAAATGAAACACTTTGTGCCCGTAATGCTGAAGGTCCCGTCCGGCAAACGTTTTGCGCTCGTCCTGAGTGCGCCCACATCGCTCCCGGCGTTCGGCTCGGTCAGGCACATGGTGCCGCCCCAGACACCCTGAACCATATTGTAGACATATTTATTTATCTGTTCTTCCGTGCCGTACTCGATGATCAAGCCCGCCGCACCGAGGGTTAGACCCACATACATCATCAAGGCATAGTTCGCCGCTCCGAACAACTCACTTATGCTTGTCTGCAACGCCTTCGGCATACCCTGTCCGCCGTATTCAACGGGGAATAACGGCGCATACCAACCGGCCTCCCGGAGTTTGTTGTACGGTTCGTGAAAGCATTTCGGAGCGTATGCCTTCCCGTCCTTGAAAACAGCCGGATCTTCCTTGTCGGCCTTTTCATAGGTGGGCATGATTTCTTCCACGGCAAACTTCTCTGCCTCGGTGAGCACCATGTCCACCATGTCCATGGAAAAATCAGCGTACTTGGGGTAAGCGAAAAGTTTCTCGATACCCAGTTGTTCATAGAGAACAAATCGCTGATCGCGGGTGTTAACCAGTAAATTACTCATGACATCTCCCTGCCTTTCTAATTATTGTGTCGGTAAGCAACCCGGGACAATCCGGCAATCGCCTTCCCGACTTTGTATATTACTTCTTATTTCTCCACTTTCTCCCAAAGAGAGGCGTTAGCGTTTCCGAAACCGCCGCAAAGTACGGCCACGCCGTACTTGGCATCCTTGTAATCCGTCTTCATGATGTTGTTCAGCGTCACGATTATCCTGACTCCTGATTCTCCCAAGGGATGTCCCAGGGCCAGGGCGCCTCCCCATACATTGACGTTTTCAAAGGGGGCGTTTTCGGCTATACCTAGTTCACGCAGACATGCCAACGACTGGCTGGCGAATGCCTCATTCAATTCCCAAATATCTATGTCCTTGACTGTCATGCCCTTTCGATCAAGGAGTTTTCGAGCGGCATAGATAGGGCCCAAACCCATAACCGTTGGATCGCATCCTGCCATGACGCCGCCGGAATACTTGATGTGATAGTCAAAACCCAGCTCATCGGCCTTTTCCCTACTCATGAGCAGCAAGGCAGCCGCCCCCACCGTCAGGGGAGAGGACGTGGCGGCGGTCACCACACCACCTTCCTTGAAGGGCGACTTCATGGCGGCCATCTGCTCCAGCGACGGGTTGTCCCGGATCCACTGGTCACGATCCACGATGAACTTCGTCCCATCTTCTTTTTCACCCTCTATGGGAACTATTTCCCGGGCGAACTTTCCCGCATCTCGCGCCTCGGCCGCCTTCATATTGCTCCAATAGGCCATCAGTTCCATGTCCTCACGCTTTACCTTGTAAAGCTCAGCGACCTTCTCGGCGGTCGCCCCCATGGGAATCTCTTCGTATTTATAACGTTTAAGAAGTCTGGGCGGGAAATCCATGGCAAACGCCATGGGAACTTTCTCCATGTCTTCCACGCCGGATGCGATGTAGATGTCTCCCTCACCGCACATTATGGCGCGGGCGGCATGCTCTGCCGCCGCCATGCCCGAAGGACATTGCTGGCCGATTCCGTTTGTGGGGACCGATTCGGGAAAACCACCGGCCAGCCAAGCAAGCCGGGCAATATCGTTCTGCATCCCTGCTTGATTCGCCGTGCCGCAGAACACGGCCTCCACGTCTTCCGGCGCCACCTTTGGATTTCTCTCGAAAAGAGCCTCGTAAACCTTGATCAGTATCTCATCGGGCCGCACATTCCTGAACCACCCCTTCTCCTTGTGCGCCCGGGCGTTCGGGCTTCGCACACCGTCTACCACAACACATTCCTTCATTGCCATGCCTCCAGTTTTAGTTCATTAATCGGATTCGATATCCGAGGTCGCTCTATAAGATTCCCTTAGTAAGCAAAAGACTCGTTATCGATATCGACTGCCGTCGTTTCGCCCGTTTTAATAATGGCACAACGCGCCTTTACCGTCGGCAGGATCTCGATGGCGAAGAATTTTGCCGACGACACTCTACCCCTATAAAAGGCCACTTCAGGATTCTCGGCTGCTAGTCGACCCTGTTTTTCTTCCGTGTCCGCTCCTGCTTCGTCGTAAAGGACCTGCAGCTTTTCCAGGGCGATCGCGGCGCCTTGGATGAGGAACCATCCCGCGATGAGGTCGCCCATGATCCACAGGAACGGCTCGGCGTTCTGAAGCGAAACAGTGGGCTTCCCGGCCTTGGCGAACTCGGCGAAGACGGCCGGCATTCGGGCGACTTCTTGCCGCGCTTCCTCCAGGTTTATCAACATATCCTTCAGTTGGTCGAAACTCTTCAATTGGTCGATTGATTCCGCCATATCCTTTATGAGATTCGCGAAATTGGCACCTCCGTCCTGGGCCAGTTTCCTGCCGATGAGATCCAGGGACTGTATCTGGTTGGTTCCTTCGTAGATCTGGGTGATCTTGCAATCCCTGAGGAACTGCTCCACAGGGTATTCCTGGCAGAAACCATAACCACCGTAAACGTCGATGGCCTTGCTGCATATCTCCACGCCGCGGTCGGATGAATAGGCCTTGCAGATGGGCGTAAACAACTCCACGTAACCCTGATATTTTTTCCGTTCTTCCTCGGAATCCGAAGCCTCGGCCATATCTATGCAAAAGCTTGCAAAGTAATTGACGGCCCGGATTCCCTCCAGGTGAGCCTTCATCCACAGCAATATCCTGCGGACAGGGGGGTGGTTGATGATCTCCACCGGCGGAGAACCCTTCCCTGCCAAGGCGTGCGGGCTCTGAATCCGCTCCTTGGAATAACCAACCGCGTGTTCGTAAGCCGCGGACGCAATGCTCATCCCCTGGATACCGACGTCGAGACGAGCCTCGTTCATCATCTGGAACATGATTCTCATGCCCTGCCGTTCTTCTCCGAGCAGCTCACCTATGCAGTTGCCGTTTTCGCCGAAATTCAGCGTAGCGGTTGCGGATGCCCTGATTCCCAGTTTGTGCTCGAGATTGCCGGTCACCACATCGTTCGGCTCTCCCAGGCTGCCGTCGTCGTTTACGCGGATTTTGGGCACGATAAAAATAGAAATTCCCTTGGTGCCCGGGGGATCCCCCTCGATCCTGGCGAGAACGGGATGGATTATGTTTTCCGTCAGGTCATGATCTCCGGAGGAAATGAAGCACTTGGTACCTGTAATACTATAAGTGCCGTCGGGAAGGCGTTTGGCGGAGGTCCTGAGAGCGCCGACATCACTGCCGGCATTCGGCTCGGTCAAACACATGGTTCCACTCCATTCGCCCGTGTACATCCTGTACATGTACTTGTTTTTCTGTTCTTCCGTCCCGTAGGTTTCAATCAGACCGGCCGCGCCCGTCGTCAAGCTGGCGTACATGGTAAAGGCCATGTGAGCCGCGGCAAACATTTCCCAGCAAGCGGTGTGAAGCAATTTGGGCATGTTCTGGCCGCCCACGTCATACGATTTGCTGGCGCAGACCCATCCCGCTTCACAAAAGGTCTTGTAGGGTTCATGAAGACAGGCGGGAACCCTTGCAACACCGTCTACGAATCGGGCGCCCTCTTCGTCGGCCTCGTCCCTGGTGGGAGCGATTATCTCAACCGCCATCTTCTCGGCCTCGTTAAGCACCATGTCGACTACATCTTTTGAGTAATCGGCATACTTTTCGAACCCAAACAGCTTTTCGATACCAAGCAGCTCATAGATCAAGAATCTTTGATCTCTCGTGTTCACCAGTAAATTACTCATATCTGCCATGCCTCCTTATTATTGTTTCTCAATCCCGCTATTATCATCTCCAATCCCTTTCGTACATTCGATCGAATGCGCTTCTCGCGCATAGATTCGACACCAACGAAGAGATGGAGCGAAATAACCCCGTTGAGCAATCCCCATAACGCGTTTCGCATTTTTCCCATGTCCTGCTTATCTACGACAAGCTCGCCCGTATCTACACCGTACTGAAGAATCTTCTCGATGAGTGATATGGTCCTGTTCATTTCCTTTATTATCTGCCGGCGGATGCCGTTGGAAAGATTGAGATTTTCGGCATTGAGCATGAAATTCATAAGGGTCCTGAACTGCTCGCGCGCATTAAGAAAAATATCGATATAGGCATTTGCAAAATCGTAAAGAATCTCGGTGGCGGATTCTCCTCTCTGAAAGATCTGAGACATGGCCTTATGAAAGGTTTCGATGTCGGCGAGAAGTATCTGGGCGTATATATCTTCCTTACTGTTGAAATAGAGATAAATCGCCCCTTTGCTGAGCTCAGCCTTCTTTGCTATGCTGGCTACGGTTACAGGCTTGAATCCATGCTCCGCGAAAAGCTTGCGCGCCGACTTGAGAATAGCTTTTTTTCGCTGTTCCTTTTCTCTTTTTCGGCGCTTTTCAAGACCTTCCATGTTATTCCTTATTAAGAGCGTGATTCCATGAGCGATGGAGGTTGCTCGGACAAGCCGGCATATGAGGTGAATGAATTAAAGTCAGATTCTGACCCTGAGTCAGACCACTTGTAGAAAAGAAGAGAAACAATGTCAAGCAAAAAATCACGATTGCTAAGATTTACGTATCACTACATTATTCAGACGCAAAGAGCCCTAAAAAGAATTGACATCACAGGCCCCCTATGGTAGCAAAAAGCCGGTTTTTGCACTCTGTTTTTTGGCATTTTGAACGCATCAACAACATTAGTGAAATAAAACAGGGGAAATGCCAAAATGAGGGAAAGAAACCGCCAATAAAGACATTGCAGCGTAAATTCAGGCATAAAATCCAAAAGGAGCGTTAATTGAAACTTGGAGATGTGATTGAAATTCTCGAGGCCAAACTCCTCGCAGGCGACGAACGGCATCGGTCCTTGGATGTAAAAACCGCTTTCAGCGCCGACCTGATGAGTGATGTACTGGCGTTCGCCAAGGCCGGAAGCCTCATCCTGACCGGGCTCACCACATCCCAGGTTGTAAGAACCGCAAGCATCCTCGACGCGGCGGCCATCATAATAGTGCGAGGCAAAATTCCGGCTGAAGAAACGTTGAAGCTTGCTGAAGAACTCGGCATTCCCCTTATATCGACTCGTTACATTCTTTTCGAAACATCGGGGCGTCTTTACGCAAACGGTATCGTGGGATGCGTTGAAAAAATCGGCGGAACAGCCAACGGTGCTTCATGAACCGATCATACGAAAAAACTTTTTCCGTAGAAGGCGGGAATTTCGACAATGCGGGAATGGCGTCCATTGAGATAAAGAAGATTCTGAAAGATCTACAGATAAGCGACGATGTGGTCAGGAAAGCGGCCATAGCCGTCTATGAATCCGAACTGAATATCATATCCTATGCAAGAAACGGCCATATAACTCTCTACGTAACGGACGATGCGGTAAACGTGGATGTGCGTGACGAAGGTCCGGGGATCGAGGACATTGAACTCGCCATGAAACCGGGTTACTCCACCGCAACCGAACAGATCCGTCAGATGGGTTTCGGTGCCGGTATGGGACTTTACAACATAAAGACCTGCTCCGACCGTTTCGAGATATCCTCCACGGTAGGTGAAGGAACACACCTTTCCATCAAAATCAACAGGAACGGACAATGACACTCGCCGATATCGCAAAGAAACTGAATCTTCGGGTTTTATGTTGCACCGACAGGTTGGACAGGGTGGTCAGCGGCGGTTATGTTGGCGACTTGTTGAGCGACGTCATAGCAAACAGCCGGGCGGGCGATATCTGGATAACCCGCCAGTCGCACCGGAATATAGTCGCGGTTGCGTCGTTGAAAGAACATGCGGCCGTTATTCTTGCACTTGGCAAGGAACCTGACGATGAAACACTTGAAAAGGCGACCGATGAAGGCGTTCCGCTCATCGTAACGAATCTGTCGGGGTTTGAAGTTGCCGGGAGGATATACGAATTACTAACCAGGTCCTGAGGGTTGCCGAAGGATGAAGAAGACCCGGCTGCTTTTTTCGGGAAAATGCACCGGCGAACAAGGAGATAGAGACGAAAGACCCATGTTTCATGCCCGCTTTGAAAAAATACAGATGCGATCTTCATATCCACACCTGCCTGTCGCCCTGTGCGGACTTGGACATGTATCCGCGGGCCTTGGTGGCCGGATCGATAAAGGCGGGGCTGGACGTCATCGGCATATGTGATCATAACGCTGCCGAAAACGCCGGATATGTAATGTCGGCCGCGGATGGGAAAGGCCTGACGGTACTCCCGGGAATGGAGATAACGAGCCGGGAAGAGGTTCACATCCTGTCGCTCTTTGAAAACGTGGAACCCTTGTATACCTTGCAGAAAATCGTGTACGAGGCTTTGCCCGGCGTCAACGACGAAAACGTGTTCGGTTGCCAGGCGATAGTCAACGAGCATGATGAAGTCGAAGGCGTAAGCGAAAAACTTCTCATAGGTTCCACAACGCTTTCCCTGGAAACCATAGTGGAGACGGTCCATGATCTCGGCGGCATTGTGATCGCCGCCCACGTTGATCGCGAGAGTTTCGGAATTATAGGCCAGTTGGGCTTCATACCTGACACGCTTTCACTCGACGCACTGGAAGTATCCTACAGAACCAACCCTGCCGAATTCATGAAAAAGTTTCCGGAACTGAGCCGATATCCCTTCATAACGTCCTCCGACGCTCATCGCATTGAAGATATAGGGCGGGCCTGCACGGTGCTCGAGATAAGACAACCAACTATTGAAGAATGCCTAAAGGCGTTCGGTGGGTCGGCGGGACGCCGGATCGTGGAGCCGTGACAAGGGAGGTACGGCGGCAATGATGGAAGAGCTGTCCATGCACATATTGGACATAGTCGAAAATTCGGTACGTGCCGGTGCCACCATGGTAACGATCGAAATCAACGAATCCACCTCTGAAGACAGGCTCACCGTAATTATAGAGGATAACGGATCGGGCATGGATGAAGAAACATTGCGAAAGGCGCTGGATCCCTTCTACACCACGAAGACCGTCAGGAAAGTGGGGCTAGGCATTCCGCTTCTCGCACAGGCGGCGCGGGCGGCCGGCGGAGACCTGGCAATCACCTCCGAGGTCGGGAAGGGCACGAGGATTTACGCAGACTTCCAGTTGAGCCACATCGATCGTCAACCCCTGGGAAAAATGGAAGACACCATAGTATCGATCATAGCAGGAAATCCCGGGATGGATTTCGTTTACATCCATCGCCGCAATGGCGGCACCTACCAACTCGACACAAGGGAGTTGAGAGAGGCGCTTGAAGACGTTCCCATAAATCACGGCAGTGTCTTGTCTTTCATAAGAGATGGCGTTAAAGAAGCATTGGCGGCAATGAAAGTCGGATCAGGCATTGATCTCGAACATAGAGCTATCACAGATGATCCATAAAAAAGGAAGGAGTTTCTGATGAAATCTAATTATGACATGCTTTTGGAGGAATTTACGGAAGAACAGATACGGGAACTGGACCGGATCATACAATCCTGCAAGGGCAGACCGGGCGCCCTGATTCCGGTTCTGGAAAGGGCTCAGGAGCTCCTGGGATACATACCTGCACCGGTGCAACGCCGGATCGGAGAAGGCCTCAATATCCCCTTGAGTCAAGTCTATGGCGTTGTCACCTTCTATTCTCTGTTTACAATGAAACCCCGGGGAAGACACACCATACGAGTCTGCCTTGGAACAGCCTGTTACGTCCGAGGCGGTAAAAAGATAAACGAAACTGTCAAGCATATGTTCAATATCGAAGAGGGCGAAACCACTGAAGACAGAAGGTTTACCTATGAATCGGTCCGGTGCCTGGGCGCCTGCGGTCTCGGTCCGGTAATGGTGGTCGACGGCAACGTTCACGGGCGCGTAAAACCGGACAAATTAAAATCGATTCTGGACCAATATGAATGAGAGGGAATGTCATGGCAAAATTAAAAATCGAAGATCTGAAAAAAATAAAGGAACGGGTCCAGTCTGAAAACGCCTTGAGAGACGGCGACCGGAGAGTTCGGGTCACTGTTCACATGGGGACCTGTGGAATAGCCGCCGGAGCGCGCGAAGTGTTATCGACTCTCATGAAGGAAATCGAAGAATCGAACGCATCGGACGTTGTGGTGACTACCTCGGGCTGCATGGGACTTTGCAGCCGGGAACCGGAAATCACCGTGGAAATCCTTGGTGAAGAACCCATCATTTACGAAAACGTGGATCCTAACAAGATGCGTCAGATATTCAGGCGCCATATCCTACAGGGGGAAATCCAGACCCCCTTTGTCCTGGCGCGCGGCAAAGAGCAGGTTTGACGGAAACGTGATCATGAGCTCCACAACTACTCGAGAGGAGGTTAACAACCGATGAAGGTGTTTCGGTCTCATATACTCGTATGCGGCGGAACCGGTTGCCATGCCACAGGCAGCATAGAAGTAAAGCAGGCCCTGGCGGTGGAATTGGCCAAGCACAAACTGACTGACGAAATCAGGGTGGTCGAAACGGGGTGCAATGGATTCTGCGCCCTGGGTCCGATCATGGTGGTCTACCCCGAGGGGATAATGTACGTTGAGGTCAAGAAGGATGATATCCCCGAGTTGGTGGAGGAACATTTTCTCAAGGGAAGGCCCGTCGAGCGACTATTCTATCGGGAGGCCGATACCGAAAAACCCATCCCCGCCATTAAAGAAATACCGTTTTTCTCTCACCAGAAACTATGGGTCTTGAGAAACAAGGGCCTGATAGATCCCGAAGTCATCGAGGAATACATCGCCAGGGACGGTTACGCGGGCCTGGCAAAGGCCCTGGCGGAGATGACCCCGGAACAGATTATCCAGGAGATGCTCGACTCTGGCCTTCGCGGTCGCGGCGGAGCGGGCTTTCCGACCGGCCTCAAGTGGAAGTTCGCCTCCCAGTCGAAAAGCGACGTCAAGTATGTGCTTTGCAACGCCGACGAAGGCGATCCCGGCGCGTTCATGGACAGGAGCATCCTGGAAGCGGACCCCCACGCCGTTCTCGAGGGCATGACCATCGCGGCCAAGGCAATAGGTTCGAACAAGGGCTATATCTACTGCCGTGCGGAGTATCCCTTGGCCCTCCGGCGTCTCGACATCGCCATCTCCCAAGCAAAAGAATACGGACTCTTGGGCGAGAACATTTTAGACACGGGATTTGATTTCGATATCGAAATTTACCAGGGAGCCGGGGCCTTCGTCTGCGGCGAAGAAACCGCCCTCATGACATCCATTGAGGGCAAGCGCGGCATGCCCCGACCGCGCCCGCCCTTCCCGGCCGTAGCCGGTCTCTGGAAAAAACCAAGCATCCTCAACAACGTGGAGACCTTCGCCAACGTGGGGCAAGTCATCAATAAGGGAAGCGAATGGTTTTCATCCGTCGGCACAGAGAAAAGCAAGGGCACAAAAGTTTTCGCTCTCACAGGCGACGTAAATAACGTGGGCCTGGTGGAAGTGCCCATGGGCACACCTCTTGGGACCATCGTATATGACATCGGCGGCGGTATCTCCGGGGGCAAGAAGTTCAAGGCCGCACAGCTCGGAGGTCCCTCGGGGGGCATGATCCCCGTCCAACATTTGAACGCGCCCGTTGATTTCGAAACCGTGGCTCAACTTGGCGCCATAATGGGATCGGGCGGCATGATAGTGATGAACGAGGATATGTGTCCCGTGGATATGGCACGATTTTTCATGGATTTCTGCCAGGACGAATCATGCGGGAAATGTGTGCCCTGTCGCGAAGGCACGAAGCGAATGCTGGAAATCCTGACCGACATCTGCGAAGGCCGCGGCCGTGAGGGGGATATCGAGCTGCTCGAAGAAATGGCGTCCATCATCAAAGACTCGGCCCTCTGCGGCCTGGGGCAGACGGCCCCCAACCCCGTCCTCAGCACCATCCGCTATTTCAGGGACGAATACGAGGCCCATATCAAGGAAAAGCGCTGCCCCGCCGGTGTCTGCTCGGCGCTCTTCAAATCTCCCTGTCAGAACGCCTGTCCCGTGGGCATGGACGTACCTTCCTACTTGGCGCTTGTTAAGGCCGGTCGCCTCGACGACGCGTATAAAATCCTCCTTCGCACCAATCCTTTCCCCGGTGTATGTGGGCGCGTATGCGATCATCAGTGCCAATCCAAGTGCCGCAGAGCGACATCGGATGAAGCAATCGCAATCAAGTTCGTCAAGCGCTTTATTACCGACAACGGACTCAAACCGGCGATCCAGGCCGTCCCGGTAACCCGAAAAGAAAAAATCGCCGTCGTGGGCGCGGGTCCCGCAGGGCTCACGGCGGCCAGGGATCTTGCCATGAGAGGATACAAGGTCACGGTATACGAGGAACTGCCAGAACCGGGCGGCATGATGCGCTACGGCATTCCTCCCTACCGACTGCCGCGAAACGTCCTTGAAGGCGAAATAAACGACATCAAGGCATTGGGTGTGGACATCGTCTGTAACACGAGGGTGGGTAGAGATATTTCTTTCGGTGAAATCAATGAATCATACGACTACATCTATCTGGCTCCCGGCGCCCACAAGAGCATGCCCCTTGGCATAGAGGGCGAAAGCAGCAAAGGTGTCTTCGGTGGTGTCGAATTCCTGAGGGACTTCAACCTCAACGAAGGAGACTGGATCGGAGGCAACAAGACTCTCGGCAGCCGCGTGGCGGTTATCGGCGGAGGCAACTCTGCAATAGACGCGGCTCGTGTAGCAGTCCGCCTCGGCGCCGAGGTCACCATCCTCTACCGGCGTGCCAGGGAAGATATGCCGGCGGCGGAAGAAGAAATAATCGCCGCCGAACAGGAGGGCGTCAAGATAGAGTACTTCGTCGCCCCTCTTTCCATTGGGACCGAAGAGGGCAAGGTCCGGGCAATTACCTGTCAGAGAATGAAACCCGGCGATTTCGACAGCAGCGGTCGCCGCCGACCCGTACCCATTGAAGGGTCGGAATTCACCCTTTCGGTTGACTCCGTCATCTCGGCCATCGGCCAGAAACCGGACGTGACCTTTGTGCCGGAAGAAACCGGTATTTCGATAAACAGGTGGGCCTGTTTCGACCTGGCTGAAGGTCGCAAGTCCGAAACCACCAATCCCAAGTTCTATGCCGGTGGTGACGCCGTTACAGGCCCATGGACGGTAATCGGCGCCATCAAGGCGGGGCATGACGCCGCCGGTGAAATCGACGATTCCATCAGGGCCGAAAACGGTGAACCCCCGTGGAGTCCGCCGGAAGAAGAGGCGATCGATATACCCTTCGAAATCGACGAGGAATTGGAGGAACAACCCCAGGAAAAGATGCCGGAGCTGGATCCGGCTCAAAGAATCGTGGGGTTTGCGGAAGTTGAGCTGGGGTATTCTATCGAACAGGCCATAAAAGAGGCGACGCGCTGCCTGAGATGCGATGCCGAGATATAGAAGCAGGGGTGTAGTATTCGAAGCAAAAGACCCCCGCCCGCATGGGCGGGGGTTTCTTCCTTGCAAGGGGAATTGAAGCAATATGACGGGGACCTTCGTCAACACGGGCGCGGTGATCGTCGGTAGTATGATCGGGCTTTCCCTTGGGAAATTTTTGCCTGACAGGATAAAGGATATCGCCTTGCAGGCCCTGGGGCTTGCGGTGGTTCTCATCGGCCTGCAGATGTCCCTATCGGAAGAGGTGAACCTGATTGCCGTCATCGCCTGTTTGCTTCTGGGCGCCGTGGCGGGTGAACTGATTAAAATAGAACAGGGCATAGCCGCTTGCGGTGAGTGGTTGAAGGAACGGACGGGATCGAGCTCAGGAACCTTCGTAAAGGGTTTTGTCAGCGCATCGCTCATATATATCACGGGGGCCATGACAATCGTAGGATCCATCCAGGACGGCACCCTCGGGGATCCGTCGATCCTTTACGTAAAATCTCTGCTCGACGGAACGATGTCGATCGCCCTCGCGTCCACCTACGGCATCGGCGTCGCATTCTCGGCCTTATCAGTACTTGTCGTTCAAGGGGGTATAACCCTCTTGGCGTCGTGCCTCTTATTTCTCCGGGAACCTGCGGTGCTGTCCATGATAACCGCCACAGGCGGCCTTCTCATCCTCGGCATAGGGATAAACATCCTCAACCTAACCACGATCAAGGTGGGAAATCTGATACCCGCCCTTGTCTTCGCCGTGTTCTGGGGATTGTGGGGCGGCTGAGTTTTATCTTCCCAAAACAACGGGAGACTCCCATGAAGAAAAAGCCGCTCGTCTTTGGTATAGGGCAATGTTCACTCGATTATCTCGGGTTGATCGACGAATACCCCGCACCGGACATCAAGTGCGAGTGTTCGAACCTGGTTGTCCAGGGAGGGGGTCCCGCGGCGACCGCCCTCGTTGCATTGAAACGATGGGGATGTGATTGCTGTTTGGCGGGCGTCGTGGGAGACGACGATTTCGGAGGTAGAATCCTTTCGTCATTGGATGAAGAAGGCATCGACAGGAACGGTGTCCTCGTACGGAAGGGCCGCTCGTCACAGTTCGCCTTTATCGTGAGTGAGAGATCCAGACCACGAAGAACGATCTTCTGGCGACGGCCGACGGGAAACCCCCTGCAATCCGGGGAAGTAAATCTTGAAAGGCTCGCCTCTTCTTCTGCCCTTCACACCGACGGGTTATTCATAGAAGCATCTCTTACCGCCGCCGAGTCCGCGAAAAGGGCGGGAATACCCGTCATCGTGGATGCGGGGACCCTCCGCAACGGCATGTTGGAACTCGCAGTATTGAGCGACTGTTTCGTCACATCGGAAGACTTTTCCAAAGCCCTAGGAGGAACCCCGGAAGAAACCTGCCGAATCCTGGCCGACCTGGGCGTCCGCCTGGCGGGCGTTACGTTGGGCTCGAACGGCTCGATTGTCCTCTACGAGGGTCGATTCATACGAAAAGCTGCGTTCACCGTGGAGGTAGTCGACACCACGGGTTGCGGCGACGTCTTTCACGCCGCCCTCACCTATTCGATTCTCAAGGGATGGGACATTGAAAAAACGCTTGACTTTGCCGGCTGGGCGGCGGCCATGACCGCCACCCGCCTGGGAGGAAGGAGTGGTATACCCACCGCATTGGATATCGAGGCCAGGTTTCCGTGAGCCGGCGACAAGAAGCATCTTAGAGGGGTACGATCACCCACCGATTAGAATCATCAAGACAACAACGGATTACAAGAGAATGAAAAAGACATTTCTCTTCTATCGCCTTCAACGCAGGCGGAATCCCGGTTTCAAGGAAGGCTTCTTTCAATAACACCCCCTCCCAACACCTCCGCTCCATCATAGAATACCACCGCCTGGCCCGGAGTGATCGAGTCCTGCGGTTCATCAAACAGGACAACCGCCCGGTCGCCCCTGCGTTCCACGCTGCAGGAAGCGAATCGTTTTCGGTATCGTATCTTCGCCGTAGCCCTTTCAGGTAAGGTTTCCCGCATCAGGTTCAAATCGCCCGCGATCAACATCCGGCTATAGAGATCCTCTTTGTGACCCACAACCACCCGATTATTCATCGCGTCGATGGAAATGACATGCAGAGGACGTGGTGTGCTTATCCCCAGGCCGCCACGCTGACCGACGGTATAGTTTACAATTCCCCGGTGCCTGCCTATAACCCGGCCCGAAACATCGACGATATCTCCCGGTTCCGAGCAAACGGAAAGATCGGACAGCAAGGCACGGTAATCCCCGTCGGGTATGAAACAGATATCCTGGCTTTCCTCGTTTAAAGCGAGGGGAAGAGAGAGCCTTTCGGCCATGAGTCTGACTTCGCTTTTGCGCGACGAACCGAGGGGGAACAAGAGGTGCGGGAGATCGACCCGCCTGATACGGTAGAGAAAATATGTCTGGTCTTTCGCGGAATCCAGGGGACGCAGGAGGCGCCATCGTCCTTCCGCATGATCGATCCGAGCGTAGTGACCCGTGGCGAGGCGGTCGAAACCCATTTTCAATGTCTCTTCGAGCAGAGCGCCGAATTTAAGATAACGGTTGCAATCAATGCAGGGATTAGGAGTACGCCCCCGGCTGTATTCGAAAGCAAATTTACCTATAACCCTTTTTTTAAACAAGTCTGCAACATCAAGCGTGATATGCGGTATACTCAGGTGCTCGCAAACACGAGCCGCCTTCGTCACGGCATCCGCTCCTTCCCGACCCCCTCCTCTCCCGCCGTTCAATCCCATGTCCATGGTAACGCCCGTGACATCATGTCCCTTTTCCTTCAGCAACCACGCGGCGATGGAGGAATCAAGGCCGCCGCTCATCGCCACGAGAATCTTCTTTTTTTCAAAATCGGCCTTTTTCATGATTTTCCCTGTCTTCACGGCGAGGATACCGGAATTTCACCGGTATTCACCGGTTGAAATCGGTCATCGTCCGCGTCAAGTATCACATCATCACTTAGGGATAATTTCTCGAACGCACGATCCTTTCGCCAAACCGCTTGTCCGCTGGTGATCATTCAAGGTTGCCTTTTAAGTCAAGTTACACCCCAACCCGATACATCGGGGACACATGGTTGTTCTTGACAGAAAAACGGCAAGACGGATGTGCTGAAATATTCGTCAACATCCGTCTCTACCCGGGAACCCGCACATTCCCCGTCAAGCTCGCATGCGCCGTCGCCCGTAAGGTCATCGTTCTCGACTTCGACAAGGTCAGCTTCGAATATGTCTTCGGCATTGGAGCCGTGGTCCTCGCCATGGGCATCGTATACCGGCTCGTGGCGGCAAAAACGGAACCCTAACCAGGTTGCACCGGCCACGGCGACACCGCCCCGCAACCCGGACGTTCTTGTTAGGTTTCCTTAGAGTAGCGCTCGACGAGCTTGTACTTCTGCACCTTGCCGCTTGCAGTCATGGGAATGTCCTTGGTAAACCTCCAATAGCGGGGAATCTTGTGCCTTGCGATCCTGTCTCTGCAAAACCGCGCAAGTTCCTCTTCATCGGGAACCACCCTGTCTTCAGGCACGATAACGGCAAGTACCTGCTCTCCGTATTTTTCATCTGGAACCCCCACTACGTAGACGTCCCTCACCATGGGATGCGTGTGTAGAAATTCCTCTATCTCGCGAGGATAAATGTTTTCCCCTCCCCGTATGATCATGTCCTTGATCCGGCCCGTTACCTTGAAATATCCCGCTTCGTCCACGGTCCCCTGGTCGCCCGTATGGAGCCACCCGTTTTTGTCTATGGTCTTGGCCGTTTCTTCGGGCATCTTGTAGTAACCTTTCATCACGCAGGGGCTGCGGGTGATGATTTCTCCGTGGGTATTGGGGGGAAGATCATCCCCCCTTTCGGTATCCACTATCTTTGCCTCCACGCCGTCAAAGACTTTTCCCACGGTTGTCACTCGAATATCCACCGGATCATCTCTCCTTGTCATGGTCACCACCGGAGAACTTTCCGTCAAACCGTAGGCTATGACTATCTCGGGGCAATACATGTCGGTCATAACCCGCTTCATTGTCTCACTGGGGCACGGCGCCCCGGCCATGATGCCCGTCCTGAGCGAAGAAAGATCGAACTTCTTGAAATCTTGATGGGCCATGATGGCGATGAACATGGTGGGCACTCCGTTGACAGCCGTGCATTTCTCATTTTCTATGGCCCGGAGTGTCATTAAGGGATCGAAATATTCGAGAAGAACCATCGTGGAACCGTAATAGACACAATTAAGCATGCTCATGACACAACCGAAACAGTGAAAAAGCGGCACCTGTATCAGAAGCTTGTCCCGTTCGGTCATTCCCATCACCCCTCCTACCATTCGGGCGTTGTTGATGATATTGTAGTGTGTCAACATGACCCCCTTGGGAAACCCCGTTGTTCCGGAAGTATACTGCATGTTGATGACGTCGTGATGGTTTAGCGTCGCCTCGCGCGTGACAAGCTCGTCGTCTCCGATTTTTTTGCCGTGCTCCACCACGTCCCTAAAACGAAACATGCCGGGGATGTCTTCTTTGTCTCCTATATAGACCACATTCTTCAACAGGGGCAGGTTTTCGGCATTAAGCCCTCCCGGTTCGGCCTCGTCGAGAGCGGGTATCACGGTCCGGGTAATTTCCCTGAAATTCGAGTCCCTGTATTCTTCCATGATGACCAAGGTAGTGGCATCGGATTGTTTCAAGATATATTCAATCTCATGGGACTTGTAGTTCGTATTCACCGTTACAAGGACTCCGCCAATCATTCCCAGCCCGAACTGTAGGCACACCCATTCGGGAAGGTTGGTCGTCCAGACGGCCACCTTTTCTCCCCGTTCGACACCCAGGGCCATGAATCCCTTCGCCACGGCGATGCATTCCTCCAGAAGCTCTTCATAGGTAATCCGTACGCCTGTCCCTGGAAATACGACAGCCTCCCTATCGGGATACTCCCCGGCTGTCTCACGCAACAATCCGCCCATCGTAATTTCTCGGAAATCAGACATGGTAT
>JAHDRK010000038.1 GCA_018433345.1 Syntrophobacterales bacterium | reverse complement strand
TTCACGATTCGGTATCCCCTCTCTTACCGGTTTAGAAGCCGGGCGACCAGCGTTCCCGCGAAAACGGCCGCTCCGGCCACAATATAGGTGGTCCCGAAAAAACCTTCAAGGGCCGTGCTGGAAAATTTTGCTCTTTTATCACAAAGTTCCAGGCAAATCCATACATAAAACACCACGGTGAGCAATGAAAGGATAATCGGCGGCATCAATCCCGTCGCCCCCACGGCTACGATAAACAACCCGAGAGCCATTGAAAGCCATCGGACAAGTTTGCCGGAATTCCTCTCTCCCATGACGACGGGAAACGTTTCCCGCCCCACCAATTGGTCGCTTTGTACCGTCACCATGTCGCTTATGATCGATTTCATGAAGACCAGGGTAAAGACGATGACAAAGGAAAGAACGGCGGTTATCCCGGGATAATCGCCTTCGGCCAGGGGGGGGATCAGTGCGGCCACGACGGCCCAACCCAGTGCTATAAAAATATTTTTAGAACCTGGTATGTCGCGCAGACTTTTCAAGGGCAGGCCCAGAGGGAACATCCTGAAGCGGTACAAGTAACCGGCAAGGGACATGAGCATCAAAAAAAAGAAGACGCCCTTTCCGGCGGCGAGAGACAGAAGGAGGGCCAAGGCAAGGGATATCACGGAGGCCCAAAGGTAAATTTTTTTGTGCTTAAGGTAGGTCTCGTCGCGGAAGCTGCCTTGTATTCTCCCCAGATACCGATCTTGGATACGGTTAAAGGTATGCATGGAATAAACGTAAAACGCGGCGATCAATATATTGATAAGCGACAGGGGACGTCCCTGGAGGATCATGCTCACCGAGGAAAGAATCCCCGCTCCCACCGCGGAGTATATGTCCGTGCGTATAGCGAAGAGCCACAATCTAACCAAGGCGTTCATCAAGAAATTGCCTTCTTTTCCCCTGTAGAGTGTCAGGTAGTCCACCACGCTGTCGGTAATCCAGTTAGGTGTCGAAGCACCGGCCGATACTCCCACTCGCGCTGCTTTGTCGAGATTTATGTCCCTGAGTTCTTCGGCGGTCTCGACTTGGAAGGTAGGGGTTCCCGACCGACGGGAGATGTCGAGAAGCTCTTTCGTGTTCGAGCTATTTCTGCCCCCCACTATGATCATGACATCGACCTCGCCGGTCATGCCAAGAACTTCGGCCTGGCGCCTCTCCGTTGAATCACAAATCGTATTGAACACCAGGACCTCCGGAAACCTTTCCTTCATTCGAGAACACACTTCTTCATAGTGGCGTCTGTTTCGAGTGGTCTGCGCCACGACACAGACCTTCTCCAGTTCAGGCAGGCGGTCCACGTCCTCCACGTCGGCGACCACAATGCCACCGGGTTCCGCGTAACCGAGAAGCCCCCTCACCTCGGGGTGGTCGGCGTTTCCAACTATGACCACGTTGTAACCCATGGAAACGTGCTTTTTTATAATGGCCTGGACACGTGCCACCTTGGGGCAGGTGGCATCGACGAGGGTTATGTTTTTCTCTTTGAGCTTTTCCCTTTCACGGGGTGATATCCCGTGAGCCCTGACGACAACCGTTCCCCGGTCGATATCGTCCAGTGATTCTATGGGTATGATTCCCCTTCGTTTCAACAGTTCCACCGTCGGGGGATTGTGGATCAACTCCCCGTATGTATAAATCGGCCCCGAGCCGCTGCTGCGAGCCATGTGAAGCACCTTGTCCACCGCGCGCCTGACCCCCATGCAAAAACCCGCCGTTTGCGCCAGTTTCACCATCATGGTTTTCTTTGCCCGTACATAAAAAATTCCAGGTTTCCCGCGGGGCCGGGGAGAGGCGAGGGACAGACTCCTTCGACAAGAAAACCTATCTCCCCCGCATATTCAACGATACCATCCACCACTCGTTTCCTCACGGCCTCGTCTCGCACTACGCCTCCCTTTCCCACGTCGGTTCTCCCCGCTTCAAATTGGGGTTTAATAAGGGTCAGGAGTCTGGACCCCGAACCCATGAATGAGGCGAGAACGGGCAACACCAGTTTGAGGGAAATGAAGGAAACATCGACGGTGACCAAGTCGATGCGGTCGTCGAGGATGGATGGATCAAAACGCCTGATATTGGTCCTTTCGATGAGAACGACCCGTTCATCCACGCGCAATTTCCAGGCAATCTGGCCGTAGCCCACGTCAAGGGCATACACCCTGCGCGCGCCTTCCTGCAGCAGGCAATCGGTGAACCCCCCCGTGGAGGCCCCCACGTCAAGAACCACCATGTCATCCACCTCGATCCCGAAGGTCTCGAGGGCGCCCTTAAGTTTCAGGCCGCCGCGGCTCACGTAGGGGTTGCCGCCTCCTTTTATTCTTAGATCGCAGTCGGGAAATACGAGGCTTCCGGCCTTGTCGGCCACCCTGTCGTCGACCATGACCGATCCGGACAATATCAACGCCCTGGCCCTCTCCCGGGAAGGCGCCAGCCCCCTTTCCACCACCAGCCTGTCCAGCCGTGTCTTTTTGTTTACAGGCCGGCACATGAAGGTCACGCCCCATCCATCACGGTCATAACGGCTCGATAGATTCCGTCGGCATCAAGACCGTAACGCCGCCTCAACTCCTTCTGGCTTCCGTGTTCGACAAACCGATCATCGATGCCGAGACGGACCATGCGGGTGGGCGCCACCCCTCGCTCCTGGAAAAGTTCAAGCACCGCGCTTCCGAAACCGCCCATGAGAACGTTCTCTTCCGCCGTTACAACCCTTCCGCTTTCCAACGCCCACCGGCAAAGGAGTTCTTCGTCCAAGGGCTTGACAAAACGGCAGTTGACAACGGCAATCTCGATGCCCTCCGCCGCAAGGCGCTCCGCCGCCTCCAGCGCCGGGTACACCGTGGACCCTATTGCCAGTGCAACGGCGTCGCTTCCCTCCCTAAGTACTTCTCCACGACCGATATCGATCTTCTTAAGCCTCTCGTCAATCGGAACTCCCAGACCACGTCCTCTCGGATATCGGACCGCGGCGGGCCCGCCCAGGGAAACGGCGGTAAATAACATGTGCTGGAGTTCGTTTTCATCTTTAGGGGCCATGACAACCAGGTTAGGAATGGAACGCAGGTACGCCAAATCGAACAACCCTTGGTGAGTCGCCCCGTCTTCTCCCACGATGCCGGCCCTGTCCAAGGCGAAGGTCACGGGAAGATTCTGGAGGCACACATCGTGCAAAACTTGGTCGTATGCACGTTGGAGGAAGGTGGAATAGATAGCGACTACGGGAACCACCCCCTCCGCGGCCAACCCTGCCGCAAAGGCCACTCCGTGCTGCTCGGCAATACCCACGTCATAAAAACGCTGGGGGAACCGGCGGCTGAACTCATCAAGACCCGTACCGGAACTCATCGCCGCCGTAATCGCCACCACCGACGGGTTCTCTTCCGCGAGTCTTATCATAATCCGCCCGAAAATATCGGTGTAGGAGGGAGGGCCGCCGGTCGCCAACGGCTTACCGGTATCTATATAGAAGGGACCGATTCCGTGAAAGCTGGATGGGTCGTTTTCCGCAAAGGCATATCCCTTGCCCTTTTTCGTCACCACATGGACGAGCACCGGCCCTTTCAGCGTTTTTATGTTTCTGAAGTTCTTGATGAGATAGTCGATCCTGTGTCCTTCCAAGGGTCCCACATACCGAAAACCCATTTCCTCGAAAAGCATCCCGGGCACGATGAAAGCCTTGAGAGATTCCTCGGCCTGTTTCGTGATGCGAACCATCTGCTCCCCCACGCCGGGGATCGTCCTCAGGAAATTTAGAATGCCGGCCTTCATTTTAACAAAATGCTGGCCCGTCATAATGCGGTTCAGGTAGGAAGACATCGCCCCAACGTTCGGAGAGATAGACATTTCATTGTCGTTGAGCACGATTATCAGGTCCTTTTCCCGATCACCGGACCAGTTCAATCCCTCGTACGCCAGGCCCGACGTCATGGACCCGTCGCCTATCACGCATACAACCTTGTAATCCCCGCCTATAATACATCGGGCCTCGGCAATGCCGGACCCGGCCGAGATGGAGGTGCTGCTGTGTCCGACACCAAAAGCATCGTAGGGGCTTTCTTCCCTTCTGGGAAAAGGCGCCACCCCCCCCAGTTTGCGAAGGGTGCCGAATGTATCTCTTCTACCGGTGATTATCTTGTGAGCGTAAGCCTGATGACCAACGTCCCAGATAATTTTGTCGGAGGGCGTATCGAAAACATAGTGTAGGACCAGGGCAAGCTCGACGGCGCCGAGCGAAGGCGCCAGGTGTCCCCCGTTGGAGGCGACAGTGGATATGATGAGTCGCCGAATTTCTTCTGCGAGAGCGTCAAGTTCCTCTACGCTTAACTGTCTCAGGTCCTCGGGACTATCTATTTTTGCAAGTAACAAGGCATCGTTCTCCATCATGGGGACATCTTTCGGAATTTTGTCTACCTACCGGGAACAGTCGCCCATCATGTCTTTCGTTCCCCCACATATCGGGCTATCAATCGCAGCGGCTCGGCCCGGTCATCGAATGACGCGATTCGAGCCAGGGCAGCTTCAACCAGCTCACCGACCTTTTCGCGGGCCTTTTCAAGACCGGCGACAGACGGCCAAGTCGCCTTTCTCCGAACCCCGTCGGACCCCGTACCCTTTCCCATGAGCGCGGGGTCGCCCTCCACGTTGAGGATGTCGTCCGTGATCTGGAAGGCCAGGCCTATATTCCGGCCGTACTTGGTCAGGTCCGATAACCGTGCCTCGGACGCCCCGGCGAGAATAGCACCGCTTCTCAGGGAAACGGTGATGAGGGCGGCCGTTTTATGATCATGAATATACATCAAGGTTTCAAAAGTGACGTCCTTGCCCTCCGAATCGAGGTCCACCGCCTGGCCGGCCACCATGCCGAAGAACCCGGCGGCCCGGGATATTTCATGAACAACCCGCAAGAGATCCCCCGCCGCGGCGTCGGGAAAGAGACCGCGGTCGGAAAGGAGGCGAAAGGCGTCCGTGAGTAGCACGTCACCGGCAAGCACGGCCATGCCTTCACCGAAAATCTTGTGATTCGTGGGCTTTCCGCGACGATAATCGTCGTCATCCATGGCGGGGAGGTCGTCGTGGATAAGGGAGTAAGTGTGGATCATCTCCAGAGCACAGGCGCATGGCATGACTTGGCCCGATGAACCTCCCAAGGACTCGGCCGCCGCGATACAAAGAATGGGCCGCAATCGCTTCCCGCCAGCGAACAGGCTGTAACGGGCAGCCTCGAAAAGAACCTGCGGATAGGTATCGGCCGGAGGGACCAGGCGGTCAACGGCCGCTTCCACCTCGACCCTTTTTTGTTCCAGGTATTTCTCCAGACGCGTCTTCTCCTCGCTATTCATCCTCACTCTCGTTCTCCACGTTGAATGGAACCGCCAGGACATCCCCTCCTTCTTTGAGAAGTTTTTCCACGGTCCGTTCGGCCTCGTCCAATTTTTTCATACAGAAACGCGAGAGTTCTATTCCCTCTTCAAAGGCCTTCAGTGACTCGTCGAGGGTCATCTCGCCGGATTCCATCTTTTTTACGATCTCTTCAAGCCTTTCCAAGGCCTTCTCAAATTTCTTTTCCCCCATGCGTCTCCTCCCGGCTGACATGCGTCACCGCCGCCCGGAAAATTCCCTTCATAACCCTCACCGATACCTGGTCTCCCTCTTGCAAGACACCGGCGTCGTTAAGGATCACACCTTCAGGGTAGCGCCTGGTAATACTGTAGCCCCGTTTTAGAACGGCCTCGGGACTCATACTGTTCAGGACGGCAACCGCCTGTTCGACACGTCCCCGTGCCCGACCCCGGAAATAGCCTGTTTGAAGAACGGCCTTATTCATGAGGTACTGAACGGCACGGCGTTTTTCTCTGACCGAAAGCAGCGGATTAAGGTGGCGAAGGGAACGGGCGGAGGCGGCAACCTCCATCCTCATCCTTTCCAAGCGGTGCTTAATCGCCCTCTCCAGTCGTTCCAGGTGTTCATCCAGATATATCCGCAAATCGTTGATCCTGCCCCTGGGATCGTACACCCGATCCGTCAACGCGCTGACTCTGCGCTCCTTCTCCCGTTGTTGAGTTCGAAAGGCCGCCGCCATCCTTGACGCCAAAGAAGCTATTTTCCCCGCCAGTTCTCGTTTGTCGGGCACCACGAGTTCTCCGGCGGCGGAAGGCGTGGGGGCCCTGAGATCGGCCACGAAATCGGCGATGGTAAAATCCGTCTCGTGCCCCACCGCCGAAATCACCGGAATCCTGGAACGGGCTATGGCCCTGGCGAGGTTCTCGTCGTTGAAAGACTGGAGATCTTCGATAGATCCTCCTCCCCGGGCTATTATGATAACGTCTATATCATCCATAGAGTTTAGCAGTTCCAACGCTTCCACCGTCTCCGCCGCCGCTCCGCTCCCCTGCACCCTTACCGGAGCGACCACGATCGAACAGGCGGGAAACCGGCGCCCGATCACTGTCAGGATATCTCTTACCGCCGCTCCCGTAGGGGATGTTATTATACCGATCTTCTCCGGGAATAGGGGAAGCGGTCTTTTGCGGTCTCTGTCGAACAGCCCTTCCGCCTGCAGTTGCAACTTCAACTGCTCAAAGGCCGTCTGCAGGGCGCCGATCCCCCGAGGCTCAACGGCATCGACAACAATTTGACAGTCGCCCCTTGCAGTGTATACCGTCAGGCGCCCCCGGCACACCAAGGATTGCCCCTCTTCGATGGAGAATCCCAAGGAAACGGCGCTCTGGCGGAACATGACCGCCCGGATATTGCTCGAGGCATCCTTGAGGATAAAATAGCGGTGTCCCGACGCCGGCATTCTCAGATTGGAAACCTCTCCGACAACCCATACGGTTCCGAAGCTCGTCTCCACCAGGGCTTTCAGGTTCGCCACCAGCTCGGAAACCGTCAATATCCGCATAGTGCCGTTCACCACATGTCACCGCCTATTCGCCGCCCTTTACCGGGCGTGGATCGGGCATAACTCCTTTATCAACTTTATCAACACCGGCCTTGACGGCTTCCCCATCGCCCCGAAAATTCCATCGCCTTTCCATAAACGCGGCACACCCCGAACTCGACAAGAAGACGGCGGATCGGAATCGAACATCACGATTCATTTTTTATTTCGTGTTCCCCTTGATCTCCCTTCTACGTGAAGCGCCTCTCATCTTTTTCAGTACATTCATCTCGATATTTCTGGCCCGCTCGATCATCTCTTCGTCGGTCTCGAGGTCTTCATCCGGTTGATGTTCGGATTTCTCACTGATACCGAATCTCATCCTTAACACCTTCTCTTCGCGGGGAGTGAGTGTCGCCAGGATATTCCTCGTCTGCTTCGCCAAGTCCATGCTCATGGTGGCATCGGAAGGCGACATTATTTTCTTGTCTTCGATGAAGTCACCCAGCGAACTGTCTTCCTCTTCGCCTATGGGAGTCTCCAAGGAAATTGGTTCCTTGGCGATCTTCAGTACTTTACGGACCTTTTCCAAGGGAAATTCCATTTTCTCCGCGATCTCTTCCGGGGTCGGCTCCCTTCCCAGTTCCTGCACAAGATAACGGGATGTCCTTATGAGCTTGTTTATAGTCTCGATCATGTGAACAGGAATCCTTATGGTCCTGGCCTGATCCGCTATCGCCCTCGTTATGGCCTGCCTTATCCACCAAGTCGCGTAAGTTGAAAACTTGTAACCCCGCTGATATTCAAATTTTTCCACCGCCTTCATGAGACCTATGTTGCCCTCCTGGATCAAGTCCAAGAACTGCAGTCCTCTGTTGGTGTATTTTTTTGCAATACTGACCACCAACCTAAGGTTTGCCTGGATCAGCTTCTGTTTGGCTTCATTGGTCTCTTTCTCACCCTGGACGATATCGGCGTAAATATGCTTCAAGGTATCCGACGATACCCCCAGGCGTTCAGTTATGAGTTTACGCTCGCGGCGTGAGGCGACCATTATCTTTTCGTATTCACGAAGTTTCGCCAGGGACACTCCAACCTCCCCGGCGATATCCTTTTCCTTGTCGGGATATTTCCTGAGACGCGCAAATATCTTGTCCAGTTCTTTGAGAGGGATTTTAGACTCCTCCCTGCACTGCTGGAGTTGTTTTTCAATCTGTCGTATGCGTCCAACGTCTTTCTTGAGCTTGGACACCATTCCGTTTATACGACGTTTACTGAACCTGATCTCGCCGCAGAGATCCGCTATCATCCGGATATTTTTCCTGTATTCCCTCTCCAGATTGGTCTTGCGGTTCTCGCTCAGGTTCGAATCTTTAAGTTTTTCCTCGATCGCAAGATTTCGCTTGTAGTGTTTCTCGATTTCTCCTATGAGATTCAAGACCCTTTCAACTTGGGCATCCTCTTCCACGTAGCCCGTTTCGTCTTCCATGCTGTCGATCACACTCTTGATTCGTATTTCACCCTTTTTCAACCGTTCACCGATCCGAACCACTTCCTTGACGAAGTAGGGCAACCTGAAAAGCGTCTCCATCACCTTTCGCTCTCCCTCTTCGATACGCTTTGCTATGGCCACTTCTTCGTCTCGGTTCAAAAGCGACACAAGGCCCATTTCCCGAAGATACAACTTGACGGGATCGCCCGTTTTCCCAAGGGGAGAAGTAAGAAGGGACGAACCTTTCTCGAGTTCTTTCGTCTCTTCAGATTCTTCGTCTACTCTTTTTTGAAGAGGTTTTTCTTCCTTTGCCACGTCTATGATATCAATGTTCCTTTCCCCGAAAAAAACAATGATGTCGTCTATCTGGTCCGGCGAAGTAACATCGGACGGCAACATATCGTTCACGTCCTCGTAGGTAAGAAAACCTTTTTCTTCACCCAGCGATATCAATTTTTTTACTTCATCCGAATTTATGAACTTCTTCATCAATCATTCTCCTCTTTAGCGAATCCCTTTGGATCAGCGGCACCTTCGGAAAGCGGTTCTTGCGACCCTCGACCCCCTAATCCAGGTTTCATCAACTCTCACGGTGACCGTCCCCGGTATAAGTGGTTTCTTGTTTTTCCCTGGCTATCAGTCGCGTCTTCTCCTCGAGTAGGACGTCGCATAGCTTTCTGTCGCCCTTTTCTCGAGCCTCCATCAATCTTCTCCTCAAGTCCCTATGCCGCTCCCTGTACCAACGGGTCTTTATCTTTTTAATCGTGTCAAGAAAAATCTTTTCCACGATTTTGCCATCGGGAGCTTCACCCAGGGCAAGCTCGCTCAACCGCTTTCTCACGGCGCTTTCACTGCATTCGTCGATTATGTCCGCCAGGCCCACCCTTTTGTTTTTCTCGTAAAGATCGACGGCTCGACGGGCGATCCCGGCCAAGATTGGATCTGCACAGTAGTTCAATATGCCCGCCTCGCTGACAATGGGAATCCTCTCAGGAAATTCCAGCATAAGGTGAAGCAAGTACAGTTCAACCGGATCATGTTCTATTCCGCTCCCGCGGGAGTCAGGCACCGGTCCCCTCCGGGCAGGCTCCCTGTTCACCTCGTCTTTTATAGTTTTCTGATCCAGTCCCAACCTTTCGGAACATCGCTTGATGAAAATATTTCTTTGTATCACATCTGAAATATTTTTAATAAACGAAATCGTTTCACGGGCGAGTTGAACCCGTCCGCCGACCAATTCACTGTCTTTCATAATCCTTTCGATATAGTAATCAACCAAGGGTGTCGCCCTCGAAACAAGATACTCCACCTTTTCCTTTCCATATTCCCTCACAAAATCATCGGGATCTGATCCCTCGGGAAGTTCCGCAACGACGGCTTCTATATTCGCGTTCAAAAACAACGGGATGCATCGCTCCACAGCGCCACGGCCACCCTCGTCACTGTCGTATAAAAGCACCACTTTCCTGGTGTATCTGCCCAGCAGGGATACCTGGCGTTTCGTAAGCGCCGTGCCGAGGGTCGCGATCACGTTGGTGATCCCCGCGTTCCACAGGGACAGCACATCGAAATATCCCTCCACCATGACGGCGAATCCACGGTCCCTGATGTCGTCCCTGGTCAGGTAAAGACCGTACAAGTGATCGCCCTTTGTATAAAGAGGCGACTCGGGAGAATTGAGATATTTCGGTTCACCCTGGCCGATCAGGCGGCCGCCGAACCCTACGATGTCCCCCGCCACGCTTTCTATCGGAAAAATCAGCCGCTCCCTGAAGCGGTCATAGCTCCTTCCATCCTCCTTGAACACAACAAGCCCCGATTTTCGTAAAAGCTGTTCCGGAACACCGGCAGCCGCCAGGTTATCCTTGAGGTTCCGCCATCCAGGCGGAGCATACCCCAGTGAAAACGTCCGAACGGCCCCCTCGCTTATTCCCCTGCCGTCAAGATAATCCCGGGCCGGCTTCCCTCGTGAGGAATGAAAATTTTCCTTAAAAAAACGGTTCGCCAAACTGTGTATCCTGAGCAGTCCCGATCTTTCGGAGATAAGTTTTTTCTCGTCTGCCGTCGGCTTCCTTTCGGGGATATGAATGCCCCTTCCTACGGCCAGCTTTCGAACCGCCTCCGGAAAGGATATATTCTGGATCTTCATGAGAAAGGAGATTTCGTTGCCTCCCTCTCCGCAGCCGAAGCAGTAATATATCTGCTTGTCCGCATTGACCGTGAAAGATGGAGATTTCTCGGTATGGAAAGGACAGATCCCCACATAATTCTTGCCGGTTCTTTTCAGCGTCACAAACTGGGAGACCAGCTCTAAAATGTTTGAACTGCCCCGCACTTCTTCGACAATTTCCTGGGGTATGTAATCTTTCACCGCCATCGACTTCCCGGCGGTCTTCAGCCGCCTCACATATTCCCGTTTTCCGCCTCGGACGCCGGTTTCAGTCTCCGTCAAACAAGAGGCCAATCTCAAGAACCAAGCGCCGCCTTGACCAGATCACTCACCAAACGACCATCCGCCCTTCCGGCTATCCTCGGCATCAGCGCCTTCATGACGGCCCCCATGTCCCTGGGCCCTGTGGCGCCCACCTCCTCGATCACCCGATCAATCTCCGTCTTTATTTCTTCTTCGGACAACTCCTCCGGGAGAAAGGTTTTAATGACGGCCAATTCCGCTTCCTCACGTTCGACAAGATCGAGCCTCCCCCCCTTATCGAACTGTTCTATCGAATCTTTCCTCTGCTTGGCCATGGAGGACAAAACCTGTATTACGTCCTTGTCTTCCAGGTCCCGCTGCAGTTCAATCCGTTTATTGTGAACGGCGGCACGAATCAAACGCAGTGTCGACAATTTTGCCGCATCTCTCGCCTTCGCCGCTCCTTTCATTTGCTCGTCTATTCGCTGTTCTATAGTCATGATCGCCCTTCTCCTCAAAAGGGAAATAAAAATGATTGAAGCATATCACCATGGACTTCGTAAAATTCCCTTTCCCGGAGAAACGAGAAAGGATCTTTTACAAGACCGCCAATTTACCGTGTCTTAATTTATGTTGTGGAATTTGCTTGTCAACCCCTGTAGAAGCATGGGTCAGCCCATCTCGTCTGCCAATTTTTTCCCTCCCAAGAGATGGAGGTGCAAGTGCGAAACAATCTGTCCGCCGTCCGACCCGCAATTTACAACCAACCTAAAACCCGACCGATCGACCTTCTTGATGCGAGCAACTTTTTGCGCGGCCGTCAACAGGTCCTTGGCGAGGTCGTCGTCTTCCGCCAAATCCATAACCGTTTCCACGTGCCCTTTCGGCACAATAAGCACGTGAACCGGCGCCATGGGCTGAATATCGTCAAAAGCAAAGGTCCTTTCGTCTTCGTACACCTTCGCACTGGGAATATCCCCCTTCACTATCTTGCAGAAGATACACTCGTCCATTTTTCCGTCACCTTTCTTCGTCAATGACCGCCGCCCCGGGCGACGGCGATCGCCTCTTCAAGCTCAATCCTGCCGTCATAAAGCGCCTTCCCGACAATAACACCCATGACTCCCAGTGATTCCTCCCTTTGAAGTCTCTCAATGTCATCGAGCCCCGAGACGCCTCCGGAGGCTATCACCGGAATATCAACCGCCCGTGCCAATTCCACGGTCGCATCGCAATTGACGCCCGTCTTCATTCCATCTCTGCCGATATCCGTATATATCACCGCATCGAGGCCCATACCTTCGTACATTTGGGCTAGTTCGACGGGGCTCATGTCTGTTTGTTCCAGCCAACCCTCAACGGCAACCCGGCCGTCCCTGGCGTCTATGCCGAGAATTATTTTCCCCGGAAACCGTCGGCATGCCTCGAGGACAAAATTTCGATCCTTCAAGGCAACCGTCCCCAAGATCACACGGCTTACACCGGCCGAAAGGTAGCGTTCCACCGTCTCGGGATTGCGGATTCCCCCTCCTACCTGAATGGGAACCCCTACCGCGCCGGCGATCTCCTTTATAACAGCTTCGTTTACAGGATGTCCATCTTTTGAACCATCCAGATCCACCACGTGTATCCGCTCCGCTCCGCGCTTCTTCCAGTTGACGGCCATTTTCACGGGATCGTCACTGTAGACGGTCATCCTGTCGTAATCCCCTTGCAAGAGCCTCACGCACTTTCCGTTTTTTATATCGATCGCCGGTATAACAAGCATGGGGAAATTGTCCTTTCAATGAATTGCGGATTCAAACCTCGAAAAACCGTTCACGACTCTCATCCCGTAAGAAGCACGGATCGGGACAAAAAAAGGTGATTCAAGTATGCATCAAAGATATTGGATAAACCTTTCATGCTGTTTCACAGGTTTTCCGTTGAGCGAAAGGAATTCCTCGCTCGTTGGGATGCGGCCTCGGCAACCGGGCCGTTGAATTGAAAGAGACGCACGAAAGGAAGATGTTTTTTACCGGCGCTCGGGGAACGTTTTCAAAAGTTCCTTCATGCCCTGCGCTGAAAGCTCCTTCACGGTCAACCACTTTCCGCCGCCCCTGAAAAAAGTCCGGGCATCAAAGACATTCCTCATGAGCGATTCCTGGGTCTTGTCAAAGGTCCCACTCCATATAACCGTTCCATCGCGGACATCGAACAGGTGGAAGCTGAAAACGGCGGACGCCGGCTGCTCCGCCGCGTAAGTATACCCCTGTCGTTCGCGGTAACAGTATACATAACCGGCCACCACGCCTTCGGCGCCTAATTCCTCCCCGACTTTCCGCAACTGATCTCGAACCGATTCCGTAAACGACTCCGCCCGCACCCTCCTGTAGACCCCCTCCACCCGTTCCGGTGGGATGACAACATACCGTTGCTTCGCCTTCAGTCCGTCAACAAACAACTCTTCAAGATCAGTTTCCGCGCTTTCTCCCGGCTCCCCGCAGGTGCGATGGAACGTTCCCGTCAAGGGACAACGTACAAAGGGATTGCGCGGGTCCTCGGGAAGCACTTTCTGGACGGGCATGACGGCGATTTTTTCATACTCCACCTCTGTGAGCTTAACGGAGGTCGCCACTCCGGCCATGTCGGCACAACCGGCGATCAGGGACAGCATCGCGAAGAGCGCGGCACATACCGCCACCCTCCCCGGGAACCCAAACCTATCGCGCCCTTTTGTCATTGCTTACCGCCTTATCGGAGTCGTCGGCAGACGTCTTGAATAGAGAAAAAGGAATCCAAGATCAAAGCACACCTTTCGTGGAAAGCACCCCGGAAACACGATCGTCGATGGCCACGGCCTCTCTCAAGGCGCGCGCAACGGCCTTGAAGACGGACTCCGCCGAGTGATGGGAATTACTACCATATATGGTGTTGATATGCAAGGTCATTCCACTTCTGTCCGCAAAGGCCCTAAAGAATTCACGCAGTTGCAACAGTTCAAAATTTTTCACTTTTTCTCGTTCGTAGGTTACGTTGTACACAAGAAACGGTCGCCCCGAAAGATCGATGGAGACGTGACTGAGGCTTTCATCCATGGGAATAAAAGCGGTTCCATATCTTTTTATTCCCTTCTTGTCGCCCAGAGCCTTTTTGAATGCCTCTCCGAGGCAGAGGCCCAGGTCTTCCACGAGATGGTGATCGTCAACGTCCGTATCGCCTCTTCCCTTTATGGACATATCCACCAGACTGTGCCCGGCCAGGAGGACGAGCATGTGATCGAGAAAGGGCAGCGTGGTGTCCACCTCGCTCTTTCCCTCACCGTCCAGATCGATCTTGACGAAGATATCCGTTTCCGTTGTCTTTCGTTGGACTTCTGCCGTTCTCGCCATTGGGTACACCCCGTCGTTACAAAACCTTGTTCAGAGGGTATTCGATGATTCCTTCGGCACCAGCTTCCCGCAAGAGCGGAACCAGTTCCCGTACCACGTCCTTGTCCACTATCGTGTCCACGGCAAACCATTCCGTCTTGTACAGTTCGGCCACGGTCGGCGCTGTGATGGACGGCAAAAGGAGAATCGTCCTTCCAAGGTTTTCTTTAGACACGTTCATTTTCAGACCCACCTTGGTCATCGCCATGAACGATCCACGCAACAGAAGGCTGATCTGCTCTATTTTTCGTCGTTTCCAGGGATCGTTCCATGCTTCTTTGTTCGCTATGAGCTGAGTGTTGGTCTTCATCAACTCGTGGATTATCTTGAGCTTGTTGGCTCGCAATGTGCTTCCCGTTTCCGTAACCTCAACGACTGCATCCACCAGTCCCTCAACGACTTTCGCCTCGGTGGCTCCCCATGAAAACTCCACGTGAACATCTATATCACGATCCTTGAAGTATCGTCGGGTAAAGTTAACCAACTCCGTAGATATTCGTTTGCCCTGGAGATCCTCGATGTTCCTGACGGGAGAGTCTTCCCGTACCGCCAGTACCCACCGGGCCTGTTGCCTGGACGCCTTTGAATACACAAGATCCTGTACAACGATAACATCGGCATCGTTCTCGACGACCCAGTCCCTTCCGGTCAGCCCCAGGTCGAGTGTTCCATCTTCCACGTAGCGGGCCATCTCCTGGGCTCGTATGAGATAACAGGCCAGTTCATCATCGTCGACGGCGGGAAAGTAGCTTCGTTCATTGTAGGAAATTTTCCATCCCGCCCGCTTGAAGAGTTCCACCGTATTGGCCTCGAGGCTCCCTTTGGGTATTCCCAACCTCAACAGGTTCATTTCCCGTATACATCCTCCGGATCAAAAAGACGCTCGCCCGTCACCTCCAGTCGGTCGCCGGACAAGCGACGGTAAAAACAGCTGTAATATCCCGTGTGACAAGCGGCGCCTCGCTGCTCGACCTTCAGGATTACCGCATCGGAATCACAGTCTAGCCTAATCTCCCTCACCTTCTGGACGTTCCCCGAAGTCTCCCCCTTTACCCACAGCTGTTTTCGGGACCGACTCCAATATGTCGCCTTCTCCGTTTCCACGGTCATGATCCATGCCTCTCGATTCATCCAGGCCAACATCAATACTTCACCGGTGGCCGCATCCTGTACGATGGCGGGAACCAGGCCGCCCGCTTTTTCAAAATCCGGCTCAATCATAACAAAACCCCTCTATGATCAAATTCGCGAATCCATTCTATCCGAATATGTATAATATCAAAGACATCACGGCTGCCGCAAAGTTGTAACGCTAAAGGAAACCCTGGTTTTTGGCAAGCTTTTTTTCTTTTTCAACTTGCCGACGCCTTTTTTTTGTGTTAGCAGTAAAAATCCACTGTTAATGGTACCGGGCATGCTGGTTACGTGAACAACATACATCGTCTGAGAAGGAGGTTTTGAATAATGCAGGTTTTGATCGGCGGTATAATAGCGGCGGTAGTAGGTCTATTGGGAGTGGCGATCTTCTGGAACCAGTTCCTCACCTTGCTGGCGGGCGGAATACCCATCGCACTTCTTCTTGGCGGCGCACTGGCGATTTACGTGGGCTACGACGAACTTCGAGACCAAATGAGAGAAAAAAAGGAAGCGGCCAAACAATCCGACGAACTGGAAAAGGCAAGGCAGGAACTGGAAAGGGCAAAGGCAGAAGCGGAGAGGTACAAAGCTGAACTGGAAAAGGCAAAGGGAGCTTCCGATACGCCGACCTCGTGATACGCCTGGGAGGTCTTCGTCGCCCGGCATGAACGACAGGAGCTGCGACCATACCATGAAAACCGTGCAGGATGGTGTGCTGGTCCCCAAACGGTCGGAAACGTCAACGATGATGAATGCCACTCAACACCACATAAAAAAAGTGCGTTTTCTGCACCCCATCACCTTTTATCATAATAATCCAGCGTCTTATATCTATTGACGCCTGCTTCCCTCTTTATTCCGGGGAAGCAGGCTCTCCGGCCGCCGCCGGCTGATCAGAGACACACAGGACCGCGCCGGTGAAAATCATTTAACATTTATATTCAATATTACTGTCAAGGAGGGGGTACCATGAATCAAATGGTACGATGTATCGCCATGAAGGTTTTTGTTGCGGCAACAGCTCTGTTCGTTTCTCTTACCTCGGTCATGGTTACTGTTGCCGAAGCAAGGCAACAGACTCTCAATTACAGCATCTTCTTTCCGCCGACTCACGGCCAGGCACTCGCCGCAGAGGCTTGGGCAAAGGAAATCGAAAAACGGACGGAAGGGAAAATAAAGTTCAACCTCTTTCCCGGCGGCACACTTACCAACGCAAACCAGTGTTACGACGGTGTAGTACAGGGTATATCAGACCTGGGCATGTCTTGTTTCGCTTACACGCCGGGTCGCTTCCCCGTGATGGAAGCCCTCGACCTGCCCATGGGATATCCCGACGGAATGACGGCGACCCGCGTGGCCAACGAATTCTTCAAGATAATGAAACCCGTCGAATTGCAAGATGTCAAGGTGCTCCTGATTCACGCCCATGGTCCGGGCCTCCTGCATACAAAGAAACCTGTGCGAAATCTGGACGAAATCCGAGGCCTAAGAATACGTTCCACCGGTCTTAGTGAAAAGGTGGCGAGGGCCCTGGGAGCCGTCCCGGTGGGCATGCCGCAACCTGATACCTACGAGGCCCTCCAGAAAGGCGTCGTTGACGGCACCTTCGCCCCCATCGAAACGCTCAAGGGATGGAAACAGGCCGAGGTAATCAACTTTACAACCGAATGTACCGCAATTGGATACACCACCGCCATGTTCGTGGTCATGAACCTGCGGAAATGGAACTCTCTGTCGCCGGAGGTCCAACGTATATTTGAAGAAGTGAGCGCCGAATGGATCGACCGGCACGGAGCGGTATGGGACAAGGAAGACGAAGCCGGCAGGACCTTTACGCTGGAACTGGGCAACGAGATAATCCCCTTGCCGGAGGAAGAGAACGAACGATGGAGAAGGGCCGTCCAACCCGTTCTCGACGATTATGTCTCCGCTTCTGAAGCCAAGGGACTTCCCGGCGGAAAGGCCCTGGAAACGTTGCAAAAAATTATTGATAGTCACCTTGCCGAATAGCAAGTGGAACTGGAACACAGCCGAATGTCATGAAAAGGCAAGAACATTTTCTGTTCAAGGCCGCCCAAGTCGTAAACTGGGCGGCCGCCGCATCGGTGGCGTCGATGATGCTTCTCGTTTGTGCCGACGTACTGCTGCGTTTTTTTCGCTCCCCTATCCCAGGCGCCCATGATATGGTCGGGTTCCTGGCAACCCTCGCCGTTTCACTGTCGCTGGCCTATACCACCGTGACAAAAAGCCATATCGCGGTGGATTTTCTCTTGGAAAGACTTCCCAGGCGGACGCGGTTGTATATTGACGGAGTCAACACTCTCGCGGCATTGATCATGTTTTCAATCGTCACCCGCCAAAGCGCCTCCTACGGTTTTTATCTCAAGGCTACCGGAGAAACATCCCAAACCCTTCAGATTCCTGTTTATCCGCTCGCCTTGGGCATTTCCGCCGGTTGCGCATTTCTCTGTTTAATCCTGTTCTTCCAACTGTACCTCACTCTCGTTAGGATACGACGTTCATGACACCCACCGCGATCGGCATAATCGGAATAGCCCTTCTCTTCGTCCTCATCTTTACCGGCATGCCGGTGGCTTTTGTAATGATCATCGTGGGCTTTGTCGGATTCGGCTACGTTATAAACTTCGACGCCGCCATGAACCTGGTGGCAAAGGATTTCCTGAGCATTTTCGGTTCACAGAGTCTGACCGTAGTACCGCTCTTCGTGCTCATGGGACAGATCGCCTTTCATTCCGGGATCAGCAAGCGCCTTTTCGACGCCGCCTACGTTTTCCTTGGCCACCAGCCAGGCGGCCTGGCTATCGCCACCATAGGAGCCTGTGCCGGCTTTTCCGCTATCTGTGGATCCACTAACGCCACTGCGGCAACCATGGGGGCAGTCACGCTGCCCGAGATGAAACGATTCAACTACAGGCCCGAACTGGCAACGGGGGTCGTCGCAGCCGGCGGCAGCCTGGGTATTCTAATCCCCCCCAGTGTCATATTCATCGTCTACGGCATCATGACCCAGCAATCCATAGGCAAACTCTTTATGGCAGGGATCGTGCCCGGCATAATTCTCACCTGCTTTTTCATTGCTACAATCGCCCTCTGGACCCGGCTGAAACCCGACTTAGGGCCACCGGGCCCGGCAACTACGTTACGCCGGAAGATCGCCGCCATTTCAGGCATGGTGGAAACGATCATCCTTTTCGTCATGGTAATGGGTGGACTGTTTCTGGGCATATTCACCCCCACAGAAGCGGGCGCTGTGGGGGCGCTGGGAACCCTATTACTGTCGCTGGTCAAGCGCAGCCTGAGCTGGAAGGGTTTCGTGGAATCTCTCATGGAAACCACGAGGATATCCTGCATGATTCTCCTGATAGTCGCGGGGGCAACGGTGTTCGGTCACTTCCTGGCCATAACACGGATACCCTTCGACATTGCCACCTGGGTGTCGTCCTTGGCCTTTCACCCATGGATTATCATGCTCCTCATCCTCCTAATATACTTCATAGGGGGTTGCTTCATCGACTCGCTCGCCCTTGTCATGCTTACCGTTCCCATCTTTTATCCCGTCATTACAGGATTAGGCTTCGATCCAATTTGGTTCGGAGTCGTCATCGTTCTCATCACCCAAATCGGTGTCATCACTCCGCCGGTGGGAGTCAATGTATACGTGGTAAGCGGTGTGGCCAGGGATGTGCCGCTCCATATCATTTTCAAAGGTGTTCTTCCCCTTATGCTTGCACTGGTTATCGTCGTGCTGATCCTTATACCCTTCCCTCAAATCGCCCTCTGGCTCCCGGCCCTCATGTAAGAGCCGGCCTTTCCCTGGCAAAATAAAGACCGAGAACAGGAGCACCTTTTTGCTTGCCGTCGCCTTGTTTATATTGTATGAGTCGCCGCCCAAGGTTGTCATGGTCGTTAAATCCGGATCGTCTAAACACCGACCACTCACATCAATACATCCACCAAATCATCGGCGTGGCTTGCAAGTATATATCCAAATTGACCCCACCGTTACTACCTGCTATAAAACATTCCAACACACATGAAGCAAAAGGAACCTCCGGGTGAACGTCGTTCTGGCAGGATTCAACATCGACCGGGAAACGCTGAAGGAAATGGAGGAAGGCCTCTTGCCTCCGGGCGAGAGGCTGACGCCTGAAACGGTTTCGGCGGCCTACGCCAGGATCAGCAGAGATCCACGGCCCGTGACCGAGCTGCGCCGCGTCGCCCGCGAGGACGTGGAAAAGGCCCGCCGCTCGAACAGAACCATCGTCTTCGATATGGGGCACAGTTCCATCGCCGAGCACGCCGTATTCAACATCGATGTTATCGGCGTTTCCCGGCTGGCCGTCGAATTTATCGAAGGCTTCCGACTGGCCTCCTACACGGAAAAATCCCAGCGTTACATCCGCCTCGACGGCGATTTCGTCATTCCAGAAGAAGTTCGGAATACGGGGCTCGCCGATCTTTTTACCGAAACAATTCAAGCCCAGAACGCCCTCTACGTGGACTTGCACCAGGCCATTCTCCACCAACCCGCCGGAGAGAGCGGCGACGACAATGCATGGAAGGACGTGGCCAAGGAAGACGCACGCTACATCCTGTCCCTTGCCACCGAAAGCCAGCTCGGCATGACAGCCAACGCCCGGACCCTGGAGCTCATGATCCGTCGCGCGGCGTCCCATCCCCTCGCCGAAGTGCGTGAATACAGCCGGAGACTCTTCGACGCCACCCGCGACACGGCCCCGTCGCTGATCCGTTACACCGAGTCCACCGCCCACTACCGCGACACGAAAAAAGCCCTGGGGAAAAAAATCAAAACCATTGCCGGACCTGATCGACCTTCGGCCGCAGGCGATTCCGTGGTTCTTGTCGAGGCGACGAAAGAGGGCGATAACATGATTATCGCCTCTCTTATCCAGAACGCGTCGGGACAACCGCTTTCCCGCTGCCTGGAAATCGCCCGCGCCTTGGCCTTTCACGAAAAGGAGGCCCTGATGAAGACCGCCTGCGCGCGCATGGAATCATGGGACGCGCCTCTCAGGGAATTCGAAACGGCGGACCTGACCTTTGACGTAATCATGAGCGCCTCCTGTTTCGCCCAGATGAAACGGCACCGCATGGCAACTATCTTGGCCCGGGACTACGATCCCGCCCTCGGCGTGACCGTGCCGAAAACCATCGTTGATGCGGGCATGGAGGAGGCCTTTCGAACAATGATCGAACGGACGAACGAAGCCTACGAACGCATCGAGGCCCTCGTCCCCGAGGCCGCCCCCTATATCCTGACCAACGCACACCGTCGCCGGGTCGTGATAAAGGTCAACGTGCGCGAACTCTATCACATAGCGAGGCTCAGGGAAGACGGGCACGCCCAGTGGGACATCCGGGAGACGGTACGACGCATGGTGGAACTGGGACGGCGGGTAATGCCCCTGTCACTCATGTTCGCCTGCGGGAAAGACGCCTTCAAAGAACTCAAGGAAAAACAGAAAACATGCAATCCAATCGAGGTACCATGAGAGATGCCCATCTACGAATTCTACTGTGAACGGTGCAACACGATCTTTAATTTTTTCTCCAGGCGGATCGACACAGAAACAATCCCTTTCTGCCCGTCCTGTAAAAAGGTGAAACTGAAGAGACAGATGTCCGTTTTTTCCACAATGTCGGCGGGCCGGCGCAACGAGGAAGAAGGACCTGACGGAGAGGCACCGGCCTTGGACGAAGCGCGCATGGAGCGGGCCATGGAGATGCTCGCCCGTGAAACGGAGGGACTGGACGAAGAGGATCCAAGGGTGGCGGCACGCCTTCTGAAAAAAGTGGCCGAATCAACGGGACTGGACCTGAACCCGGAAATGGCGGAGGCCCTCGACCGCGTGGCCCGGGGTGAAGACCCTGAAAAAATCGAGGAAGAACTGGGCGATCTTCTCACCGACGACAACCCCTTCGCGACGGAGTCCGGCGGGCGGAAAGGTCGGACAAAAAAACCCGGCCCGAAGGTGGACGAAACCCTCTACGATCTGCCTGATTCCCCTGATTCTTAGAAAGGCCTCGAGTGTAAAAGGAACCCATGCTCCGGATGTGATTCTTAAATCACCCATCCCTGTAAAATCGAAGGAGGCGGTTATCACGCAGTCGATGAGCAACGCGCCGCCTGTCTCACGGGAAGCCCCCATCTGATATCCTTCATAACTTCTGCTTTTCTTTGTTATTTGGTTCATTTTGGCAGTTCGTTCATTGATCTGAACCTCTTGTTTTACCCACAATAAACCAACATTGCCCATTCCGCATGTAGATGTTACGTCTGCGGAAAAGGCTCATTCTATGCGAGATATATAGTCCGAGGAAAAGATAGGCGATTGGAGCTGAACAAAGGTATCGGTATGCAAAATAATTATCGGCTGCACTTACGATATCGCATATCCTCAGCTATATCTATTGGTCATAAGCTTACTGCCCGAAGAGAACATCTAAATTGAAAATTAACTGAATGGCTATATTTAGAAAAACCTCACTCCTATGAATCAGACCCCTATACTCCGAAAACAAACCCCCATCAATTTCTTCGACGTGAAAAGCTTATCCAAATTATTTTGTCTTTCCCATAAAGGGATACCGATTTTTTCCTTCTGCACCAGACGTAATCTCTTTAGAAATTCCGAAATTTTCCTCGGATATGATAAACCTTCCCACAGTTGTAGTGACGGTTCGTCTCACCTGATCGCACAAATTCTAATCAGTGAAAAAGATCATAAATTTTGCTTGAAGCGTCAAAAGACGCCAATAATAAATGAAGGGAGTAATTTGTGATGAAAAATAGCGTTATGAAAAAATTGTGCATGTTCTCAGTTTCACTGAGTGTAGTGTGCTTTGCCTTCGCCGTTAACGTACAGGAAATTGCAGCAGGAGATAAACCGATCAAATGGAGGGTCCAGACCCATTGGCCTTTGTCAAGCGCATCTTATAGACCAAGTGCTGTCTGGATGAAAAATGAGATAGAAAAGAGAACCAACGGCCGCCTCGTTTTCGAATTGTACACGGAGGGCCAGTTGATTCCATCACAGGAAATGTTCAACGCAGTAAAAAGGGGAATGATTGAAGTGGCCGTGTCACCACCTCAATACTACTCCTCACAAGTTCCCTTGGGCCAAATCGCATCCGGTCTTCCTTTCAATTTTCGAAATACTTGGGAAATAGCTTATTATTACAAATGGATGGGTTTCGAAGAAATGATGCGGGAATCCCTTGCCAAGTACGGAGTGTACTACTCAACGGACCGCGTCTACGGCACACAAATCGTAACGAAAAGACCCACAAGAACCTTTGAAGATTTCAAGGGGCTTAAAATACGTACTACGGGGACACTCGCAAAATACCTCACTGAGATAGGTGGCGCGGCCGTTTACATGCCGGGCGGAGAAACATATACAGGGCTTGCTTCCGGCGTGGTGGAAGGAGCTTCGTGGGGAGACATGATGGGTTCTGAAAGCATGGGATTCTTCGACCTTTGTGACTATCTCCTCTGGACCCCCGTAAATTACGCAGGCACGGAAACCTGGCTTGTCAACCAGAAGGCGCTCGACAAACTCCCCGAAGATATCAGGTTGATTCTTTTGAATCTCTTCGAAGTGCATTTCTGGCTACGCACCAATGAACACGAGCGGGATCTTGCGTACCACCTCCCCAGATTTCAGAAAAAGTACGGATTTGAGGCTATAGAATTGTCTTCCGAAGAAT
>JAHDRK010000035.1 GCA_018433345.1 Syntrophobacterales bacterium | reverse complement strand
GGATTTGAGCGAGCTCGCCCTGGGTTGGTGTACTTACGGGGTGGGCGACCACATGTCGCATTATAATGTCAACGCCGGAGTCCCCAAAACACTGGTCACCCACCTTATCCGGTGGGCGGCGTCGTCGGGAATGTTCGACCAAGAAACTGCGTCGATTCTCATGGATATAGCGGAAACCGAAATCAGTCCCGAACTTGTTCCCGGAACGGACGAAGAGGCACCGTCACAGTTGACGGAAGCCGTCATCGGTCCCTATGAGTTACAAGATTTCAATAATTTCTATATAACCCGCTACGGCTATAGGCCGTCCAAGGTGGCCTTCATGGCCTATTGCGCCTGGCGCGACCGGAATATCGGGGCTTGGCCCGATATTCCGGAACATCGGCGCAATGAATACACCATCGGAGAGATCAAGAAGTGGCTCTTGGAATATCTGCGCCGTTTCTTCAAGACCAGCCAGTTCAAACGGAGCTGTGTTCCCGACAGTCCCAAAATCGGTTCCGGTGGATCGTTATCGCCGAGAGGCGACTATCGTGCACCCAGTGACAGCGAGGCCGAGGTCTGGCTTCGGCAGGCCGAAGAAATACCGGAAAGTGATATCGATCGAGAGTCATGAGACAAAATCATCAATACGACGACTTTGACGCCACGGAACTCTTCTGTCCGAGATGCCGGCAGGCGGTACCGGTGAGGAAACATTTATTATTGGTACTTCCACAGGGTGACAAGTACGATTACCGGTGCGTGTACTGCGGATTTTCGGTAGGAGAAAAGCAAGAAAGCGGAAGTACTCCAACGATATTTGTCCCATAGCGAAAGAGTGATTTTGCGTGGGGGCCCCACTCTTCTTCGGGTTTTGATGGAGTTGACGACCCCGCAAAAAGTCGAGGATCCCCTTTGTCGTCGTTCACCCTTATGGGTACCTTAGTGCCCACAAAGGTTGATGCAGTGTATTAAATATGTTTTGTATGCCACCGCCGGAGAGACATTAGGATTTTTGTACTTTTTACGATCGCGTAAAACTTGGGATACCGGGCAAGATCTCTACAGGGCGGCTAAAAATGACCACGCCGAAGAAAATTCTCGATCGATACGATGCGCGGCCGCTTAAGCGCTATGGCCAGTCTTTCCTGGTCGATAAAAATATTATGAGCCGTATTGTGGAAAGCGCGGATATCGGTCCGGGAGACAGGGTCGTGGAAATAGGTCCGGGCGTGGGCCTTATGACGGGGATACTGGCCGACAGAGTCAAAGAGGTGATAGCCGTGGAGATAGACCGGCGCATGGTTGAGATCCTTCAAGATGAAATGGCCGGGCGGACTAACGTGACTATTGTAAACCGAGATATCCTGGCATACGATTTTTCGGCGGCTGTTTCCTCTTCCGGCGAGAAAGTCCACGTGGTAGGGAACATACCGTACAACATATCGTCTCAAATCCTGTTCAGGATGATAGATTTCAGACGTTACATCGAGGCCGCCGTCCTCATGTTTCAACGGGAGCTCGCGGAACGGATACTCGCGGGGCCGGGAAGTCCTCGCTACGGGTCTATATCGGTTATGACCGCCATGTATCTTGATTCTGATCGGGTGATCAACGTATCTCCGAGGTGCTTTTTCCCGAAGCCCAAGGTGGAGTCGATCGTTCTTAAATTAACCGCCCGTGAAGGGCCGATCTTCGAGGTAAAAGATGAAGACGTGTTTAAAAAAGTAGTTCGCGCCGGATTTTCAAAGCGCAGAAAGACCCTCTTTAACAGTCTCGCCTCCAACCCATTCATCGAACTTGAGCGGGAACGCATTGCCGATGCCCTGGAAAAGGCGAAAATCGACCCGGGACGTCGTGCCGAAACACTTTCCGTGAAAGAATTCGCCCTTCTGTCGAACGCCCTTTAGTGTTCAGACTGTTTTCGCGCCGTCGCGCCCATCCTGAGGTCGGCATGCAATTTTTGTTTCGATCGGTTCATAAAAAAACTTGACAAGGGTATTTTTCTTTGCTAACTGAGCACTCAAAACCGCCTGGATCCCTTGGAAGGACTGGGACGGAGGGAACAAAAATCTTGAAATCGATGTGACCGATAGGCCTTCCCGACCATTCCGTGGGAAGGCTTTTTTGTGCGGTTTCGGGAGAATAAATGGCGGAGATTGCCAGGGATAATAAACAAATGCAAAAACTGGCCGAGGAACTGAGGCTCGCCGGTAAGCGCATCGCTTTCGTTCCGACCATGGGTTATCTTCACGAAGGACACCTGAATCTTATGAGGGAAGGCCGGCGGCGGGCTGATAATCTGGTGATAAGCATCTTTGTCAACCCCACACAGTTCGGTCCGGGGGAGGATTTTGAAAAATATCCCCGCGATTTCGAGCGTGACGAACGGTTGGCTTCCGAGGTGGGAGTGGACACTATATTTTACCCGGACGCGACAAGCATGTATCCTCCCGGGTACCAGACATATGTAACGGTGGAAGAGGTAAGTCGCAATCTCTGCGGGAGATCACGGCCGATTCATTTCAGGGGCGTGGCTACGGTGTGTACCAAGCTGTTTAATATCGTCAAGCCCCATGAAGCAATTTTCGGGAAAAAGGATTTTCAGCAACTTGTGGTGATCAAAAGGATGGTGAAAGACCTGAACATGGACCTGGAAATTGTCGGGGTGAATACCACCAGGGAGGCGGACGGCCTTGCCATGAGTTCCAGGAATTCCTATCTCGAGCCCGAGGAACGCAATTCGGCGTTGAGCCTGAGCAGGGGTTTGAAAATCGCGAAAGAGCTCTACGACAGAGGTGAACGAGATGCGTCGGTAATCATAAAGGCCGTTCGCGACTTCATTGCGGGGCATGAGCACACCGATATCGACTATGTAAAAATTTGCGATACGGAAACACTGAAGGACGTGGAGAAGATCGAAGGAGAATCCGTTGTAGCACTGGCGGTTCGCGTCGGTCGGCCGAGATTGATCGACAATTATGTATTTGGCGAACCGCTGGATATTCCATGAAAGTGAGGGATGTAATGTTACGAACGATGCTTAAATCGAAACTGCACAGGGCGACCGTGACCCAGGCGGAGCTTCATTACGAAGGAAGTATCACGATAGACAAGGACCTGATGGAAGCCGCGGACCTCTTG
>JAHDRK010000096.1 GCA_018433345.1 Syntrophobacterales bacterium | reverse complement strand
TACCCGCACATACCCGCACGCACATACAAAGAAAGGCGACTTCGACCCCCCCTTCTTCGATGCCGCCTTCAACATCGGTAAAAAACCGAACCAAACAGCACACTACAAAGTTCTTATTATATCGGCATTTAGAAAAAATACTTTAATGGAATCGGACTAAAAAGATATAATAATCCTATGAAACTGATCACATGCACAAAAAACGCCGGCTCCCGATACCAAAACGGCCGCCGGCGTCACATTTACGCGTTGATTGATGCCACTAACTTCCCTCTATCACGGCGCCCGAGGTGACATTGACTCTCTTGGATGAAAGCGCCAACTTTATTACGTCCATCATTTCATCGACGAAATGAAACCTGATGTCCTTTTGAACATCCTTCGGTACGTCGTCGAGATCTTTCTTGTTCCACTTCGGAAGGATGACCGTCTTGATCCCCCAGCGATGGGCCGCCAAGACCTTGTCCTTGATGCCCCCCACGGGCAATACCGCCCCCCTTAGGGTGATTTCCCCCGTCATTGCCAGATCCTTTTTGATGGGACGCTGGGTCAATAGAGATGCAAGTGCGGTAAGAATCGCCACCCCCGCCGAGGGTCCGTCTTTCTGGATCGCACCGGCCGGTACATGGATATGAATATCCATCTTTTCGTAAAAATCCCTGTCCACGCCTACCGCCTCGGCGTTTGAACGCATGAAGCTCAAGGCCGCCATGGCGGACTCCTTCATCACATCACCAAGCTGCCCGGTCAATATCAATTCCTTGTTCCCTTTCATGGCCGTGGCTTCTATAAACAACAATTCTCCCCCCACCGGTGTCCAGGCGAGTCCTATAACGACCCCCGGCTTCGAGATGCGCGTGCCGATCTCGGAGACGACCTTCGGAGGACCCAAGTATTTGTATAAATTCTTTACGCCGATTACCGCCTTCGTTATTTCTCCCGAAGCGACGGAACTGGCGACGCCTCGGCATACGTTCGCTATTTCCCGCTCCAGGTTTCTTACGCCCGCCTCCCGCGTGTAGGAAGATATGATTTCCTTCTTCGCCGCCTTTGTAAACCTTATCTGTCCGGGATTGAGCCCATTTTCGATCACCTGGCGGGGTATAAGGTAACGCTCCGCTATCTTCAGTTTTTCGTCCAGCGTGTACCCCGGCAACTCTATCACTTCGAGACGATCCAGGAGAGCGGGAGGAATCGTTTCAAGAATATTGGCGGTGGTAATGAACATGACTTCCGAAAGATCGAAGCTCACATCCAAATAGTGGTCCACAAAGGTATGATTTTGCTGAGGATCGAGCACCTCGAGCAACGCCGAGGAAGGATCCCCCCTAAAATCGCTTCCCAGCTTGTCGATCTCGTCCAACATAAACACGGGATTTTTTGACTCGGCCCGCCTCAGTCCCTGGATAATCCTTCCCGGAAGGGCTCCCACATAAGTCCGCCGGTGCCCTCGTATCTCGGCCTCATCCCTTACTCCGCCCAGGGAGATCCGGATGAATTTCCGGCCCAGAGCCCTGGCTATGGAAGCTCCCAGCGATGTTTTTCCCGTCCCCGGAGGTCCGGCGAAACAAAGAATCGGACCCTTCGTGTCGGGCTTTAGTTTTCTCACCGCCAGGTATTCAATGACTCTCCGCTTGGCCTTTTCGAGACCATAATGGTCTTCGTCGAGTATCTTGCGTGCCCGCTTGATGTCCAGGTTGTCCTCTGTCCTGATGTTCCAAGGAAGCGATGTTATCCAGTCCAGGTAGGTGCTCGCCACCGTATATTCGGCGGAAGAGGGATGCATCCTGGCCAGACGAGAAAGTTCCCGCTCCGCCTCCTTGCGGGCCTCCTCGGGAAGATCCATCGCTTCAAGCTTCGACCGATATTCCTCAACTTCAACCTTCCCTTCGTCTTCGCCTTCTCCCAGCTCCTCCGTGATGGCCGTCAACTGCTGGCGCAGAAAATATTCCCGCTGGCTCTTGTCAAAATCACCTTTAATCTGGTTCTGAATCTTGTTGCCCAGCTCAAGAATCTCAACTTGGTGGTTTACCAGTCTCGTCACCATCTCGAGACGGTTCTTGACATCCAAAGTTTAGAGAACCTTTTGCTTCTCCTCTACTTCGGCATTAATGACCGTGGCGATCATATCGGCAAGGATACCCGGATTCTTGATTGTCTTGGCCATGTTTCCGAATTCCTGCGGGAGAAAGGGGGAAAGTTTGACAATCCTGTCAAACAGGCCCACCAGGTTGGCCATGAGGGCCTCTATTTCTATGCCCTTGGCCTCCCTCTCTTTAAGAGGCTCAATTCGAGCCATCAGATAGGGTTTTCCATCCACAAATTCGGTTATACGGAAACGACTCACGCCTTGCAAAATAAGCTGTGCCTTGTTTTCGTCGGACTTGGCCATCTTCAGGATTGCCGCCACGGTACCTACATGATAAATCTCGTCGGGTTTGGGAAGTTCATCTTCGGGTTGACGCTTCGTCGTAACAAGACCGATCAGCCGGTCTCCCGTCATGGCCTCGTCTACCAAGCTCAAGGCCCGATCTCCCATGACTTCCATGGGAAAGGTCATGTGGGGGAATACAACCACATTGAAAACCGGCAATATGGAAATTGTTTCGGGTATTTTTATGTCTTTAAGGTCTGCCGAAAGCTGTTGCTCGATCATTATTTCCTCCTGGCATAGTAGTCAGTTCGTTTCGGCGGAACCGGCTTTCTAGCCTTCTCTTGTTATGGGGATTCTGCGAATCGCTGTTTTGGCAGCCGCCTTCGGGATCCGAATCTCCAGGAGACCTTCGGAAAAAACCGCCTCCACGTTATTCCTGTCTATGGGAACCGGAAGTGTCAATACACGTTCGAAATATCCATATGTGATCTCTGCGAGATGATATCGCATGGCATTTTGGCGAACCCTTTCAGTCCTTATTCCATAAATCCTGACCGTCCTGTTGCTGATTTCCACGTGGAGATCGTCGCTCCGAACCCCGGCAAGTTCAACTACGACGGTATAGAAGTTCTCCCTCTCGCTTATATCGACGGCCGGGCGCCACACGCGACGATAAATGGTGACCAACGGCTCAAAATACCTGGTCGATACCTGGGAGGGCGTCCCCTCGCCTCCGACATCACCCACACCTCGATCATCAGTGAAACTGATCTTTATAATACCCATCGTTCGCTCCTCAATCTCGCTGCTTCCACCTTAAAACTGCACGAATATTTTTCTGTAATATAAACATCTGTTTCGACATTTGCAAATTCCGGCAGCCTTGTAATAATCCCCGGCATGTAAGACCGTTCATGTTGAACCTTTTAACAGGGCTCTCCCGCTTGTAGGAGGGCTCAGGATGAACAGGGGTAATTTTTGTGACCCTTTCAGCTAACCTTGAACCCAGAACCCTCCTCGCCCCCAACCTTTCACCCCTCGCCCTTCACCCCTCGCCCTTCACCCCTCGCCCATAGCCTATACCCCATAGCCTATCGCCTATCACCTGCGGCAAAGCCGTGCCCATAACTCATAACTCATAGCCTCTCGCCCCTCGCTTTTTCATAGAGACTTGCCTCACCGTTGCCATTGAAGTACAGTGACGTCGAAATCAATGATACAACACCCGGGTGACCGAATGGAAAGGACGAAAGCGCGCGAAAGACTCCTTCTTACATCCACAGGCCGTCTCGCCCGAAAGCTGGTCAGGGAACTCCGTAAAGACCGTATCTCGCAGGGTGAAAAGGGATGGGAACTGCCGGACGTGATCAGTCTAAACGCGTGGATCGAGAGAGAGTGGACCGACTCGTGGCCGGTCACCCTTCCCGCGCCCGATATGTTCAGGATGGGAATATGGAAGTCGATTTTAAACAACGCTCCGCCCCCATCACCTCTTGAACCAACCGCCGATCTCTGCCGCCAAGTGGACGACACCTTCGGCGTCCTCGTGCGCCACGGAATCAATCCGGCTGCCGGAAGGCCCTCGACACCTCTCGTGGAGTGGCGAAGGCATGTCTGTGGGCTCTTCGGATCGCGCCTGTCGGAGGAGGGTTTTTTCCATCCAAGCGAACTTGCCCTACACGTCGCCCGAGGGCTGGAGGATGGATCCATTCCTGCGCCTTCCGAATTTGCCGCCCTGGGGTTCGAGTTTCCCTCCCCCGTTGAACGGGAACTGTTCGCCGTGCTTTCCAGCCTTTGCCGACAGGTGCCGAACAACGAAAACGATCGACCCGCCGGGACGGTCTCAGCGGTGTCACTCCCCACTCCGGAGCAGGAAATCATCTACCTGTGCCGCCGTCTCGCCGAAGACGCACTGAACGTTCCGCTTCACCGGATCGGCGTTATCGTTCCCGATCTGGAAGCGATCAGAGACGCTCTGGAAGCGCACCTCACCGATGTCCTTGGAACCCCACGGGGAAAAGAATGCTGGTTCAACATGACGCTTGGACCGGTCCTTTCGTCGCTCCCCCTGGTCAAGGCGGCCGCTCTTCCACTTCGCTTTTTCATGGAAGGAGAGAGGCGTGAAACGCTTTTAACCCTCATGCTTTCCTCTTACTACGGATTTTGGCGAGGCAGGCGCGGCACGCTCGCCCGTGCCGACCGCCTGTGGCGGTCGGAGGGAATCGACGGCAATTTGAACGAACTGAAGCGTTCGTTGAAGGGACTGCCGGAGGATCCGGGACGTGACATCATTCGCGATGATACATGGCGGATCCTGGATGGCCTGCGCCAAGCTATCAAAGGAAAGAGGCAACCCCTTTCGAAATGGGTGAACTGGATGGAAGAGACCTGGACGGCGCTTGGCTTTCCCGTTACGGCCGACGAGGAAGACAGTCTGGCTTGGCGTCACCTGTCCGGCGCTGTCGCCGAAATGCGTGCTTATATGGGTGATGTCCTCGTCAACGGCCCTGAATTTCTCGATTGGCTCTCGACCCATTCCTCGAGAGAGCGAACTCAGGCCGAACGGCCGGAGGATGCGGGAATCCAGGTAATGGGAATCATCGAAGCCCGGGGGCTCGAATTCGACAGGCTCTACCTCATGAACATGAACGACGGGTCATTTCCCCGACCGGTCCGCCCGCTTCCTTTACTGGACGGATCCGAGAGGGCGCTGATCCAGGGCGGCACCTCCGAAAGTCAGTTCGTCTTCGCAGAAGCGGCCTTTCGCCGCATCCTCCGATCGGCGCCCGCGACAACCCTGTTGCGGGCGGAACAGAATGGAGACACGCCCCTCACCCCCTCGCCCTTCTGGCCGGAGGAGGCCGAAACGGACATATGTGATATCTGGCTCGAGCCGAATGCCGCGTGGATGCGAGTTACGTGGTTCCGCTCGGCCTGGAAAGGTCTTCTGCTTGCTTCAGCAAACGGCGAAGGTCTACCGTGTCCCGTCGACGATCCCCTGCCGGGGAATCTTTTCCGTGCACGGCTGAGGAGGGGGCTTTCGCCGTACCGTTTGAAAACAGCTCTCGCCTGTCCGTTCAAGTTTCTTGTAAATATTCTCCTTGGGATAGAACCCCTGGAACAGGTGACACCACCTCCGAGTCCCCGGGAACGGGGGAAGCGGATTCACCGTGTTTTGGCGCTGTTTACGAAGAAAATGCGCGACTTGAACATGGAATCCCTGGAAGACCGTGGCGAGGCATGGGAGGTGCTCCGCCGGTGCACGGAGAATGTCTTTTCAGCGGACGCGGGTGGTTCGATCAACTGGCGCCTTGAAATGGAAAGGCTCCTAGGGTCTCCTGAATCCAAGTACCCGGGAATCCTAGGTTCTTGGCTGGACATGGAAAGGGAACACCGGGCGGAGGGCTGGCGATGCGTGGCGGAGGAAATCGCATTTTCCGATCTGTCGATCTCCCGCTGCCCCTTCCCCCTTAACGGTGTCATCGACCGCGTGGATTTCAATCCCGATTCCGGCTGGGCGTGCCTGGACTATAAAACGGGAACCCTACCCTCGGGGCCTGACGTGACCGGCAATTTCCTGGATCCCCAGTTGGCGGTCTACCTTATGGCCCTCCGTGACGGTCGTGTCAAGGGACTTCAGCCGACCGCCCCCTACGGCTTGAGCGGCGGTTACATTCACATAAAGACGATCGCCGAAATAGGGTACCGGTTCATAGCCGGTCTCGAGGATTCCCTGGAAGATTGGGAAAAGATCATAGCCGACATGGGCGAGCGATTGGCGGCAGGCACCTTCGATCCTTCACCCTATCCCTTTTCACGTAAGAGGGATCGAAAAAACGCCTGCGCCGACTGCGGCTTCCTCACTCTCTGCGTTCAGGGTCTCAGAGAGTCGTTTGTCGACGAAAGCGATGAAGGGGATGAACCGGAGAAAAACCATGACCTCTGAACAAGGAAACGAATCGGCCCGTCTCGAAGTGCTGGATACCGGCCGCTCATTCCACGTCGAATCACCGGCCGGTTCAGGTAAGACGACGATCCTCACGACGCGCTTTGTCAGGCTGCTCGGCGTCGTTGACCGGCGCGGGGAAGT